>MNEF01000052.1:7698-55544 GCA_001917535.1 Candidatus Rokubacteria bacterium 13_1_40CM_69_27
CGGAGCACGGTGACTACGCGACGAACACCGCCATGGTTCTGGCCAAGACCGCCCGCCGGTCGCCGCGCCAGATCGCCGAGCTCATCGTGAAGCACTTCCCGCCGCTGCCCGAGGTGGAACGCCTGGAGGTCGCCGGCCCCGGGTTCCTGAACGTGGTGCTCTCGGCGGCGTGGTGTGCCCAGGCCCTCCGCGACATCCTGGCTGCCGGCGCCCACTACGGTCGCGGCGAGAGCCTGCAGGGGACGCGGATCCGGCTGGAGTTCGTCTCGGCGAACCCGACGGGCCCGCTGGTGATCGTCAACGGGCGCGCGGCGGCGGTCGGCGACTCGCTCGCCCGGCTTCTGCGCGCCCAGGGCGCCCGCGTCACGACCGAGTACTACATCAACGACGCCGGCACCCAGTTCGAGGCACTCGCGCGCTCGTTCGAGGCGCGGGTGCGCCAGGCGCTCGGCGACGACGCTCCGTTGCCCGAGAACGGCTATCCGGGCGAGTACCTGATCGAGCTGGCCGCCGAGTACCTCAAGGAGCAGCGCATCGGCACCCGTGAGGAGCTCGAGGCGCGGCTTGCCCCCCACGCGACCGGGGAGGGCATCGTGGAGCACTTCGGCCGCTGGGCGGTCGCACGCATCGTCGATCGGCAGCGCGCGGTCCTGCGAGACTACGGCGCCGAGTTCGACCTCTGGACCTCGGAGCAGCGGGACGTCCGGGGGCGGCACCTGCCCGAGAAGGCGCTCGAGGAGCTGGCCGTTCGCGGGCTCACGCATGAGCACGAAGGCGCCCTCTGGTTCCGCTCGCCGGAGTTCGGCGACGACAAGGACCGCGTGCTCCGGCGCTCCACCGGCGAGCTGACCTACTTCGCGGTCGACCTGGCCAACCATCATTACCTGAAGTTCTCGGACGCCGATCGCGTGATCGACCTCTTCGGTCCCGATCACCATGGCTACGTCCCGCGGCTGCGCGCAGCGATGGACGCGCTCGGGCATCCGCCCGGTACCTTCGAGGTGCTCATCGTGCAGCTCGTCACCCTGCTGCGCGACGGCCAGCCCGTGCGCATGTCCAAGCGCCGGGGCGAGTTCGTGCTGATGGAGGAGCTGCTGGAGGAGGTGGGCCGCGACGCCGCGCGCTTCACCTTCCTCACGCGCCGCCATGACAGCCCTCTGGAGTTCGATCTCGGCCTGGCCACCCGCCAGTCCACCGAGAACCCCGTGTACTACGTGCAGTACGCGCACGCCCGCATCCGGTCCATCTGGAAGCAGGTGGCGGAGCAGGGGATCCGCGTGCCGCCCTGGAGCGAGATCGATCTGAGCGCCTTGACGCTGCCGGAGGAGCGGGCGCTGATGAAGCGGCTCGTGCAATACCCTGCGCTCGTCGCCGGCGCCGCTCACGCGCTGGAGCCGCACCGGGTCGCCTACTGGCTCGGGGAGTTGGCGGGTCTCTTCCACCCGTACTACAAGTCCCACCGGGTGATTCAGCCCGACCAGGGGCTGATGTTCGCGCGCCTGGCCCTCTGCACCGCCGTGGGCCAGGTGCTCCACAGCGGCCTGGACCTGCTCGGCGTCAGCGCGCCGGAGAGCATGTGATGAAGCGGCGCCCGCCCGAGTCCAATCGGGCCGGCTCGTTCCTCGTCATCCTCGGGCTCGTGACGGTGCTCGGCGTCGCCTTCGGGGCGGGGGTCTTTGTCGGGCGCCACTGGCCCCGGCTGCTGCCCTCGCTCGGGAGCGGGGCGGTGGCGCGGGCCGAGCGCGAGGCCGCCGCGCGCCGGGAGGCGCGGCTCGGCGAGCGCTCTCGCGCATCCGAGCCCGCACCGGTACTCACCTTCTACCAGGAGCTCACCGCGCCGCTGACGGCCCCCCCGCCCGTCCCGCGGCCGAAGAAGGCGGAAGCGCCCAAGCTCGAGGCGCCGCCCCCGCCCAGCGGGGAGCCGCCGCCTCCTGAGCCTGGGCCGGCGGCCGACCGTCGCTTCACGATCCAGGTCGGCGCGTTCAAGACACGCGCCCAGGCGGAGGCGATGCGCGCCCTGCTGGCTGACGCCGGCCATGAGGCGTACGTCGCCGAGCTGGAGGGAGTGTCCGGCGCGCGCTATCGCGTCCGCGTCGGAGCGTTCGCCTCCCGCGAGGAGGCGCGCGAGATGGCCGAGCGCCTGAGCACCGAGCGCCAGTTCCCCTCCTACGTCACCATCCGCTAGTTCTTCGGAGGGGGCCTCGACGGCCCCCTCCGAAGCCTCCCCCCGAAACGATTGCGCCGGCGGAGCCGGCGCTCGAACCGGAGAGCAGTGGTCGCAGCGATCGCGCGCCACTTCCCGACAGACCGCTAGTCGGCGCGCCCGCCGCGGCGCGTCATGGCCGGCCTGGTGCTATAATCGAGGCCACATGAATCAGGTCTACAAAAACCTCGCCCTGTGGATGGTGATCGGCCTCATCGTCATCCTCCTGTTCACCGTCTTCCAGGGCGCCCAGCAGAGCGGCCAGGAGCAGCCGAACTTCTCCGACTTCCTGAAGGCCGTCGAGCAGAACCGCGTCGAGTCGGTGCTGATCCGCGGCAACCTCGTCACCTACGCGCTCAGGGACGATACCCAGGCCCGCCGCACCACGTACATCGTCGACTACCCGGACCTGATCAAGATGCTCCGCGAGCGGGGCGTCCGCATCGCCGTGAAGCCACCGGACGCTAACCCGTCGTGGTTCGCCGTTCTCCTCCAGTGGGTGCCGATGCTGTTGTTCATCGGCGTGTGGATCTTCTTCATGCGCCAGATGCAGGGAGGGGGCGCCAAGGCGCTGAGTTTCGGGAAGGCGAGAGCACGGTTGATTTCCGAGAAACAAAACAAAGTGACCTTCCAAGATGTTGCCGGTGTCGATGAAGCAAAAGAAGAGCTGCGGGAGATCATCGATTTTCTGAAGGACCCGCAGAAGTTCCAGAAGCTGGGCGGCAAGATCCCCAAGGGTGTCTTGCTGGTGGGGCCGCCCGGCACCGGGAAAACGCTCTTAGCAAAAGCCATCGCTGGCGAAGCGAATGTCCCGTTTTTCTCGATTTCGGGATCCGACTTCGTTGAAATGTTCGTCGGTGTTGGCGCGTCGCGCGTGCGCGATCTTTTTGAGCAGGGCAAGAAGCACGCGCCCTGCATCATCTTCATGGACGAGATCGACGCGGTGGGCCGCCACCGGGGGGCGGGGCTGGGCGGCGGCCACGACGAGCGCGAGCAGACGCTGAACCAGCTCCTGGTCGAGATGGATGGGTTCGAGACCAACGAGGGTGTCATCCTCATCGCGGCCACCAACCGGCCCGACGTCCTCGATCCCGCGCTGCTCCGGCCCGGGCGCTTCGACCGACAAGTCGTGGTGCCGCGGCCCGACGTGAAAGGCCGCGAGGAGATCCTGCGCGTCCACGCGCGGCGGATCCCGCTGGCGCCCGACGTGAACCTCAAGGTTTTGGCCCGCGGCACGCCCGGCTTCTCGGGCGCGGACCTGGCCAACCTCGTCAACGAGGCGGCGCTCCTGGCGGCGCGCATGAACAAGAAGTTCGTGGAGATGCTTGACTTCGAGAACGCCAAGGACAAGGTCCTGATGGGCGTCGAGCGCCGCTCCATGATCATCAGCGACACCGAGAAGCGGACGATCGCCTACCACGAGGCCGGGCACGCCCTGGTCGCCGATTTCCTGCCGGGCACCGACCCCATCCACAAGGTCACCATCATCCCGCGCGGGCGCGCGCTGGGCCTCACCCAGCAGCTCCCGCTGGACGACAAGTACAACTACTCGCGGGAGTACCTGACCAACCGCATCACCATCCTGCTCGGCGGCCGCGCCGCCGAGGAGGTCGTGCTGCACCAGCAGACGACGGGCGCGGGCGACGACCTCGAGAAGGCGACGCAGATGGCCCGCAAGATGGTGTGCGAATGGGGCATGTCCGACAAGCTCGGGCCGCTGACCTTCGGCAAGAACGAGGAGCACATCTTCCTCGGGCGCGAGGTGGCGCGTCCGAAGGACTACAGCGAGGAGACCGCGCTCGTCATCGACTCCGAGATCACGCGGATCGTGGTGGAGTGCGCCACCCGCGCCCGCCAGATCATCGAGGAGAACATCGAGAAGCTGCACGCCCTCGCCCGCGCGCTGCTCGAGCGCGAGTCCCTCGACGGCGAGGAGATCGCGCGCATCCTCCGCACGCGGCCGTTCCAGGAAGCTCCGGCACCAGCCTGACGGCGGAGTGGCAGCGGCCATCCTCGCAGGAGTTCCCGTCGGCGCGGACACGCCGGTGGTGCTCATGGGCGCGCTCAACGTCAGCCCCGAATCGTTCTACGCGGGGTCCGTCCATCGGTTCGCCGCCGATCTCGTGAGCACGGCGCTGGCCATGGTCGAGGCGGGCGCGGCCCTGATCGACGTGGGCGCCCGCTCGACCGCGCCCTATCGGGCCACCGCGGTCGGCGAGGACGAGGAGCGCGACCGGCTCGCGCGCGCCGTAGAGGCGCTGGCCGGAAAGGTCCCGGTGCCGATCTCGGCCGACACGGCGCGGGCCCGCGTGGCCCGGGCGGCGCTCGACGCCGGCGCGCGGGTCATCAACGACGTCAGCGGTCTCCGCGACCCCGAGATGCCGAGGCTGGCGCGCGATCGCGGGGCGGCGCTCATCCTCATGGCGTCCCCGGAGACGCCGGGGGCGGGGGCCCATGCTCGACCGCCAAGACTCCAAGGGGTCTCGCACGGGCCCCCGCCGCCCGGCGCCGGCCCCGTGGCTTGCGTGAAGGCGTTGCTCGCGCGCGCTCGGCAGCGGGCGCGGGCGGCGGGGATCCCCGACGAGCATGTCGTGCTCGATCCCGGGCTCGGGTTCTTCCGCGACGAGCCGGTGCCGTGGGACGAGTGGGACGTGGAGGTGCTGACGGGTCTCGGGTCCCTCGTCGCGCTCGGGCGCCCCCTCTGTGTCGGCGTCTCGCGCAAGTCGTTCATCGGAGCGATCACCGGGCGCGACCGCCCGGAGGAGCGCCTGGCGGGCTCGCTGGCGGCGACGACGGTCGCCGTCCTCAACGGCGCCGCCCTGATCCGGACGCACGACGTCGCCGAGACGCTGGACGCGGTGCGCGTGGCCGAGCGGATGCGCCGGGCGGGGATCCGATGACCGGCGGCCGGGAGCGGGGGTTCGTTCTACAATCGAGACGCGAGGAGATCGGGAGCCTTTCGTGACCCGCTGGTTCGGCACCGACGGCATTCGCGGCGTGGCCAACGAGGAGCCGCTCACGCCGGACCTCGCCTGCCGCGTGGGGCGGCAGCTGGTGGCCACGCTTCGGGCCGAGCGCGGCGTCGAGCGCGTCCGGCTCGTGATCGGGCGTGACACTCGGCGCTCGGGGCCCCTTCTGGAATCGGCGCTGACGGCAGGCGTGCTCGGCGCCGGCGGCGACTGCTTCGCGGTCGGAGTGCTGCCGACCCCGGGGATCGCGCTGCTGACGCGGGCGCTCGCCGCCGACGGCGGCATCGTGCTCTCGGCCTCCCACAACCCGTTCGAGGACAACGGCATCAAGCTCTTCTCCTCCGAGGGAACGAAGTTCCCCGACGCCTGGGAGGAGGAGATCGAGGCCGGGCTTCAGGGCGACGATCGGACGCCGCGCGCCCGCGGTGCCGGCATCGGCCGGCTGGTGTCCTACGGCCGGGCCGAGGCGTACTACGTCGACTATCTTTGTCGCTGCTTTCCGCTCGACCTCGCGGGAATGACGATCGCGCTCGACTGCGCCCACGGCGCCACGTACCGCGTGGCGCCGCGCACCTTCCGGCGGCTCGGCGCCAAGGTCGTGGCCGTCGGCGCCCATCCGGACGGCACCAACATCAACGCGGGCTCCGGGGCGCTCTACCCGGCCGCCCTCCAGCAGAAGGTCCGTTCCGTCGGCGCCGCGGTGGGGTTCGCCTTCGACGGCGACGGCGACCGCCTGATGTCCGTCGACCATGCCGGCGAGATCCGCGACGGCGATTACGCGCTCGCCATCGCCGGCCGCCATCTGGCCGGCCACGGGCGGCTCAAGGGCAACCTGGTGGTGACGACGGTCATGGCCAATCTCGGCCTCGACCAGGCGCTGCGCGCCGCCGGCATCGAGGTGGTGAAGACGCAGGTCGGCGACCGCCACGTCTACGAGGAGATGCAGCGACGCGGCGCCAATCTCGGCGGGGAGCAGTCGGGGCACCTGCTGTTCCTCGACCACTCGCCGGCGGGCGACGGCATCCTCTCGGCGCTGGCGCTTCTCAGCGTGATGCGGGACACCGGGGAGTCCCTGGCCTCACTGGCGGGCTGCCTCACCAAGTTTCCCCAGGTGCTCGTCAACGTTCCCGTCCGCGCCAAGCCCCCGATCGAGTCACTAACGGGCCTCGGCGATCGGGTGCACGCCTTCGAGCGCGAGATGGACGGCGCCGGTCGCATCCTCATCCGCTACTCCGGCACCGAGCCGCTCGCCCGCGTCATGATCGAGGGCGCCGACGGCCAGCGCATCCGGGCGATGGCCGACGAGCTGGCGGGCGTGATCCGCGACCTGATCGGCGCGTCGTGACCGTCAGGGGCATCGGCGTGGATCTGGTCCACTTGCCGCGCATGCGCGAAGTCATCGAGCGCTGGCAGGAGCGATTCCTCACCCGCGTCTTCACCGACCAGGAGATCGCCTATTGCCGGGCTCGGCGCGACCCCGTGCCCCACTTCGCCGCCCGCTTCGCCGCCAAGGAGGCGGCCCTCAAGGCGCTGGGCACCGGGCTCCGCCTGGGTATCCGCTGGCGCGAGCTGGAGGTGCGGCGGGAGCGGGGGCAGGCTCCGGTCCTCGTGCTGACGGGCCGCTCGCGCGAGATCGGCCTGGCCCGTGGGGGCAGCCGCATGCTGCTGGCCCTCACCCACGACGGCGACTACGCCATGGCCCAGGCCATGCTGGTGGCCGATTCCTCGTCGGAGGGGGCCGCCGAGGCGCCCTCCGAGATCCCTGGTCGGAGGGGGCCTCGCGGCCCCCTCCGAACCACCCCAGAGGTGGGTTGCGGCGGCGAGGCCGGCGCTCGAACGGCGATCGGTGAACTGGACTGCGAGCGCCCGTCTCCTCATCAGCCGCCTCGCTAGCGTGACTTCCGCCTCACTCCTCCTCTATGGTTGCGCGGCCCACCCGGTCGATCTCCCGCTGGACGGCGCGCGCGGCTACATCGCCGTGCGTCCGGGACGACCCGGTGTGGTGATCGCGGCCCCGCACGGCACCTCCGATCCCCGCACCGGCGACATCGCCGCCGAGCTGGCCCGGCGCACGGGCTTCGGCCTGGTGGTGGCGACCGGGTTTGCCCTGAAGCCCGAGCCCCGCGATGGTCCCGGACGCCGCTACCAGGTCAACCGTCCGTTCGAGGGTGTGCCCGGTCGACCGCCGAGCGAGGAGGTCGCCACGGACGACGCCGGCCGCGTGTACGACGCCTACGAGCAGCGGGTGCGCGAGGCGGCCCAGGGGCCGCTGGCCTTCTACGCGGAGATCCACGGCAACAACCGGCGGGAGGCCGCCGCGCGGATCGAGGTCGCGACGGTCGGAGTCGACCACGACCGGGCCCTCAAATTGCGCACGCTGCTCGAGCTGGTCCGCGATGCGCACCTGGGGCGCCAGCCGGAGGCGCCGCGCCTCGAGGTGTGGGTGGAGCCCGCCGATAGCCTGCTCTACACGGCCTCGGGCGCCAAGCGGGTGGGGATTCTGAGATTGCCCGAGCGCGCGCTGCACATCGAGCTGCCGCGCGCCGCCCGTACGGAGTGGCGGGAGGTGTACACGGCGATCCTCGCCGACTTCCTGACTCAAGCGGTGGCGTTGCCGCCGGCGCCGTAGTCGCCGTGCTGCCGATCTTCACCGCCGAGGAGATGCGGCGCCTCGATCGGCGCGCCATCACCGAGCTCGGCATCGCCGGCGCCACTCTGATGGAGAACGCCGGCCGCGGCGCCGCCGAGGAGATTCTCGGACTGTTGGCCCGGCGCTCCGCCAGGCGCACGGCGCGCGTCGCCATCGTCTGCGGCAAAGGCGGGAATGCCGGTGACGGCTTCGTCGTCGCAAGGTGGCTCAAGCGGCGCGGCTGTCACCCCTTGGTGTGGTTGACCGCACCCCCGGAGGAGATCGGCGGAGACGCCAGGGTCAAGCTCGCCGAGTTGCGGCGGAGCGGCCTCCGCCCCATCCGCGTTGGGGACGACGCGGCCGTGGCCAGCGACCTCCGTCGCGCCGACCTCGTCGTCGACGCCCTGCTGGGCACCGGCGCCCGCGGCGCGCCGGGCGGTCTGGTCGCGCGCGTGATCGAGCTCATCAACGTGAGCGGTCGTCCCGTCGTCGCGCTCGACATTCCCTCCGGGCTGCCCGCCGATGGGGGCCCGCCGGCGGGCCCGGCGGTCCGGGCGACGCTGACCGTCACCTTCGCCGGGCTCAAGCGGGGACTGGTGACGGGCCCCGGCGTGGAGTTTGCGGGTCGCGTGAAGGTGGTGCCGATCGGGATCCCCGTCAGCGAAGTGGCCCGCGGCATCACGACGTTCCTGCTCGAGCCCGGCGACATCGCGCGGCTGCTTCCCCCGCGCCCGCGAGCGGCTCACAAGGGGACGTACGGACATCTGCTGATCATCGCCGGCTCGCTCGGCAGGACCGGCGCGGCGGCGCTCGCCGCGCGGGCTGCGATGAGGAGCGGCGCCGGACTCGTGACCGTGGCCACGGCGGTGAGCCAGCAGCCGGTGGTGGCGAGCCTCCTGCTGGAGGCGATGACCGCGGCGCTCGCCGAGACCGCCGCTCGGACCGTGGCGCTCGGGGCCAAAGGGGTGATCGCCGGGCTGGCGGCGGCGCGCGACGCCGTCGCCCTGGGCCCCGGCCTCGGTCTCGACGCCGAGACCCAGGCGCTGGCGCGCGAGTTGGCGCGTGACCTCGACCGGCCCTTGGTGATCGACGCCGACGCGCTGACCGCGCTGAGCGGTCACCTGGAGGCGCTACGCGCCGCACCGGCGCCGCGGTGCCTCACGCCCCATCCCGGCGAGATGGCGCGGATGCTGGGGACGAAGGTGGCGGAGGTGGAGTGTGACCGGATCGCCACCGCGCGGGAGTTCGCGAAATCCCAGCGCGTTCACGTCGCGCTCAAGGGCGCCGGCAGCGTGATCGCCGCGCCCTCGGGCGAGGTCTACGTGAACCCGACGGGGAACCCCGGGATGGCCAGCGGCGGCACGGGCGATGTCCTCACCGGCATGGTCGGGGCCTTCCTGGCGCGGGGGATGGAGGCGGGCGCCGCCGTGCGGGCGGCGGTGTATCTGCACGGCCGGGCCGGAGATCTCGCCGCCGCGCGCCTGGGCGAGGAGGCGCTGATTGCGAGCGACGTGATCGCCGCGCTGCCCGAGGCGTTCACCGCCCTCGCCGGCCATGACGGCTGAGGCGGCGCTCGTCGCCCGGAGCCCCGCCGAAACGGAGGCCGCGGGTGAGCGCCTGGGGCGAACTCTCGAGGCGGGGGACGTCGTCGCCCTGGCCGGCGAGCTCGGCGCCGGCAAAACCTGCTTCATCCAGGGACTGGTCCGGGGCCTGGGCGTCGCGACCCACGCCACCAGCCCCACGTTCGTGCTCATCAACGAGTACCGCGGCCGGCTGCCCGTCTATCACGTCGACGCCTACCGGACCGAGAGCCTCACGGAGCTGATGGACCTCGGGCTGCCGGAGCTCTTCGACGAAGGCGGCGTGACGGTGATCGAATGGGCCGATCAGCTGCTGCCGCTGCTCCCGCGCCGGACCATCCGCGTGCACATCGCCGGGCTCGGCGACGAACCTCGCGAGATCACGATCCACCGGCCCTGATCGGCGGGTCATTGCCCGGCTCCGGCCAGCGCGGGATCCGGCGTATCGAAGAGTCGGCGTTGACCGTTCCGCTCCGGGGCGTTAGACAACGAGGCGACCATGGATCGGGAGCCGACCAGCGAGCGCCCGCGCGAGCGCCTGTACTGGAAGGGCCCGAGCGCGCTCGCCGACGCCGAGCTGCTCGCGCTCCAGCTGGGCTCGGGCACGCGCGACAAGAGCGCCGTCGACATCGCCCGCGAGATGCTGGCGACCTACGGCTCTCTGGCCGACGTCGCGTCGCGGGAGGCGGCCGAGCTGACCCGCCAGCGCGGCGTGGGAGCGGTCAAGGCGGCGCGGCTCGTCGCCGCGTTCGAGCTGGGTCGCCGCTTGAGGGCCCGGACCCCCGGCCAGCGAACGATCCTGTCCACTCCCGCCGAGGTCTTCACGGCGTTCGGGCCCCTCATGGAGGACCTCAAGCGCGAAGTGTTCCGGGTGGCGCTGCTGGACGCGCAGAACGGGCTGCTGCGCGACTGCGTGGTGTCCGAGGGCACCCTGTCGGCCAGCCTGGTCGATCCGCGCGAGGTCTTCAAGCCGGCGATCCTCGAGTCGGCCGCCTCCGTCATCCTGCTGCACAATCACCCGAGCGGGGATCCGGCGCCGAGCCGGGAGGACGTCAGGCTCACGCGCCAGCTCGTCGAGTGCGCGCGGCTCCTCGGCCTGCGGGTGCATGACCATCTCATCATCGGGCGCGGGCGGTTCGTGAGCCTGGCCGAACGCGGTATCATCTAGGACCATGTTGGGGAATGGCGTGATGAGTCGTCCGGACGCGTTGCTCGGAGACGTCGAGCGCGGGCTTTGCCCGCGCAATCCTGGGGGAGGCATCGGACGGGGGGCGAAGCCCCCCGCCGAGTAATCTAGGCGTCAGACCGCCGTCGAGGGAGCTACGCCATGGCGATCAGGGTGGAGCGCGTCGGACATGTGGTGCTCAAGGTGAAGGATCTCGAGCGCGCGGCGCGGTTCTACCGGGACGTGCTCGGGCTCAAGGAAGTGGCCCGAGCCACCTTGGGTCGGCCGATGGCCTTCTTCTCGACGGGCCAGAACCACCACGATATCGCGGTCATGGAGGTCGGCGCCGAGGCGCCCCAGCCCGAACCGGGCGCGGTAGGGCTCTACCACGTGGCCCTGAAGATCGGCGACAGCCTCGACGAGCTCCGCGCCGCCAAGGCCCATCTCGAGGCCCACGGCATCAAGAAGCTGCACGTGATGGACCATCGCGTGAGCCAGTCGATCTACCTGAACGATCCCGACGGCAACGGCCTCGAGCTCTACGTGGACACCGACCCGGCCATCTGGCGCACGGACCCCCGGGCGGTGGCGACCGCGGGACCCCTCCGGCTCTGAGAGCTCCGTCAGCCCTTCGCGAGCTTCTCGACTTCTTTCCGGGACAGGCTTGGCAGGCGTGACAGCAGCGTCTTGACCTTCCGTTCCGACGCGTGATCCGCCAGGATCAACTTCTTGGATCGAGTACCGTTGACGATATAGGCGACCCAGTCATCGAGGTTCGGCGTGCCACGCCACGCCACCGTCACCCCGCTGAGTCGCATGCGTCGACGACCTTCCACCTTCGCGAGCGGCTTTCGGCTGCTTTCCATCGGCCCGTCCCTTTTCGGCGCGTCCGAAGTTCGCCGTCGCGGCGCGTCGCGTTTGCAGATTCGTAAAAATGCTCGCCCACCTTACGAGTGAGGCTCGCGAAGTGTCAAGGTCTCGTTTACCCGCGCCAAATGGGCGCCCGAGGCGCGCCGGGGCGGGCGAGGCGCGCCCAGACGCGGAAATCTTCGCGGGCCGCCGTCGGTGGATGAACAGACCGTCGTATTTTCGCGGTCCCTCCGCGAGAGCGCGTCAGTCCGTGCGATTTCTCCGTCTGTGGATACCTGTGGACATGTGGATAAACGGTGCGCAACTTCCCCGTCCTCACCGCCGCTCGAGGAGCCGTTCCAGGATCTGCCGCGCCAGAACAGGGCCCCGGGTGATGAATCCGGTGAAGTAGCCGATGGCCGTGGCCCCCGCGTCGAGGAGCTGGAGGGCTTTGTCGGGCGCGTCGACGCCGCCGGTGGCGATGAGGTCCAGGGCCGGGCCGAAGCGCGCGCGGACCCGACGGACGTTGGCGAGGGTGGCCGGAAAAATTTCCGGGCCCGAGAGCGCTCCGGCGCCCTGTGACAGGCGGGGCTCCTCCACGCGGCGCGCGTTGCCGTAGTTGATCACCCGCACACCGGCCTCCAGTGCGGCCGGGATGATCTCGCGCTCGTTGGCCTCCGCGAAGTCCGGGGAGAGCTTCACGACCAGGGGCGCCGCGCAGGCCGCCCGGACCTGCTCCAGCAGGTCGCGAAGCTCGCGCGGACGCGTGCTCCAGGTGTAGACGAGCTTGGTGTTGGGCGAGGAGATGTTGAGCTCGACGAGGTCGGCCGCCGGCGCCAGGGCCCGGGCCAGCTCGAGGTAGGCCTCGGCGGACTCGCCGGCGATGCTGACGATGAGCGGCACTCGATGGGGCAGCCGGCGGATGGCGCGCTGGAAGGCCTCGAGCCCCGGGTTGTGGAAGCCATTGCAGTTGACGAGGCCGGGGCCGGCCTCGGTGCGGATGCGGACGAGGTTCGGCCGCGGGTGGCCCGGCCGGGGCTCGCGGGTGATGCTCTTGGTCGTGACGGCGCCGAAGCCGAGCCCCATAGCGCGGGCGAGGATGCGGCGGTCGTAGTACATCGCCGCGAGGATGAGCGGGTTGGGCAGCCGCACGCCGCCCAACCTGATGGCCAGGCGTGGGTCTTCCAGGCGGAAGACCGGGAGGCGATCGAAGGGCAGCACACGCAGCGCGGTCTGTCCCAGCGCGATGGCCATCGGCTCCGGAAGCCGGCTGAGGACGCCGTCGTAGACCAGGCGGTACAACCTCGCCATCGTTCGGCTCATCGAAACGGTCCGTCGGACAATAGCACACGCCTCCGACTCTTGACGATGGCGGATCAAGCCATTTAGGGTAAGAGGACTTGGGCACCAGCGTGCGTACGCGCATGGCTCGTCCGCCGGTAGGTTCCGGCCGCACCGTCGTTCTGCTCCTCGCGATCCTCCTCGCGGTGGCAGCCTGCGCCGGCGCCCGCGGGAGTCTGCCCGTCGTGGCGGGCACCGGCGTCGCCACGCCGGGCTTCGTCTTCGCCCGCGACACCTTCGCGTTCCGCAACGAGATCCGCGCCCGGAATCCCGGCGGCGCCGATCTCTACGCCAACTACTGCTTCGTGCTCGCCCGCGGGCTCCGGCAGTTCTTGCTCTTCGCCCGCTTCGACCCCGATGCCCCCAAGGTGAGCCACGACGAGTACGTCGAGCGCGTGCGGCACATCGCGGCCTTCTCGCCCTGGCGCGACCCGCTGCCTCCCGAGGCGCGGATCGTCATCCCCGGGTACGGGAGCCTGCGCGAGTTTTCCCGCGCCCAAGAGGCGGCGGTGAAGGCGGGCCTGGGCTCGCGCTTCTGGACGCTCGTGCACTGGACGAACTGGCGGGTGGCGTTTCCCGTCACCCGCGGCCGGCAGGAAAGCGTGGCCGGCGAGATCGTCAGCGAGCTCAGGGGGGGGAGGCTCGTCCAGCTCCTCGTCACCAACCTGCCGAAGGTGGAGCTGAATCACACCGTGGTGGCGTATGCGTACCGGGCCGCCGGGCCAGGGATCGAGCTCACGGTCTGGGATCCCAACGATCCCGCGGAGCCCGGCCTGATCACCTTCGACGACCGCGAGCGCCGCTTCTGGGCCACCCGCGTGTACGACACGGAGCCGGGAGCGATCCGCGTTTTCCGCATGTACTACTCGCCGCTCCTGTGATGACGACGCTGTCGCTGGCGCGCATGCTGCGGTCGGCGGGAATCTCCGCCCCCCGCTCCGCCGCCGCCGGCCGGTCGCCCCTCCTGGCGCCCCGCTGGTACGCCCACGGCTTCAATCGCCCGGTGGTCTATCGCGCGGCCGGGATCGCGGCGGCGGCGCTGCCCCGGCGCGCACGGCTGCGCCTGGCCGTGGCGATCGCCGCAGTCGTGGCGCGGCGATTCAGCGTGGAGCGGGCCGTGGTGAGCGCCAACGTCGCCCGCATCCTCCCTCACGCGACGCCGGCGGACCGGGCGGCGCTCGTCGGGGACGTCTTCCGCAACTTCGCCGTGTGCTTCGCGGATCTGATCGCGGCCAATCGTCGGGCCCTGAGGCTGGGACCGCTGCTGGCTGGCGTGGATGGGCTGCCCCATCTGAACGCGGCGGCCCGGAGCGGGCGCGGGATCGTCGTCCTCACCGCGCATCTGGGCAACTGGGAGCTGGCCGGGCGTCTGCTCGCCTTGCAGGGCGGCCGCCCCACCCACGTCGTCGTGGCGGCCGACCAGGATCCCGGCGTCGAGCATTTCCTCAGAGACGCGCCGGCCCCGGTACGCTTCGTCGTCCGGCGGGATCACACCTCGGCCTTGCCGCTCCTCGCCGCGCTCCGGCGAGGCGAGGTGGTGGCGATGCAGGGCGATCGGGCTCTCGGCACCCGCGGCGACGTCGCGGTGCCGTTCTTCGGCGCCGACGCGCGATTCCCGCTCGGCCCCTTCGTGCTGGCCCGGGCCGCCGGCGTGCGGGTCGTGCCGAGCTTCTGCGTCCTCGGGGCCGACCGCCGCTACACGATCGAGGTCAGCGAGCCGATCGACGTCCCCCCGGGCGGCGAGCACGCGGCCCTCGCGCGGTGGGTGGCGGTCCTGGAGCGCGTCGTGCGTGCCCACCCCGAGCAGTGGTTCAACTTCTTCGACGTCTGGAGTGGCGCCCCTGCGCACTGAGTCGGTGGTGATCGTCGGAGCAGGCGCGATCACGCCGATCGGGAGCGATCTCGACGCCTTCTGGTCGGGACTCGTCACCGGCAGCGACGGCATCTCGCTGATCGAGCGCTTCCCGGTCGGTGACCTGCGCGTGCGGCGGGGCGGGGAGATCAAAAAGCTGTCGCTCCCCGACGGTGCCTCGCCTGATGGCTGCCGCGCGTCGGGGCTGCTCGGCGCGGCGGCCGCGGACTTGCTGGCGCGCACGAGCCTGGACGCCGCTCCCGCCCGCCGCGCGATCGTGGTGGGCACGGCGCTGGGCGGGGTGGAGGAGCTGGAGCGCGCGCTCGGCCCCGATCGGACGGCCCGCCGGGCGGCGGGGGCCTTCTATGACAGCCCGGCGCACGCGCTGGCGCGGCGACTCGACGCCCGCGGCCCGGTGCTCACCGTCTCGACGGCCTGCGCGTCCGGCGCCACCGCCATCGGGGTGGGCGCCGATCTGCTCCGGGACGATCGGGCCGATCTCGTCGTCGCCGGCGGCTACGACGTCCTCTGCCGCTTCGTGATGCGGGGATTCGACGTCTTGCGCTCCCTGACGCGCGAGCGCGTGCGCCCCTTCGACCGGCGCCGCAGCGGCCTGCTGCTCGGCGAGGGCGCAGCGCTGGTCCTGCTGGCGCGGGAGACGGACGCGCCCCACGAGCGTCTGGGACGGTTGCTCGGCCACGCCAGCGCCAGCGACGGCTCCCACATCGCCGCCCCCGATCCCGACGGGCGCGGCCTGGAGGCGGCGATCCGCGCGGCCATGAGGCAGGCGGGCGTGACCGCGGGCGACGTCGACTTCGTCAGCGCCCACGGCACCGCCACGCCGCTCAACGATCGGATCGAGACCGGGGTGCTCAAGCGCGTGCTGGGCGCGCGGGCGGGGCAGATCCCGCTCAACTCCATCAAGGGGGGGCTCGGTCATACGATGGGCGCGGCCGCGGCGCTCGAAGCGATCATGTGCCTGCTGGCGTCGCGCCACGGAACTATCCCCCACACGCTGGGGCTCGAAGAGCCCGACCCCGAATGCGATCTCGACTACGTGCCGCTCTCGCCGCGGGCGGCCCGTCCCCGCCTGAGCCTCAGCACCTCCGCGGGCTTCGGCGGGTGCAATGCGGCGCTCGTCGTGGAAGGGCGCCTGGCGTGAGGGTCGCGGGGGTCGGCCTGCTGACCGGATGGGGCGAGGGCCTGGCCGCCCTGCCCGCCCACGCTCGCCGCGCGGCGGGGAGCCGATCGCTGATTCCGCTGGCGGCGCCGCCGCTGGGCGGCGAGCGGTTCCGGCGCGCCACCCGGGAATGCCTCTTTGGCGTCACCGCCGTCTACGCGCTGCTGCGCGAGGCCGGGCTCGGGTCCGAGGCCATCGCGGGCGGTGACACGGCGCTGATCTACGTCACCGCCGGTGGCTACGGCGCGTCGAACCGGGCGTTCATCGAGGCGGCGGCGTCCGCGGGGCGAGAGAGCGGGGGCGCGTTGTACTTTCCTTATACTGCGCCGAGCGCGATCCCGGCGGAGGTGACGATCGAGTTCGGGCTCCGGGGACCCTATGTGATCCTGATCGGCGGGGCGGCAGCCACGATCGAGGCGCTCGGGCAGGCGGATCGGATGCTGGCCGAGGGCACGTGCGCGCGGGCGCTCGTGCTGGCGGTCGAGACGTTCGCGGAGTGTGCGGACCTCTACGCGCGGGGGCGCTGGCTGGTGGAGTGGCCCCTCGTCGAGGCGGCGGCCTGCGCCCTGCTCCTTCCGGGCGGAAACGGGATGATGGCGGGGCCGGCCGAACGGGCGTCGCCGCTGGAGGAGGCGGTGCGCCGGCGCGTGGGCGAGACTCTGGCCTGCGCGCCCCTGATCGGCCTGGCCTTGGCCTGCGCGGCGGGCGACGATCCCTGGGAGCTGACGGGCCAGTGGCGCGGACGCCGGCTGGCCCTGCGCGGTGAGCGCTCGCCAGCGGGACCCCGGCGGTGAGATGATCGGACAACTCGCGGCGATCTGAACGAGGGGGGGCATGGAACCAAAGGAATTCCTGGACGAGCTGAAGACGCTGTTCGTGACCCGGCTCAAGTTCGAGCCGCGGCGGGTGGCGGACGTCGGTTTCGAGACGGCGCTGCCGAAGGGCGTCGAAGGCTCGGTCGGCCTCGACTCGCTCGACTTCATCGAGCTCGGCATCGCTATCGAGGAGCGGTTCGGGATCGTGATCGACGAGTCGCAGGATCTGGCCGAGCACTTCGCCTCGTTCGGGACGCTGTGCCGGTTCATCGCGGAGCGCGTGAAGACCCCATGACGCAGATCGTGGTGACCGGCCTCGGCGCGGTCAGCCCCTTCGGCGTCGGGGTCAAGGCCTACTGGGATGGCGTGCGATCGGGCACGTGCGCCATCCGCCCGGTCACGCTGATCGAAGCGGACGGCTTTCGCTGCCGTATCGCGGCCGAGGTGCCGGGACCGCTGCCGGGATCCGCGCGCCGCTCGCGGGGCGATCGGATGGCGCTGGGCGCCGCCCGGGAGGCGCTGGACGACGCCGGCCTGGGCGCTTGCGAGCGACGGGAGATGGCGCTGATCGTGGGCGCCGTGGGCGGCGGCATGCTCGAGGGCGAGGCGTGGTACTGGGCGCTCAAACGCGGTGGTCGTCGGTTGCGCGCGCCGCAGCTCTCGCTGCGCTCGATTCTGCCGTGGTCGCACGCCGAGGTGATCGGATCCCGGCTCGGGCTCGAGGGACCCCGGGAGACGATCGTGACCGCGTGCAGCTCGGGCGCGGCCTCGCTCGCGATCGCCGCCGATCTCGTGGCCGACGGCGTCGTGCCGGCGGCACTGGCCGGCGGCGCCGACACCCTCACGCGCCTCTGCTTCATGGGCTTCAACGCGCTCCGCCTGCTCGACCCCGACCCCTGCCGCCCCTTCGACCGCGACCGGCGCGGGATGTCGATCGGCGAAGGCGCCGCGTTCGTCGTCCTGGAGGACGCCGCGCACGCGCGCGCCCGTGGCGCCCGCGTCTACGCCGAGCTGGCCGGCTACGGGATGACAACCGACGCCTTCCACGTCACCTCGCCCCACCCGGCCGGGGAAGGCATGGTGCGCGCGATGCAGGCGGCGCTGGCGCGGGCGCGCGTGGAGCCCGGCGCGGTCGGGTATGCCAACGCCCACGGGACGGGGACGCTGCAGAACGACCGGATCGAGGCGGGCGCGCTGCGCGAGGTCTTCGGCGACGGCGGACTGCTGGTCAGCTCCACCAAGTCGATGATCGGCCACACGATGGCGGCGGCGGGGAGCCTGGAGGCCGTGGCCACGGTGCTGGCGCTCGTGCACGAGACGGTCCCGCCCACCGCCCACCTGACGACGCCCGATCCCGAGGTGGCGTTCGACTGCGTGCCCGGCGCCGCCCGGGAGGTCTCCCTGGAGTGCGCCATCTCTAACTCGTTCGGCTTCGGCGGCCAGAACGTCACGCTGCTCTTCCGTTGCCCGTGAGGCCACGCGTCTTCATCACCGGCGTGGGCATCGTGAACGCCGCCTTCACCGGCGGCGCGGCGGCGCTGGCGGCGTATCTCGGCGCGCCCCGCGCGGTCCTGGGCGCCTCGCCGCGGTTTGCCACGCCGGTGGCGGAGGTCCCGGCTGCGGCGCTAGCGGCCTTCTTTGACGAGACCGAGGCGCGTCGACTCTCCCCGGTCTGCCGGCTGGCGGTCGCCGCCGCGCGCCTGGCGCTGGAGGACGCGGCGCTGGTCCCGGGACGGGAGCTCGGCCTCGTGATCGGCACGGAGTTCGGCGACCTGCGCTCGACGATCGAGTTCGCCAACGGCTATCTCGGCTCGGGGCCGACGGGTCTCTCGGCGCTGCTCTTCCCCAACACGGTGATGAACACGATGGCCGCGGCCACGACCATCGCGGTAGCGGCGAAGGAGATGTCGCTCACGCTCAACGCGCCCCTGGTCGCGGGCGAGCTGGCGGTGGCGCAGGCGGCCTTGGCGATCGCCGGCGGGCGGGCCCGCGCGATTCTCGCGGGAGGCGTGGATCAGCTCGATCCCTTTCTGTTCGAGGTGCTGACCGAGCTTCAGGCCGGCGCCGACAGGCGTGGGGAAGGGGCGACGTTCCTGGTGCTGGAGTCGGAGGCGACGGCGCTTGAGCGCGGCGCGAGGGTGCTCGGAGAAATCGCGGGCGCGGCGTGGCGCGCGCGGCCCGCCCGGCCGCACGGCATCGGACGGGCGGGCGCCTCACCGGCCATCGCCGCCGCGCTCGAGGCGGCCGGCGCCGACGCCGCCTCGGTCCGGTGGGTGTACGCGTCGGCGAGCGGCGACGAGGCGCGGGACGTCTGGGAGGGGCGGCTGCTCGACGAGGCGCTGGCCCCGCACCGCCCGCCCCGCACGTCGCTCGCACCGCTGCTCGGCCGCCACGCGGGGCTGGGCGCGCTGGCGGTCGCCGCCGGAGCGTGCACGGCGCGCTCGGGGCTGCTGTCCGAGGCGGCTGAAAGCGGCCCCTCCCTGCGGACGGTGGAGCGTGGGCGCGGCCTCGTCCACGCGGTCGCGCGGGGCGGCACCCAGGTGGCACTGGTCGTCGATGGGCCCGGCGAGCTGGCATGAGACATCCTGTGGCAACCCCAACGTGGTCTCGCGTGCTGAAGGTGCTCCTTCCAGCGCCGGCTTTGCCGGCGCCACGAAGAGAAGCGGGGAGGTATCGGAGGGGGCGGCTCGCCCTCTCCGATGTGGTGAATCCGCCGGCTTTGCCGGCGCAATCGGTGCTGGGGGAGGTCTCGGAGGGGGCCGCCGAGGCCCTCGCCGATTCATGAGCGGCGCATGAACCCGTGGATCATCATTCCTGTCTTCAACGAGGCCGGGACGGTCGGACGAGTGGTGAGCGCGGCGCGCCGGTACGGCCCCGTGCTGGTCATCGACGACGGCTCGACCGACGCCAGCGGGGCCGTCGCACGCGTGGCGGGCGGCGAGGTCATCCGTCACCCGCGACGGCTGGGCAAAGGGCAGGCGCTCCGCACCGGGATGGTGGCGGTGCGGCAGCGCGGCGCCACGCACGTCGTCACCCTCGATGGCGACGGCCAACACGCCCCGGAGGATCTGCCGGCCGTGCTGGCGGCGGCCCGGGAATCCCCGAGCGCGATCATCATCGGCAGCCGCGTCGGGGCCGACGGGGAGGCCAGGGGCGCGGTTCCCGCCTCCCGGCTCAACGCGATCCGGGTTGCCGGGTTCTTCGTCGACTGGGCCAGCGGGCTCAGCCTGCGCGACACCCAGTCGGGATTCCGGGTCTATCCGGTGGCGTGGCTTGACGAGCTGCACCCGCGGCGGGGCGGCTTCGTCTTCGAGACGGAGGTGCTGATCGCGGCGGCAGCCCGCTCGATCACGGTCCGGGAGGTCGCGATCGCCGTCATTCCCCGCGCAGCTCGGCGCAGCCGGTTCCGACCGATCGGCGACGGGCTGGCCATCAGCGCCTACCTCGCGGGACGCGCGCTGAAGCGCTGGGTCGCCGAGGCGCGCGCCGCCGTCGGCGAGGTCGTGGCGCTCTTCAGCCCTGCGCGGCGCCGGGTCCGGCACGCGGCGATGCTCGGGGCCGGGGCCGCCTACGGCGATTCGTTTGCGTCGTGGGGCGTGGCCCTGACGGCGGAGGCGCTGCGCCGCGTGGGCGCACGGCTGGGCGGCTGGTGGCGGCACCCGCGCCGCCGCCGGGCCGCGGTCGCGGCACGGGCCGCGCTGGCCCTGCCGCTGCTGCTCGTCCTGGCGACGGTGCAGGCGCTGGCCGGGAGGCTCCTGCCCGACCTGGTTACGCCGCTCGTTCGGCGACTCTACTCGCAGGATCGCCTGGACGCACTCATCGACCCTCCCGAGGTTACGCCGGAGTCGCGCGCGCCCGTGACGACGCACGGCCTGTCATGACGGCGAGCTCGTACGACGTCGCCGTCGTCGGTGGGGGACCGGGCGGCTCGTCGACGGCCACCTTCCTCGCGAACGGCGGTCTGCGGGTGGCCCTCTTCGAGCGGGAAGTGTTTCCGCGGTTTCACGTGGGCGAGTCCCTCATGCCGGCGGTCATGCTGCTGCTCGAGCAGCTCGGCGCGCGGGAGGCGGTGGAGCGGGCGGGCTTCCAGGTGAAGTACGGAGCGATGTTCGTCGACGAAGAAACGGAGCTCTCTCAGACGTTCTACTTCCTGCCCGGCCAGCCGTGGCCCGACTACTCGTATCAGGTCCCGCGCGCCGACTTCGACACCATGCTGCTCGATCACGCGCGCGCGCGGGGGGTGACAGTGTATCAGCCGGCCACCGTCGAGACGGCCGGGATAGACGCCGCCGGCGTCACGGTGACCGCCGCCACCGCCGAGGCGCCGGTGGTGGTGCGCGCCCGCATGCTCGTGGACGCGAGCGGCCGCGACGGGTTTCTCGCTTCGCGGACCGGCCGCCGCGCGCGGATCCCCAATCTCGGCAAGGTGGCGCTCTTTTCGCACTTTCGCGGCGCCGACCGCCTCACCGGCAAGGAAGAGGGGAACATCCGCATCTATGTCTTCGACGCCGGCTGGTTCTGGTGGATCCCGCTGGCCGGCGACCTCACCAGCATCGGCGCCGTCGTGCACGCCAAGACGGTTCGGGCCTGGACCGGCTCGCCCGAGGAGCTCTACGCCGACATGATCCGGCGCTGCAAGTCGGTGGCGGCGGGCCTGGCCCACGCCCAGCGCGTCACGCCCGTGCACCGCGCCGCGAACTTCTCCTACGCGAACTCGCCCGTGATCGGTGACCGCTTCGTCGCGGTGGGGGACGCCATCATGTTCGTCGACCCCATCTTCTCGGGCGGCGTCTACATCGCGATGCGGTCGGGCCAGCTGGCGGCCGAGGCCATTCTGCAGGCGTTCAGGGACGGCCGCTTCCAGGCCTCGCGATTCGCCGCGTACGAGCGGCGGGTGCGCCGCGGCGTGGCGCCGCTCTTTCGCTTCATCCACAAGTACTACGAGCCGGCGTTCTTCGATCTGTTCATGCACCCGCGCAACTATCTGGGCGTGTACACGGCCGTGCTGAACGTGCTCTCGGGTGGAAGCTTCATCAAGATGACATGGCGGACGCGCCTGTCGCTGGCGATCTTCTTCGGGCTGGCGCGCGTCCACACGTGGCTCCGTCGGCGCGCCGGCCTTCCCATCGAATCTCGCCTGGAATGGTAGTGCGAGCCGCAGGGCGCCGGTGGCGCCGGCGGCGCCGGGCGGCCGAGGCGAGCCGGAGTGAGGTCGTGCGAGCCGCAGGGCGCTGGTGGCGCCGGCGGCGCCGGGCGGCCGAGGCGAGCCGGAGTGAGGTCGTGCGAGCCGCAGGGCGCCGGCGGCGCCGCGCAGGCGAGGGGTGAGATGCCGCGAACGATCGTCCGCGCGCTCCACAGCTACGCCTTCACCATCGCCGGCATCGCCATCGGCGTGGCCGGGCTAGTGGCGCTCGGCGCCATGAGCGAGCGCATCGTCCGCTTCATCGAGGGCGGCGACCACTTCGTGCTGGGCCAGATCTCCGTGGCCGGGCGCGGCATGGGCATGGGCGCGGGGTTCACCGCCGGCGGCCTGCTGCCGGCCACGACGATCCGGGCCATCGCGGAGGTGCCGGGTGTGGCAGCGGTGCAGCCGCAGGTGATGCTGCCGCTGAACCCCTCCACCTCCCAGTTCATGACGCTCACCCAGGAGCTGGTGCTCGGCGTCGACCTCTCGGTGCCCACTCCCAACCGCCACTACCGGACCCTTCCGGTGAGGGCCGGGCGCTTCCTCCGCGAGGGCGATCAGCGCGTGGCCGTGGCCGGCGCCGCCTTCGCCGCCTCCCGGGGGCTTGAGGTCGGCTCGCGGATCACCCTCGAGGGGGAGGCGTACGAGGTGGTAGGCGTGCTCGAGCGGATGCTGACGGCGCCGGACCGATTCGTGATCGTGCCGATCGCCGACGCCCGTCGGCAGTGGGTGGCTAAGGACCCGCTGCTCCGGACCGTGCTGGCGTCGGGGGCGGCGGCGCTCAGGGCGGCGGACCTCAACACGGGCGCCGCGGTGGGCTGGCGCGAGGGCGAGGATCCGGACGCGCTGGCGCGGAGAATCCGCGAGCGCGTGCCCGGCGTGAACGCCCAGATCCCCAGCGAGCTGAGCAGCCTGCTCCGCTCGTCGACGGCATTCTTCTCGTCGCTGGTCGTGGGCATCGGCGCCCTGGGATTCGCGATCGGCGGCCTCTCCGTCGCCAATACCATCGCGGCCGCGGTGTTCGAGCGCCTGCGCGACTTCGGCATCAAGCGCGCGCTGGGGGCAACCGACGCGCAGCTCGGGCGCGAAGTGCTGGCCGAGGCGCTGGGCGTCACGCTCTCCGGCGGCGTGGTCGGCGTAGCCGTGGCGCTGGCCCTGGGCGTTTCGATCGACGGCTGGGCGGGCCGGAGCGGGCAGCAGCTGTTCCTCTTCTCGCCGCGCCTCCTCGTCGGCGCGCTGGTGTTCTCGGTCCTGCTGGGCGCGGCCGCAGCGGTCTACGCGACGCTTCGCGTGGTGCGCCTGTCGCCGGCCGAAGCCATACGGCGGGGCGCCTGAATCGCGGATGCTCCGCGCCGAGGGGCTCGTGAAGACGTACCGCGCGCCGGACGGCGGGCCGATTCCCGTGCTGAAGGGCATCGATCTCAAGGTGGCGGCCGGGGAGCTCGTGGTGATTCTGGGCGCCTCGGGCTCGGGCAAGAGCACGCTCCTCAACCTGCTCGGCCTCCTGGAAGATCCCGATGCGGGCGGCGTGTGGTTCGGCGGCGAGCGCGTGAACGTGCTGGGCCGGTCGGCCAGGAGCCGCGCCCGAGGGCGCTTCGTGGGCTTCGTCTTCCAGTCGTTCCTGCTCCTGCCCTCGCTCACGGCGCTGGAGAACGTCCTGCTGGCCGCTCGCTATGCGGGGCGGGCGGGTCCGACGACCCGGCAGCGCGCGCTGGCGCTGCTCGACGAGCTCGGGGTGCTGGAGAGGCGCGACCACTATCCGCCCCAGATCTCGGGGGGCGAGCAGCAGCGGGTGGCATTTTGCCGGGCGGTGCTCAACGATCCGCCGCTCCTGCTGGCCGATGAGCCCACCGGCAACCTGGACGACGCCAACGCCCGGGTCATCCTGGAATCACTCCGGGCCCGCGCGCGCGCCGGCGCCGCGGTGGTGGTGGTGGGCCACCGCCCCGAGGCGGCGGAGGGCGCCAGCGCCGTCTTCCGGCTCCAGAACGGCGCGCTGGCTTAGACACTGGAAGGAGGACGAGGCATGAAGGCTCTGGCGGTCCTGCTGGTGCTCACGCTGGTCACCCCGGCGGCCGCGCTGGGTGCCGAGCCGTTGGCGCGGACCTTCACCGCGCCGGTCGACCGCGTGTGGACGGTGACGGAGGGGATCCTCAAGATCCTCGGCTGGGACATTGATAAGGCCGACCGCACGATCGGCTTCATCACCACCGAGTCGCGCCAGGTCGAGGGGGAGAACTACGGAGTCTATGAGAAGGGAACGCGCCACCGGCTGCGACTTCAAGTGAAGGCGGCCGGTGACAACCGGACGACCGTGACCGTCGAGCGCTTCCTCTTCAAGCGCGAGCGCATCCTCTTCGTCGACAAAGACGAGCCGCTCACCACGACCGACCGGAGCGTCGAGCGGGCGGTGCTCGACGCCATCGCCAGGGCGCTGTAGATGCTGAAGACCTTCGTCCTGGTCCTGATCGCGGCCATCATCGACGGCTCCGGCCACATCATGCTCTCCAGGGGTATGAAGCTCATGGGGGACATGACCGAGGCGCCCGCCCATCGACTGGCCGGGATGGTCGGCTGCGCGGTGTCGAAGCCCTGGCTGCGGGCGGGCGTCGCCTGTCAGGCGACTTTCTTCTTCATGTACCTCACGCTGCTCTCCCGGGCGAACATGAGCCTGGTCCTGCCCATGACGGCGATCGACGACATCGTCGTCGCGCTCCTCGCCCAATTTCTGCTAGAAGAGCCCGTCACGCTGACGCGCTGGGCGGGAATCGGCCTGATCGTCGCCGGCGTCTCTCTGGTCTCGCGCAGCTGACCGTGGGTGGCCGTCGCGCCGGGACGACCGCAGCAGTGGCGGTGCTGGTCGCGGCGCCCTTCCTGCTCGTCGGTCTGGGCGGGGTGCCCTTCGACGACCCCGGCGAAGGCATGCACGCCGAGATCGCGCGCGAGCTCTACGCCTCCGGCGATCCGCTGGACCTGCGCCTCGGCGGCGTCCGTTACCTGGACAAGCCGCCGCTCCTCTACGTGCTGATCGCGGGCACGTTCGCCCTGGCCGGCGAGAGTGAGGCGACGGCACGCCTGGTGCCCGCGCTGGCGGCGCTGGCGGCGGTGGGCGCCACTGCCTGGCTGGGCGCGCGACTGCTCGGGGTCCGCGGCGGCCTCATCGCGGGGGGCGCGCTGCTAACGAGCGCGGGCTTCTTCGCCTATGGACGCTACGTGCGCCCCGAGACGCTCTTCGTCGCGGCGCTCGCGTGGGGACTCGCCCTCGTCCTCACGGGGCTGGCGGACGGGCACCGGGCATGGGTCGTAGCGGGCCTGGCGTGCTTCGGGCTCGCCGCGCTGGCCAAGGACCCTCTGGGCGCGGTGGCACCCCCCGCGGTCATCGGCCTGGCGCTGGCTCTGGGCCGGCGTGCGCGCCCCGTCGGCCGCTGGTTGCCCTGGACCGGCGTGGCCTGCGCCGCGCTCCTCGCGTTCGGCTGGTGGGCGCTGGCCGAGCTGCGGAGCCCCGGATTCACCTGGTACACGCTCGTCGACAATCACCTCCTCAACGTGGCCCGCGCGCGCCGATTCCCGGACGAGGACGTGCCGCTCTGGGCGGCTCAGTTCCTGACCGTCGCCGGCGTGGGCGCGGCGCCCTGGATCATCCCGGCCGCGCTGGCGACGGCCGCGCTCGTCCGACGCCGCGCCTGGCGGGAGCCGCGCGAGCTGCCGTGGGTCGCCCTGGCCCTGTGGGCGGTCGCGGTGCTGGGGCTCACGGCGCTCTCGCCGTTCCGCCTGCCGCACTATGGCCTGCCGGCCTATCCCGCCATCGCGCTGCTCGCCGCGCGCGCCTGGGTGGAGACCGGCGGGCGGCGGCTCGTCGCCGCCCACGCCCTGGGCTGCGCGGTGATCGCGGCAGCCTGCGCGGCCGCGTGGGCGAGCGGCGGTGATGCCTTCGCCCGACACGTGCTGGGCGTGACCGACGTCGCCACCCGCAAGGCCGCGCTCGCGGGGCACGCCGCCGCGCTGCCGCCGTGGGAGGCGATCCGTCCGTTGTTCGGCGCGACGGCGGTGACGCTGGGCGGCGCCGCCACGGGTCTGGGACTCCTGGCGGCGATGCCGGGGCGGGGGCCCGCGGGGACGGGGCCGGCGGTCGTCCTGGCGGCGATGCTCGCGGTGCTACCGTGCGTGGGCGCCGGGCTCGCGCGCGTGTCGGCCCATCGCGCGGTGCGGGCCCTGGCGGTGGAGGTGGCCCGGCAGGCCGGCCCCGACGATGTGGTGGCGCACGAGGGACCCCTGGAGAACTCCGGCGCGCTCGAGTGGTACAGCAGGCGGCGGCCGGTGATCGTCGACGGCGGTCGAAGCGTGCTGGCGTTCGGGGCGACGCTGGATGGCGGGGGTGAGATCGTCTGGGAGCCGGCCCGGCTGCGGCGGGCCTGGGAGAGCGAGCGTCGCGTCTGGGTGGTGACGACGCGCACGCCCGAGGGCAGCGTGACCGCCGGCCTACCCGGCGCCCGGCTCGTCGCCGCCTCCGGGGGGCGCCGGCTCTACGTGAATCGCTGATGGGGGCGCCCGGAAGCCGGTATAAATAGGAGACTCATGGCCGACTACGTCCGCACGCTGTTCCTGCACCCGCCGTCCTTCCAGGGCTTCGACGGCGGCGCCGGCTCCCGGTATCAGGCCCGCCGGGAAGTCCGCTCGTTCTGGTATCCGACCTGGCTCGCGCAGCCGGCGGCCCTGGTGCCCGGCAGTCGCCTGGTGGACGCGCCGCCCGCCGGGCTCGCGCTGGAGGACGTCGCCCCGCTGGCGCGCGATTACGAGCTGGCCGTGCTCCACACCAGCACGCCGTCCTTTGCCTACGACGTCAGGGTCGCCGAGGCGCTCAAGCTCGCCAACCCGGGGCTACGGATCGGTCTGGTCGGCGCCCACGTCGCCGTCCAGCGCGAGGCGGCGCTGGCCGCGTCGCGCGCGCTCGACTTCGTCTGCGGCAGCGAGTTCGACTTCACGATCCAGGAGGTGGCGCAGGGTCGGCCGCTCCACTCGATCCCCGGGCTGTCCTATCGCGTCAACGGCGGGCTCCGGCGGACGGGCGAGCGGCTGCCGCTCGAGAACATGGACGCGCTGCCGTTCGTGGTCGACGTCTACCACCGCGATCTCGTGGTCGAGCAGTACTTCATCGGCTATCTGCTCCACCCCTACGTGTCGCTCTACACGGGGCGGGGCTGCCGGTCGAAGTGCACGTTCTGCCTGTGGCCCCAGACCGTCGGCGGCCAGCGCTACCGCACCCGCAGCGTCGAGCACGTCGTGGCCGAGATCGCGCGCGCCCGTCGGCTCTTTCCTCAAGTAAGGGAGTACTTCTTCGACGACGACACGTTCACCGATGACCTGCCTCGTGCCGAGGCGATCGCCCGCGGGCTCGGGGGGCTGGGCGTCACCTGGTCGTGCAACGCCAAGGCCAACGTGCCCTGCGCGACGCTCAAGGTCCTGAAGGACAACGGGCTCCGGCTGCTGCTGGTGGGCTACGAGTCGGGCAGCCAGGCCATCCTCAACAACATCAAGAAGGGGCTCCGCGTCGAGCGGGCCCGGCAGTTCACGGAGCAGGCCAAGGCGCTCGGCATCAAGATCCACGGCACCTTCATCATGGGGCTCCCGGGGGAGACGCGGGAGACGATCGAAGCGACCATTCGGTTCGCCCAGGAGATCGATCCCGACACGCTCCAGGTGTCGCTGGCCGCTCCGTACCCCGGGACGGCGCTCTACCGCGAGGCTCTCGAGCATGGCTGGCTGGCGGAAGGCGACCTCGTCGACGGCCGGGGCGTGCAGACGGCGGTCATCGGCTATCCGCACCTGCCGCGCACGGAGATCTTCGCCGCCGTCGAGCAGTTCTATCGGCGCTTTTACTTCCGCCCGCGGAAGATCTTCGCGATGGCCTCCGAGATGGTCCGCGACCCGGCAATGGGCCGGCGGCGGCTGAAGGAGGGGCTGGAGTTCCTCCGCTTCCTCTCGCGGCGCCGGGAGGCCCCGGCCGCGACCTGAGCGCTCAGCGCCCGCGCGCCTGCTCGCCTCGCAGGGTCAGGCACGTGCTCGTCGCGCGGGCGACAAGCTCTCCCTCATCGTCCCGTACGTCGCACTCGACGAGACCGACCGTCCGCCCCGCCTTGACGACGCGACCCTCGGCCCGGAGCCGGGCCTTCCAGACCGGCTTGAGAAAGTTGATCTTCAGCTCCAGGGTCGTGAACGTCTCGGCCTCGCCCAGGGTACTGGCGTACGCGATCCCCATGGCGGCGTCGGCCACGTCGCAGAGCACCCCGCCGTGCACCGTGCCCATGGGGTTGGCGTGGCGCTCGCTCGCCTCGAGCTCAACCACGGCCCGGCCGGGCTCGACGGCGGTGATGGTGAAGCCTACGAGCTCCGCGATCGGTGGTGGCGGCACCTCGCGCCGGAGCATCATCTGGAGGAGGTCGAGCAGCCTGGGCATGGCGCCTCCTCTCAGCGTGATCGCCTGACGAGCATGGCGAAGATCATGGCGTGGGTGATGAAGAGCGCGGGTACGACCAGCGTGGGAATGTACCAGGCCGAGCCCAAGTGCGGGCCCACGCCGCGGGTGTTTCCCTGAAAGAACGCGTACACCAAGTCTACCGTCCCCACCACATTGAAGAGCCAGACCAGCGGCAGGGCCAGGGACCAGCGCCACCGGAGCGCGAGGAGGGCGGCCAGCGCGAGCAAGGCCGCCAGGAGGTCGCCGTAGGCGGCGGGCCGCGCGAACTCCGGGGCCAGGGTGGGGGCCGCCACCGCGGGAACCAGGAACACCAGGCCCAGATAGCGGAAGGCATGGATGAAGAGCAGAGGGGGCAAGGCGGCGGGGAGGGGCAGCGCGGCCAGGCGGGGGCCCACGTACCACCTCGCGATCAGGCCGTAGACGACGAAGCTGAGCACCACCTGAACCACGAAGATCTGAAAGCTTTCCATCCTGACCTCCGCTCCGGCCGCTCTGGGCCGCTACCTTGTAAAATAGTAGTCAGTACTCTTGTGCATGTCAATATAGATTTACTATGAAGTAGCCAAACGCTATACTGACGCTATGCCCAAGCACTACGGTCAACCCTGTCCGGTGGCGAAGTCGCTCGAGCTGGTGGGCGAACGGTGGACGCTGCTCGTGGTCCGCGATCTGCTGGCGGGACCGCGCCGCTTCCAGGACCTCCAGACGTCGCTGCCGGGGATCGCGCCCAACATCCTGTCGGAGCGGATCAAGCGCATGGAGGAGCACGGACTGGTCGCCCCCCGCCTGTACTCCGATCATCCGCCGCGCGCGGAGTACGCGCTGACCGACAAGGGGCGGGAGCTGGGCCTCGTCGTGGGGGCCCTGGCCCAGTGGGGCGCGCATCACGTGTATCCGCAGCACGCGCTCGTGCACGAGGACTGCGGGCACGCGGTGAAGCTCGTCTACTTCTGTCCGGAATGCAGCCGGCGGGTGCGGGGTGAGGGCGTGAAGCTCGCGCGGGCTCCGCGCCGCCGCCGCGCCCGTCAGCCTTCGAGGAGCTCGGCCACCGTCACGAAGTCGTAGCCGGCGGCCCGGAGGCCGTCGATCATCAACGGCAGCGCCTGCCCGAGCCGGGCGGGCGCCCCGGCCACGCCCTCGGCGTCGTGCAGGTCGACGATCGCGCCCGGCCGCGCGCGGCGGAGAACGTGCTGCGCCTGCCTCGGGGCCGGCTGACGGCGCAGGCCCTCCGACTGGATCGACCAGAAGACGCAGCGCTCACCGTAGCGCCGGAGCGCGCCGAACATCGCCGCGTTCACCATCCCCCAGGGCGGGCGGAAGTGGCGGGGCTCCCGGCCGATCAGATAGCCGAGGAAGTTGTGCGCGCGGCCGATCTCGGCGGCGGTCTGGGCGGGGCTGCAGAACCACAGACTCCGGTGCGACCAGCTGTGATTGCCGATCTCGTGCCCGGCGGCGGCGATGGCCCGGGCGACGTCGGGCGCGCGCGCGGCCCGTCCGCCGACCAGAAAGAACGTCCCGCGCACGCCGCGCTCTTCCAAGATCTCGAGGATGTGGGGCGTCCAGCGGGCGTCGGGGCCGTCGTCGAATGTCAACGCGATGCGGCGCTTGGCGGGCGAGCCGCGCCAGGCGCAGCCCGCGGTGAGTAGGTGAGGCACCCCGGCGTAGCCGACCCAGACCCCGGCGGCGATGCCGAGCGCGACGCGCGCCAGGCTCACGGCAGGATCTCCTCGCGCTGGAGGGCGACGCTGACGACGCGACGGCTGGCGCCCGGCCGCCGGCGGCGGCGCATCTGCCGGCGGAGCCGCTCGAGCAGCCGCGGATCGGTGAGCGCGCGCTCGAGGACGCGGGAGAGGTCCCGGCGCCCGCGCGCCACCAGGGCGATGCCGCACCGGGACGCGAAGCGCTCGTTGCGGCGCTCCTGCCCGGGCAGCGAGCCGTAGAGGACGAGCGGAAGCCCGACCGCCATCGCTTCGGCCAGCGTCATGCCGCCAGCCTTGGTGATGAGCACATCGGCCGCCGCCATCAGACGGTGGATGTCGCGCACGTGGCCGAGCGTGCGGATGTCCGTGCCCCGCGCCAGTCTCTGCACCGCCGCCTCGACACGCGCGTCGGTTCCGGCCACCACGACGCCCTGCAGAGGTAGCGGGGTGCGGGCCAGCGCGCGGGTCACGTCGGGCAGGCGGCCCAACGAGGCCTGGGCTCCGGCCATTGCCAGCACGACCGGCTGGCGCGCCGAGAGGCCGAAGGCCCTCCGGGCCGCCACCGGATCCACGGGTGTCTCGAACTCCGCGCGCACGGGCACGCCGGTGACCACGATGCGCTCGGGCGCGATGCCGCGGGCGACGAAGTCGTGCTTGACCTCCTCGGCCGCCACGCAGTACCGGTCGACGTGCGGCGCAATCCACTGGCTGTGGGCCACGAAGTCGGTGACGACCGTGGTGTGGGGCGGCACGCGCACACCGCGCTCGGCGAGGGAGGCCACGGCCACGGCCGGCGTGGCGTGAACGGTCACGACGACGTCCGGCGCCAGCCGCTGGAGGAGGCCGAACAGGCGCCCGGCCCCGAGGCGCGTGGCGCCGCAGGCGAGCAGCGAGTCGCTCGTCATCCGGTCGCCCAGCGCGTAGGCCGCGCCCCAGGCCAGCGGCGCGCGGCGCAGCACCCAGTAGTACAGGCCGCGCGAGAGCCGCTCGAAGGCGGGATGGACGAGCTCCCGGAAGTGGTCCACGACCGTCGCGGAGGCGCCGGCGCGCTCGAAGGCGGTGGCCAGGCTCTGGGCGGCCACGTTGTGGCCCGAGCCGTAGCTGGCGGTGAGGATGAGGACGCGCATCATGGAAGGTCTCTTATCCTACCCCGGGGTCTGTTGACACGCCCGCCCTCTATGAGTGCCTTCTCTGGCCGCGGCCGATTAGCTCAGTTGGCAGAGCGCTGGCCTCATATGCTGGCGCCGACGACGATAGGCCCCCTCGGTAAGTCGCACACTTGCCGATGGGTTTTCGTTTTTGGCCTCCGATTCCAACCGTCGCAATCCGCTCATCCAGGCTCCTGACGGTTACAATGACGGTGACATGGAAGTGGGGCTCTGGCGTCATGGAGTCGTCGCCTATCGCCTCGATGAGGGCCAGCGCCGCCCCAGCCAGGCGCTCATGAGGGGCCGCTGGGGGGTGAAATCGGGGAAGCCCGCGGCGCCGTCCAGTGATCGCCTGACCAGGCTTGCTGCCGTCGGCATAGGCGCCGCGGTTGCCGCGATCATCGCCGGGCTCGTCGGATGTGCCACTCCAGCCCGTCACAGCGGAGCTCCCTATCGGCAACTGGACAAAGACACCGAATATAGCGTCGAAGACCGCCCGAACGGCTTCCGCCTGTCGGTGACGCACTCGCGCCATCAATTCTGGCCGGAACTCTCGAAGGTTGAACGCGCATGCCGAACAACGGTGATAAGTGTCGCCCACGATATCGCCGTTCAGCGCGGCCGCCGTATCCGACCGATCCCTGAGGAGCGCGTCCGGGTCGATACTGGCCGGAACATTTGGACCGGCGTCAGCTTCTGTTCGGCCAGCGCCACCGCAGAGTACGAGTAGCCGGCTAGCTCTATGACGTGAACTCCGCTTACCGCGCAGGAATTCGCAAAAAAGGGGTGGAGAGGCGATGCCGCGGCCTAAAGACGACGTTCTGCGAACGGGCACGGTGACGGTGGAAGAGGGCGACAGGGTCTATACCGCCGAGTATGAAGTCCTGAAGGGCGGCATGCTGAGACTCAAGGGGGCCGGACCACGCAGCTCGGAGGAATGACGGAGGAACAGGCTAGCCCGGACGCTGCTCCTTGAGATCATCTGGTCCGGCGTAGCGGACCAAGAGGGGCTGGGACGCCCGAAGCAAAAGTGAACGCCGGCGATCAGGAACTGCGAGCGGAGATCCGTTGCCTCCGGGTCACTGTCCAGCGGCTAGGGGAAGAGAACCGCGATCTGCGGGAACGCGTTGCCTTCCTGTCCCAGGAGCTTGAGCGAATGCGCGCAAAGGTGCCCGCGCGGCTGTCGACGTCATGAGCACATTCAGGTTGCCGCTGGAGCGCATCGACGCGAGGACGCTCGACTCCCTGCGAGCGGAGGCTGTCGCTGAGGATCGCCAACTCGATTACAAGGAGCAGTTGCCGCCGGAGGGCGACGACCGGGTGGCCCGCGAAGCAAAACGCGAGTTCCTATGCGACATCAGCTCGTTTGCGAACAGCGTCGGTGGGGACCTGATCTACGGCGTGCGTGGGGCTCGTGATGGCGACGGCGTCCCTACCGGCACGCCGGAGGCGGTCGTCGGACTGCCGGGTGTCAACCTTGACCAGGCGCAGCTCCGCTTGGACTCGCTGCTTCAACACGGCGTTGATCCGCGCATTCCCGGAGTACGCTTCCAGCCAATTTCGCATGGTTCCGAGCCACCGTGCCTTGTCATTCGCGTCCCGCAGAGCCCGCTGCGGCTGCACATGGTGACGTATCAGAGATATGGTTTCTACGCTCGCGGTGCCTCTGGCCGATACCAGCTAGACGTCCGACAGATCCGCGCTGGCTTTCTCGAGGTGGAGACCGCTCAGGAGCGGGTGAGGCGCTTCAGGCTTGACGGTGTCGCGCGCGTCTTGGCTGGCGAGACGCCAGTCCCGATAGGCGCCGGGTCAACGTTGATCTTCCACGCGCTTCCGCTCACGCAGCTGGATGTGTGGCCTACGTTCCTCACGCTGGCCGACGACGTATCGCGCATCGTCTCGACGAATCTGCTCTTGCCTCTGGATGGGTCTCCTGGAAACTGGCGGTACAACCTCGCTGGGTTCGTCATCCATACAAGCCGACACGATAAAAGCCGCGACACCTACACTCAGCTCTTCCGTGACGCAGGCATTGAAGCCGCCGGCGCTATCCTGTCTTTCAGTAAGGACCGCCGGGGCTTCTACGGGCGCGCCATGGAGGACGCCACGATCCCGCCCTCGCGCGGGCTCAACAGCTTTGGAAGCTGCTTGGAGTAACCGGGCCGATCCTCCTAGGCTTGACGCTGTCGGGAGTCAAAGGGTGGAAGATGCTTTACGGCCCCATTGGGACATGGGAGCCCGAAGAGGCCTTCGATACTGATCTCGCAATCATCCCCGACGTTGTCATACAGGACGAGAGCGTCCCGGCTGAGCAAGCTCTCAGACCGCTCTTCGACCTGGCGGGGAACGGAGGCGGGTGGGCTCGCTCCCCGTCCTACGACCCAGTTACCGGTGAGCGAAAGAAGCCACGCTAAAGTTCCAGGCCGGTGGGCAAGTAGAGCGCTACGATGATTCGACAGCATGGTCATCGCGTATGCAACCTACGGCAGGCGCGCACGAGCGCGTCTTTCCCGTCGGCCCGACGCGAGCTGGCAGGCGGCATCGGGGATGGTTTGTAGCCACCCCCGGCCGGGCCCTCGGGCCTGAACATAGCTCTTGACATATATCACCCTAGGGTTATACTCCTTCCGTGAGTCCTTGGCGGGTTGATGAGTACCGGACGGCGGCCGGGCACAGCCCGATCCGAGGCTTTATTGACGACTTGGACAAAGACGCACAGGCCGATGCGCTTGCGCTGATCCGGCTGGCTGAGGAGTACGGCAACCGACTCCGCGAGCCGCATTCAAAGGCGCTTGGCGGAGGGCTCTTCGAGCTGCGCCGGAACCAAGTGCGGATGTTCTACATCTTCGAGCCTGGTCGGATTGTCCGGCTGCTGAGCGGGGTGGTCAAGAAGCAGGATCGGATCCCGCCGGCGGTGCTGGAGCAAGCGCGCGCGTATCAACGGGAGTGGGAGGAGCGGCGAGCGCCGGCGAAAAAGAAGTAGCGACAAGGAAGAGACGCGAAATGGCAGGGCAGAAGAGACACGAAGTAGCAGGACAGGAGAGACGCATGAGGGCTCGAAAGACGGCGCTGATGAAGTGGGTGGATCAGAAGCTCGCGGGGGATCCGGTGCTCAGGGAGCGGGTCGAGGCGGCGCTGAACGAGATGCGGATTGAGCAGGAACTGGCGTCGCTCCGCGAGCGCCGCGGGGTGACCCAGCAGCAGCTGGCGGGCCTGATCGGAGTGAGCCAGCCGCAGATCGCGAAGCTGGAGTCGGGCAAGGCGAAGAACCTTGAGCTGCGGACTCTTTACCGCTGGGCGACCGCCCTCGGGGCCAAGCTCACCATTGGCATCGAGGCCGGTAACGGCCGCCGCCGGGCCCGGGTCGCCGCCGGATGATAAAGACGATCGCCCTGCGGCTCCCGAAAAGGCACTCCGCCATGACCTCCGGCGCACGGCCGTCCGCAACCTCGTCAACGCCGGCGTCCCGGAGCGGGTCGCCATGAAGATCACCGGGCACAAGACCCGGGCCGTCTTCGACCGCTACCACATCGTGAGCCTGGCGGACCTCCGGGAGGCCGCCCGCCGGATGGACGGTGACAGTCTCGGTGACAATCGGCAGGGGGGTACTTGAAAACCGTCCCCTAAGTGTGTAACTTCCCGGGCGGGGACGATTAGCTCAGTTGGCAGAGCGCTGGCCTCACATGCCAGAGGTCACTGGTTCGAGTCCAGTATCGTCCACCATTACCTCCCTCTCTGGGATTACATCGGGAGCGTCGCATGAAGGTCTCGATTTTCTTTGACGGTGGGAATTTCTACCGCTCGCTGCTCCGCTTCGATGAGTCTCTCCGGGTCGACTACGATCGGCTGGCGCTCTGGATCACCCACGCCGTCGGCGGATCCACCGCGACCTTCGGCGGCGCCTACTACTACGTCGGCATCACCCCCGACGCGCCGCCGCTCGTGGAGGCGTTCCTCAAGGGGCTGGAGCTGCGGCCGGGGTACTTCGTCAAGCGCGAGCCGCGGGTCCGCCGCTCGGGGCGCTGCTTCGCCTGCGGCGCCGACTACGAGTACACGACGGAGAAGCGGGTGGACACGCGCCTGGTCGCCGACCTCATCCACTTCGCGGCCCACGGCGCCTACGACACCGCCGTGCTGGTCTCGGGCGACGACGACTTCGTCCCCGCCGTGGAGGCGGTCAACGCGCTGGGCAAGCAGGTGTGGGTCGCCACCTGGTCGGCCGAAGAGCTCTCCAAGGATCTGCGGGTGCGCTGCTTCGGCCACATTCACCTGAGCGAGGGCGTGGGGGCGTTCCGCGTGGAGCGCGCCCGCATCCCGGCTTCCCGCGCGCCGCGGCCATCGGCGGGCCAGGCGACCGAGCGATTACTGGCCGAGCTGCAGCGCGCGGAGGCGCGGCTGCCCCACGTGGGCCGGGGCTACTTCGTCATGCGCTGGCGGTCCCACCTGCTGCCGCCGGCGGGGCCCGAGCGGGAGGCGCTCGTGCAGCAGCTCATCGAGGCCGGCCTCGTCGAGGAGTTCGAGGCTACCGACGCCGAGGGGCGCTCGGTTCGGGCCATCCGGAGCCGGATGGCTACGAGCCCAGAAGGCGTGTCAGCAGCCGGTTGACGCTCTCGGTGAGCGTCTCCTCCCGGGAGCGGCGCTGCGACGCGCGGGGGTTGTCGCAATCGGGCTCGAGATCCGTCATGTCCAGCATTCCTCCCGCGAGCGCGAGCCGCGTGCTCCCGTCGCTCACGCGGAGCACCTGGAGCGTCTGGGCCCACGTCTCGGCGGCGGTCCGGAAGGGCCGGCGGCCCTCGCGGCAGAAGATCGGCTCCCCCCGCTCGACCTGCACGTCGACCAGGACCGCGTGGTCGGCGCCGACCTCGCGGGCGCGGGCGAGCGCGACGCGCGCGTCCAGCTTCCCCTCCGTCACCAGCTGCGCGTCGCGCGGAAGCACGGCCCGTGCGTTCAGGCCCTCCAGGAGCGCGCCCTCATAAGCCACCGGCAGCGTCGAGCGATCGCGATCGCTGAAGGCACCCGGCGTGGCCAGGGTCACCCGCACGAACACCGCGGGCTGGCGGAGCTCGGTGGATCTGAAGTCGCGGGCGCGCGCCGGTGCCGACTTGGGCGAGTCGGATTCGCGCGGCGGCGAAGCGCAGGCCGCTGCGAGCAGAAGAACCGCGGCCAACGCCCACACCGGCATGACGTCAGGGTATCATTCCCCGCATGACCCTCGCGGAGCGCCTGGCCGCCTTCGCGGCCGGGCTGGCCTGGGACGATGTGCCGCCCGCCGTCGTCGAGAGCGTGAAGCTCCGGACGCTCGACATCCTGGGGATCGCCCTGACCGCCTCGACGCACGAGTTCGCGCCGGCGGTGCGCGGCGCGCTGGAGGCCTGGGGAGGGCGGGGCGACTGCACGGTCGTGGGCGCCAAGGTCACGGCGGCCGCGCCCCTGGCCGCGCTCGCCAACGGTACGCTGGCCCACGGGCTGGACTTCGATGACACCCACGCGGCCTCGATCACCCACGCCTCCGCGGTGGTCGTTCCCACCGTGCTCGCCGTCGGCGAGAGCCAGGGCGCCGACGGGCGGAGGCTCGTGACCGCCGCCGTCGCCGGCTACGAGGCGATCGCGCGCCTGGGCATGGCCGCGCCCGGCGCTTTCCATGCGCGCGGCTGGCACGCCACGGCCGTGTGCGGCCCGTTCGCCGCCGCGCTGGCCGCAGGCACAGGCGCCGGCCTCGATGGACCGGCGCTCACCGCGGCGCTGGGGTTGGCGGGGAGCTTCGCCTCCGGCGTGCAAGAGTTCCTGGAGGACGGTTCCTGGAGCAAGCGGGTGCATGCGGGGTGGGCGGCTCACGCGGGCGTCGTCGCCGCGGCACTCGCCCGCGGCGGATTTCTCGGTCCGCCGACGATCCTCGAGGGCCGCTTCGGCCTCTACCGAACATTCCTCGGTCTCGATCCGGACAGGCGCCCGTTCGAGACGCTGGGCCGGGAGTGGGAGACACTGCGCGTGGGCTTCAAGCCGTACCCGTGCTGCCACTACCTGCACGCGTTCGTCGACTGCGCGCTGGCGCTTCGGCGCGCGCACGGCGTCTCGCCGGAGGCGATCGACACCGTGGAATGCCTGGTGCCGGCCGGCGAGGTGCCGATCGTGTGCGAGCCGCGCCCGGCGAAGCTCCGGCCCCGCACATCCTACGACGCTCAGTTCAGCCTGCCCTATACGATCGCCGCGGCGCTGCTCGACGACCGCATTGGGCTCGACACGTTCACGCCGGAGCGGTTGGGCGACGGGCGCCTCCTGCGCCTGGCGGAGAGAGTCGTGCACGCTGTCGATCCGGCGTCCCACTTTCCCCAGGGCTTTCCGGGGTGGGTGCGGCTGCGCCTGGGCGACGGCCGCGTCCTCGAAGCGCGCGAGCCGGACGGCCGCGGCGGCCCCAGCCGGCCGCTCGGCCGGGAGGCGATCCTCGAGAAGTTCCGCGACAACGCCGCGCGCGTCCTGCCGCCCAACCGGGTCGACGAGATCGAGCGCGCGGCGCTGAGCCTCGACGCGCTCGATGACGTGGGCGCCCTCATGCGGCTCTGCCGCGCGTAGCCGGGGCGCAGGGGAGGCGCTCTATGGACTTTGCGTTCACCCCGGAGCAGGAGGAGCTGATCCGGACGCTGCGCGCCTTCGCGCGCAAGGAGCTGGCGCCGCGGTCCCGGCACTGGGACAAGACCGCCCAGTTCCCGTGGGAGGCCTGGCGGCGGATGGGCGAGCTCGGGCTCTTCGGTCTCCGCGCCCCGGTGGAGTACGGAGGCCAGGAGACGGACCTCCTCACGATGGGCATCGTGACCGAGGAGATCGCGCGCGGCGACTTCAGCTGCACCTACGGGCTGCAGCTCGCCGGCCTGGCCGGCGAGATCGTCGGGCGTAACGGGGCCGAGGAGGTGAAGAAGCGGTGGCTGCCGCCGATGATCGGCGGCGAGGCGGTGCTGGCCATCGGTCTCACCGAGCCGAGCGTCGGCTCCGACGCCGCCAACCTCGCCTGCCGCGCCGTGCGGGAGCGCGACGAGTACGTGATCACGGGCGAGAAATCGGGCATCAGCCTGGGCATGGTGGCTCACGCGATCATGCTCTTCGCCACCACCAACCCGGCGGCCAAGGCCCGCGGGGTGACGGCCTTCCTGGTGCCGCTCGACCTTCCCGGCGTGTCGCGGAGCCCGCTGCGCGACCTCGGCGCCCGCGCCATCGGGCGTGCCGTGCTCTCGTTCGATCACGTGCGGATCCCGGCCTCGCACCGCCTGGGCGAGGAGGGCAGCGGCTTCTACCAGGTCATGCGCGGCTTCGACTTCAACCGCGTGCTGATCGCTCTGGCGTGCCTGGGCGCGGCGCAGACCTCGCTGGAGGAGACGATGGCCTACGTGAAAGAGCGCCAGGCCTTCGGCAAACCGATCGTGCAGTTCGAGGGCGTGTCCTTCCCCATCGCCGAGGCGGCGACCTACATCGACGCGGCGCGCTGGCTCTGTTACCGTGCGCTCTGGCTGGCCGACCATGGGCAGCCCCACACGAAGGAGTCGGCGATGGTGAAGTGGTGGGCGCCCCGGCTCTCGGTGGAGACCATCCACCAGTGCCTGCTGCTGCACGGCCATTACGGCTACACCGACGAGCTGCCCTTCGAGCAGCGGCTGCGTGACGTGATCGGGCTCGAGATCGGCGACGGCACCGCGGAGGTCATGAAGCTCGTCGTCGCCCGCGAGCTGATGGGGCGCGAGAGCCTGCCGTACTGATGCCGCTGAAGATCTACACCCTTCGCGAGCGCCCCCAGCTCGAGGACGAGTTCCACCGCTTCGCCACGGCCGGCTGGCCGCGCTTCCTCGTCCAGCGGGACGAGCTGGGCGTCGGCCGCTACTGGCCGGAGCTGTACACCCGGTTCGCCGACTTCCAGTTCTACCTCTTCGACGGCGACAAGGTGGTCGGCATCGGCCACACGGTGCCGTTCGCGTGGGACGGCACCCCGGCCGGCCTGCCGGAGTCGACGGCGGCGATCTTGGAAAACGCCGTCGCCGCTCACCGGGAAGGGCGTCGGCCGACGGCGGTCTCGGCGCTGGCGGCCATCACCGCCGGCCACGAGGGCCGGGGCTACAGCAGCGAGATCCTCCGCGGCATGCAGGCCCTGACCCACCAGCACGGGCTCCGGGACCTGGTCGCGCCGGTGCGCCCAACGATGAAGGCGCGCTACCCGCTGGCGCCCATGGAGCGCTACGTGCGCTGGACACGGTCCGACGGCGCGCCGCTCGACCCCTGGATCCGCGTGCACTGGCGCCTGGGCGGGGAGATCGTGCGCGTTGCGCCCCGCACGCTGGTCATCGTGGGGACGGTCGCTCAGTGGGAGGAGTGGACCGAGATGGCGTTCCCCGACAGCGGCCCCTACGTGGTGCCGGGAGCGCTCCAGCCGGTGGTGATCGATCTCGAGCGGGACGAGGGGCGCTACGAGGACCCCAACGTCTGGATGCACCACCCCATGGCCACCTAGAGGGCGCCGCCATGGACCTGAACCTCGCGGGCAAGACCGTGATCGTCACCGGCGGCGGCTCCAACATCGGCCGCGCCCTGAGCCTCGCCTTCGCGCGCGAGCGCGTGAATCTGGCCATCGCCGAGATCGACGAGGGCCAGGGCCAGAAGGTCGCCGCCGAGGCGGCGGCGCTGGGCGCCAAGGCAGTGGTGGTGCGGACGGACGTGACGCAGTGGAACGACGTGCGCGCGATGGTCGGCACGGTGGAAGAGCGCTTCGGACGGGTGGACGTCCTGGTGAACAACGTCGGCTGGACGCGCGACGCGCTCTTCATGGAGAAGACCCGCGAGGAATGGGAGAAGGAGATCCAGCTCAATCTGTGGGGGATGCTCAACTGCACGCGGGCCGTGCTCGACGGCATGGTCCAGCGCCGCGCCGGGGCGATCGTCAGCATGGGCTCGGACGCCGGCCGCATGGGGGAGTTCCGCGAGGGCGTCTACGGCGCCTGCAAGGCCGGCGTCATGGCCCTCAGCAAGTCCATCGCCAGGGAGGTGGGCAAGTACGGCATCCGCCTCAACGTCGTCTGCCCGGGCATGACCATGCCGGAGGCCGACGACGAGATCGGCGAGCGGTCGATGTGGAACGCGCAGGAGAACCGGGCCTGGATGACGCCCGAGATGCGGGCGCGGATCGCCAAGGCTTACCCGCTCCGGCGAGTGGCGGCGCCCACCGACGTCACCGGTGCCGTCCTCTTCCTGGCCTCCGATCAGGCGAGCTTCATCACGGGTCAGACGCTGAGCGTCAGCGGCGGCTACACGATGATGTAGAGCTCTCGTCACCTCAGGGCGGACGCGTTCGCCCTGGCCACCAGCAGCTCGGCCGCCCGGTCCACCTCGCCCTCCGTCGTGAACCGCCCGACGCTCAGGCGAACGGCGCCGCGCCCGAGCTCGGGCGGCACGCCCATCGCCTGGAGGACCGGCGACAGGTGGACCTGTCCCTCGTGGCAGGCGGAGCCGGTCGAGGTAGATCGGATTCATGTCATCCGTCCTCTTTCGGCGCTTCAATTCTACACCGACACGGTGGCTGGAGTCGGAGCGGGGCGCCGCATCAGCCGCGCCACGACGAGGCCCGAGCCGAGCGTGAGCGCGGCCACCAGATGGATCGCGGCCCCGAGGCCAACGAGGTCGGCCACGAGCCCGGAGAGCAGCGCGCCCACTGCGTAGCCGAGGTCGCGCCAGAAGCGGTAGACGCCGAGGCTCGAGGCGCGCCAAGTCGGGTGGGCATGGTCGGTGATCGCGGCGAGCAGCGTGGGGTACACCATCGCGGTGCCGAGACCCTGCAGCACGGCGCCGATGAGCCAGGCCGCGTAGTCCGGGACCAGGACCGTCAGCCAGATCCCGCCTGCCTGGACGATCATGCCCCAGGCGATCAGGCCTTTGCGCCCGAACCGGTCGGAGAGCGGCCCGGTCGCGACCTGGAGCAGCCCCCAAACGCCAGGGTACACGGCCTTGACGACACCGATGCGCTCGACATCGAGACCGTGAGCCGCGAAGAAGAGCGGATAGAGCCCCCACGACATCCCATCGTTGAGGTTGTTGACGAGGCCGGCCTGACAGGCGGCGAACAGGCCCACGTTGCCGAGGCTGGTCACATAGAAGATGCGGCCCAGCGGCGGCGCGGCGGGGGCCGGCGCGCCCACGCTCGCGGGCGCCTCCAGGGCGACGTACCCGTGCGTTTCCCGGATCACCAAGACCGACATGAGGAGTCCGAGGGTCGAGATCGCGATGCCGAGGTAGAAGGGCTGGGGGCGGAGGGCGTAGTGTGCGGCCAGGTAGCCCGTGATCCACGACGTGGCGCCGACAGCGACGTAGCCCGCGAACTCGTTGAGACCGAGCGCCAGCCCGCGACGCTTCGGCCCCACCAGGTCGATTTTCATGATCACGGTCATCGACCACGCCATCGCCTGGTTCGCGCCGAGCAGCACGTTGGCGAGGTCGATCCACCACCAGACCGGCGCGTGGATGATGAGGAACGGGACGGGCAGGGCGAAGAGCCAGCCGGTGATGAGGACCGGCTTGCGGCCGAAGCGGTCAGACACCCGGGCCGATACCAAATTCAGGATCGCCTTCGTCACACCGAAGCTCACGATGAACGAGGTGATGGCGGTCTTCGAGCTGAGGCCGAATTCCTGCTCGCCGAGGAGCGGCAGCACGGTCCGCTCCAGCCCCACCATGGCCCCGACGAAGGCATTGAGGAGCACGAGCAGGGAGAACTGCGGCAGGTTCTCCCGAAGGCCGAGCCGCCGGTCCGTCACTCCCCGCTCAGGTTCCGCTGGCGATTCTCCACGAAGGCGGGTGGCTGGGCCGGGAGGTCGGCCAGTACGAAGCGAACAAAATCGGCCTTCGAGGTGAACTGCAGCGCCGGGTTGAACCGGCGCTCGAACCCGATAGTCGAGCCTGGCTTGCCGCTCAGCCCCTTGCCGCAGGCGGCTCCGCCGAAATGGGCAGGGTAGACCTCGATGTGGTCGGGGAGCTTGAGGAGCTTGCCGTAGAGGCTCTCGAAGAGCTGCTCGGCCAGCGCGGTCTCCGCCCCCTGGCCGAGGAGGTCGGGGCGGCCGACGCCGCCGGCGAACAGCGTGTCGCCGGTGAGCACGAACCAGGGCTCGGGAGCGCGCGTCCGGTCAGTGACGAGGATCGAGATCCCGTCAGGCGTGTGACCGGGCGTGTGGAGGATCGTCAGGCGCACGTTGCCGAGCTCGTGCTCCTCCCCGTCCGCGACCTCGACGTGGGGGAACGCCACCTCCGCCGCCTCGTGGAAGAGCACGGGGGCGCCCGTGGCGGCGCCGAGTCGGCGGGCGCCCGAAACGTGGTCGGCCTGGACGTGGGTCTCCAGGACGTGGGTGATGCGCATCGACTTCTGGGCGGCGGCCTCGAGGTAGGGCTCGATCTCCTGCTGTGGATCCACCACAGCGCAGGTGCCTGCGCCCCCTCAGCCGAAGAGGTAGCTGGCGCAGCCGGTCCTGGGAACGAGGAACTGGCGGAAGATCATGACGATGCTCCTTGGTCGCCGTCCGGAGCAATCGCCCGAATGACGGCGCCGATGATCGTGAGGGTGTCGGGAATCCCTTCTGCCTCGCCCTTGTCGAAGTCACCGGGCACCAACCCCATGGCGTTCGTGATGTGGGCGAGGCAGAGGACAGGCTTTCGCCGGGCCGCGGCGAAGGCGTAGAGGCCGGCCGCCTCCATCTCCACTGCCAGGATTCCCAGAGCCTGCGTGCCCGCCACGGCACCTGCGGTCTCGCGGAACGGCGCATCGGTCGTCCAGCTCGCCCCTCGCAGCACCTTGGGCCCGGCTGCCTTCAAGACCAGCATGGCCCTGTCAACGAGGGCGGGGTCCGCCTCGACGAAGTCGGCGGGTGGGAGGTAGTGGTAACTCGTCCCTTCGTCACGCAGCGAACGATCGATGAGCACGAAGTAGGGAGGACGGCCAACCTCCGTGATGCGCCCGGCCGAGGTGATGCTGAGGAGGACTCGGCAGCCGGAAGCGAAGAGCTGTTCGGCGACCAGGACGGCAAAGGGGGCCCCCACGGCGCAGCCCACGATGCCAACCGGCCGGCCGTCGAGATCGAACTCGTAGAGTTCCGTGTGGTAGCAGGCCCAGCCGGGGCTCAGCCGGGCTCGGGCGCCTCGCCGGAGGTGGCGCACGATATCGCCATCGGGGTCGAGCACGCACATCGGCGGGATGGCGACGAGCGGCAGTTGTTTCTGGCGTCGGGCCTCCCGCAGAAGGTTCTGCGGATCGAAGACCGAGGCCTGGTCGTACTCCTTGCTCGCGAGGAGCGGCGGCCGCGCGGCCGGGAGGTCGCGGCCTGAATCGTGACCTGCGTCGTAGCGCACGCTTCTAGATAGCCGGACGGAAGCTATAAGCACAAATAGTGTTTTCTTATGGATCCGATAAGGCTAACCTTACCGCATGACGCTCCGCCAGCTCGAGGTGTTCCTGGCCATCGCGCGGGTCCGGACTTTCCGCCGGGCCGCCGAGGCGCTGCACACGAGCCAGCCGGCGCTGTCGCAGCACATCAGGGAGCTGGAACAGGAGCTGGGCACCCGCCTGTTAGATCGGCTCGGGCGGAGCGTCGCGCTCACCGACGCCGGGCGACTGCTCGAGGAGCACGCTCACCGCGTCTTCGCCACGCTGACCAGCGCACGGGAGGTGATCGGCGAGCTCCAGGGGCTCAAACGGGGCTCGCTCCTGATCGGCGCCAGCACGACCCCGGGGATCTACGTGCTCCCCGGTGTCATCGGAGTCTTCCGTGAACGCTATGCCGGCATCGATCTCAGCCTGCGCATCGCCAACTCGCGGCTCATCGAGGAGCGCATCCGCGCCAACGAGCTCGATCTCGGCGTCGTGGGTGGGCACGGGCTCGGCCCACGGGAGGAGTGCCTGGCGGCGGGGCTGGTGGACGAGCTCGTCCTGGTCGCCGCCCCGGCGCACCGCTGGGCACGCCGCCGCGAGATCGCGCCGGCTCAGCTGGCAGGGGAGCCGCTGCTCATGCGGGAGGAAGGGTCGGCGACCCGGCGAGTCACGGAGCGCGCCCTCGAACAGGCCGCGGTCAAGTACCGTGCGGCGATGGAGCTCGACCACACCGAGGCCATCAAGCAGGCCGTCATCGCGGGCCTGGGCGTCGCCTTCGTGTCGGTCCACGCGGTGCGCGGAGAGGTGAGCACCGGCCGGCTCCGTGCGCTGCGCCTTCGAGGCCTGCGCATTCGCCGGCACTTCCACGTCATCCACAACGAGGCGCGCCGGCTCTCGCCGGGGGCCCGGGCCTTCATGGAGCTGCTGGAAGAGGCGGGGCGCTCGCGCCGGCGCTCGCCCGCGCCCGCGGGCTGAGTCCGCCGGACGATCACAAAACTTTACGTCGGGCGCATACGATCTTCATCCACAGGCCGCATGCTCCGGGACACGCGGGCGGGCACGGGCCCGCGAATCTTACCGGGAGGTGCGGGCGATGAAGCGACGGACGGTAATCTGGCTGGGGTCTTTGCTGGTGGGCGGTTTGGTGGCGGGCGCGAGCGCGGGGGCGATTGCCGCGCATGGGCGCGGCCAGGCCATGATGCAGCGCGTGGCCGCGGGGGCCATCGACGAGGCGCTCGACCAGGCTCAGGTGACGCCCGAGCAGCGCGCCGCGATCCACGGCGCCCGCGACCGACTCTTCACCCTCGCTGGTGATCACTGGAAGGCACGGCCTGCCCGCCTGGAGGCGGTCCTGGCGCTGTTCGAGGCTGACCAGGTCGACACCGACCGCCTGCTGGCGCTGCGGCGTCAGATCGAGGAGGAGCACGCGAAGATCGCCGATGCGGTTGGCCAGGCGCTCGTCGAGGCGCACGACGTCCTGACTGCGCCCCAACGGAAGGCGCTCGCCGACTATGTGAGGGCGCACCGGCACCCGATGCACTGATATCCTGGCGGCATGGCGGCCCGCACAGCCGCGCTTCTCATCGATGATGACGCCCGCCTGGGCGCCCTGGTGACGGAATATCTCGGCCAGCACGGCGTCGAGGTCACGGCCGTCGGCGATGGGAAGCGCGGTCTCGCCGCGCTCAAGAGCGGGCGCTTTGACGTCGTGCTGCTCGACGTGATGCTACCCGGGATCGACGGCTTCGAGACGTGCCGGCAGATCCGGGCGACCCCCGAGCTCGCGGCCACGCCCATCGTCATGCTCACGGCCAAAGGCGAGGACGTCGACAAGATCGTCGGACTCGAACTGGGCGCGGACGACTACCTCGCCAAGCCCTTCAACCCGCGCGAGCTGCTGGCCCGGATCCGGGCCGTCCTGCGTCGGGCCACGCCGGCGCCGCCGCTCGGCCGGCCGCGCTTCCGATCGGGCGCCCTGGAGATCGACTTCGACGGGCGCGAGGTCACGGTCCAGGGGCGGCGGGTGCTGCTCACGCACTACGAGTTCGAGCTCCTGGGGACGCTGGCCCGGACCGCCGGCCGCGTGCTGTCGCGGGAGCAGCTTCTGGATGCGCTCAAGGGCGAAGGGTACGAGACGTTCGACCGCTCGGTCGACGTCCACGTCTCGAAGCTGCGGGCCAAGATCGAGCGGAACGCCAAAGAGCCACGCTACATCAAGACCGTGCGAGGCGTGGGCTACGTCCTGATGCGCGACGCACGCTGAGATGGCCCGGCTCCACTCGCGGATCTACCTCCACTCGCTCCTGGTGCTGGTGGTCGCGTGCGTGACGACCGCCGTCGTCTTCGCCCTCGGGGCCCGCGGCGCGTTCATGCGGGAGGTCGCCGAGCGGGCGGTGCAGCACCTCACAACCCTGGTGGCCGAAAGCGCCCACGATCCGGCGGACCTCGCGCGACGGGTCCAGCAGATCCACAGGGATCTCGATGTCGACGTGACGGTGCGCGACGTCGAGGGCCGGCTCCTGGCGTCGAGTGGATCCGAGCTGCCAGCGCCAGTCGCCGAGGAGATCCGGGCGGTCCTGGCCGGTAAGCTGTCGCTCCGTGCGGGACCGCGGTGGTCTGCCGCCTCGGTCGTGCGGGATCCGCAGTCGGGCGTGCCCATGGCCGTGCTTCAGGCCTCGGCCCGGCACCGCTTCGGCTTTCTCCACTTCCTGCACCCGGCGCTCGCCATGGCCCTCGTGCTTTTGATCGTGGCGCTGGCGACGCGCCCCCTGGCCCGTCGCCTCTCGCGCCCCCTCGAGCGACTGACCGTCGGGGCCCGCCGCCTCGGGGGCGGCGATCTGTCCTATCGGGTCCCAGTCGCTGCGGTTGGCGCGGGCGCCCCCTGGCGGCGGCGCGGCCACCGCGCGACCGACGAGTTGGAGGAGCTTACGCGGGCGTTCAATGAGATGGCGGATCGGGTCGAACGCCTCGTGCGCGGCCAGCGGGAGCTGCTGGCCAACATCTCCCACGAGCTGCGCTCCCCGCTGACTCGGATTCGCATGGCGCTCGAGCTCCTGCCGCACGACGGTGCGAGCGAAGCGCGGCTGCGGGCCGTGGAGCGCGATCTCGCGGATCTCGACCGCCTGATCGACGACGTGCTGACCACTGCCCGACTCGATGCCACCGGGCTTCCGGCGCGCCTGGACGCCTTTGATGCCAACCGGCTGCTGGCCGAGGTCGCCGAGCGCGCGCGCGAAGACCCTCTGCTCGCCAGAACCCCGGTCCGCTTCGTGCCGGGGCCACCTCTCGAGCTGACCGCCGACGCGGCCCTGCTCCGCCGTGCGCTCTGGAACCTCATGGAAAACGCCGCCAAGTACGGGGGGCCCCCCATCACGCTGGCCGCTGAGCGCGAGGGCGACCGTCTGGTGCTGAGCGTGACCGACGAAGGAGCCGGCATCTCGCCCGCGGATCGCGAACGCGTGTTCGCCCCGTTCTACCGTGGGGAGAGGGCCCGGACGGCCGGAGCTACGAGTGAGGCGGCCCGCGGCGTGGGACTCGGCCTCACGCTCGCGCGGCGGGTCGCCGAGGTCCACAGCGGGACGATCACGATCGGACCGGCCTCGCGGGTGGATGGTCGGGAGCGCGGCTGTCGGGTCGTGATCAGCCTGCCGGCGGGCGGCGCCGCTTGCTAGACCGCACGTACAAACGTTTACAGTCTCGACATACGGACTTCACCGAGCACTCGCATACTCGCCGCCATGGACGATGCTGGCCGTCGAAGAGACCACTGCCCACGAAGGGAGGAACACGATGATGATGCACGACATGATGATGCAAGGCGGCATGCACGGAGGCTGGTTCGCCGCTTGGCCCTGGCTCGCGCTCTGGATTCTCCTGAAGCTCACGATTGGGGCGCTGATGATCACAGGGTTGATCCTGGCCGTCCGGTGGCTTCGCCGCGAGACGTCCGGTCGCTCGCCGGCGACACCGCTCGAGATTCTCAAAACCCGATATGCCCGGGGCGAGCTGTCACGGGAGGACTTCGACGCGATGAAGAGGGAGCTGGAGCGCTCGTGAACCCCACCGCAATCCGAGAAGACGAGCTGTCGGTAGAAGGAGAACACCGATGATTCACACGCTGGTCATCTTTCACGTGCAGTCAGGGCGAGCGGCCGAGTTCGAGGCCGATCATCGCAAGCTCCTCGCCCTGATGGGGGGCCAGCCGGGGTGTATCGAGATACGAGCCCACCGCTCCCTGAGCGATCCGCTCGAATACATGGTGTACGGGAGCTGGGAGGACAAGGAGGCGTGGGAACGCGCGCACCAAACTCCTGAGTTCAAGGAGTCGTTCAAGAGCTTGCCCCTCATCGGGCATACTCTTTCCAGGGGCA
>MNEF01000104.1 GCA_001917535.1 Candidatus Rokubacteria bacterium 13_1_40CM_69_27
AGCGTCAGCAGCGCGTCGCGCTCCCGCCGGCCGAGCTCGCCCACGCGCTCGACGGCGAGCGCGCCGAACGTCTCCCCCTGGGCCAGCAGCGGGACGACCAGCGCCCGGCGCGGCCGGGGCCCAGCCCCGACGTCCGGCACGAAGCGCGGCGCGCCCGTGTCCAGCACGGCGGCGACCGCCGAACCGGGCCCGACGGTCTCGCCGCCCGCCACCGTGAGGCGCGGCCCGTCCCTGACAGCCAGCGCGATCTCCGCCCCCGGGAGCCGCCCGAGGAGCACACCGCGAAGCCGCGCCAGTGCCGCCGGCAGCGGCGCCTCGTCGGCCAGCGCGCGCTGGGTCGCGAGCAGCGTCTCGTACCATCGTCGCTGTCGACGCGCGTCGCCAGCGAGCGCGCCGACCAGCGGCCCCAGCCCCAGGAGCGTGAGATACGTGATGAGATCGTCGACGACGATCGCCGACAGGCCGGCATCGGCGAGGTGGGCGAGCAGCCGCGGGGCCTGGAGCAGGACCGCGGCGATCGCGGCCAGCCCTCCACCGATCGCGCCGAAGCGCAGGGCGACCACGACGACGGGTGCCCCATAGAGGTGGCGAAACGGCGATGCCGGCCCCGGGTCGAGCGACGGCTCGAGCGCGGCGATGGCGGCCAGAGCCAGCGCCAGGGCCGTGGCCGAGGCCAGCCCGCGGGACGACATCCCCCGGGCCGCCGCCGACGCCACCTCGGCGCCCACGTCACCCCGCCGCCAGCAGCCGATAGGCGGCGAAGAAGACGAGCGCGCTGGCGATGGCCGGGACGAGACTGCCGGACCACCAGAGGAGCCACGCATTGGCGACGCTCAGCAGCGTGAGGTAGACGACGGCTCCGATCATCGCCTCCACCGTCCGGGGAAGCAGGGGATCGATCAGGTAGCGCGCCAGGCACGCCGCCGTCGCGAGCGTGGCGCCACTGGCGAACGACGACAGCCGCTGGACGCGGTTGAACAGCGTGCCGCGGAAGAACCCCTCGCCCGATGGAATGTTGGCGCCGACGTCGTAGGCGAGAGCGGCCAGGTAGAGCCCGAGCCCATCCTGCCGCACGGAGTAGCGCATCGTGAGCGCCGCGGACAGTAGCAGGTGGCCGCCGAGCGCGGCGCCGATGGCGAGGCCGATCGGCACGGCCGCGACCGGCATCGGGCGGACGATGCCGAGCGGGACCAGCCGGCCGCGGGCAGCGAGGGGCAGCAGCCACACCGGGATGGCGAGATACGCGAGCGCGCCGTGCGGATCGAACACCGTCGCCGTCGCCGCCAGCGCGAGCAGAGCGACGACGACCAGCGTGGCGCCGGCCGGGTTCCATGCGGGCGTGCTCGCCGGTCCTGCCCAGCCCAGCGCCGTGCCGAGCAAGACGCCGTGGCCGGCGGTGAACGCGGCGACCCGGAGCGCGGCCGCGGGGAGCCAGCCGCCGGCCACGAGCGCCGCACAGGCCGCCAGTCCCGCTCCCAGGATCAGGACAAGCGCGACGGGCGCACCGGCGAGCCGCCGACCGCTCGGGGGTCGATGAGACGACTCAAGCGCCCACACGATCCTGGAGGCGGACGAAGGCGGCGACGAGGCGCCCGTCGAACGTGTGGCCGGCCTCGGCGACGAGGAGGCCGATCGCCTCCTGCCGACTGAGGGCGGCGCGGTAGGGACGATCGGACGTCAGCGCGTCGTACACGTCGGCGACGGCGACGATGCGGGCGCCCAACGGGATGGCCTCCCCGCCGAGCCCGTCCGGATAGCCGCTGCCGTCGTACCGCTCGTGGTGGTGGCGGATCGTGAGGCTGGCGCCGTCAAGGAACTCGAAGGGAGCGACGATCTGGGCGCCGATCACCGGGTGGCGGCGCATGGCCGTCCACTCGTCGGCATCGAGCGGCCCGCGCTTGCCCAGGATCGACTCGGGCACGCCGATCTTGCCGATGTCGTGCAAGAGCCCGGCCTGGGCGATCGTCTCGACGTCGCCGGAGGCGAGCCCGAGCGCTCCGGCGAGCTGGCGGCTCCACGCCCCCACCCGCTCCGAATGACCGCGCGTGTACGGGTCTTTCGCCTCCAGCGCATTCGCCAGGCCCAGCAGCGACTGGCAGATGGCGCGCTGCGTGCGCTGGTACAGGTGACGGACGTCCTCCGCATAGCGCAGCGTCTGCGCATAGGCCGCGTTGAGCCGCCGGTAGGCGAGGGCCAGGTCGTCCCCGGACGTGGAGGCTAGTCGCGCACCCATAGTGTCGCGTTGGGCAGCAGCGCCTCTACCAGCGAGATCAGGCGCACGGGGGAGAATGGTTTCGTCAGATATTGATCGGCGCCGGCGGCGAGCCCGGCCGCCACGTCCTCGCGCTGCGCGGCGGCGGTCAGCATCACGATCCGCGTCTCCGCCAGCCCCTGGTCCCGTCGCAGCCGGCGACAGACTTCGAGGCCGCTCAGATCGGGGAGGTTGACGTCGAGGAGAATCAGCTCGGGGCGCGCCGCCGCCGCGACGGCCAGCGCCGTGGCGCCATCGGCCGCCTCCAACACTCGGACGCGGTCGTCCTCCAGCGTCACGCGGACCAGCTCGACGATGTTCGGCTCGTCATCGACGATCAGCACGCTCGGCATGCCCCGGCCAAGGCGCAAGGATCGTGCCGCGGGCGTGACGACGGAGCAGCGCGCGGTTAGCGTCCAGGAGGAGGGGCGGCTGCTGTCGGAGCTGGGCACGGTGCCCAGTTTTCTGGGCAGCAGCCGAGGCTACTGGGTGCGGCCGGCGACTTGAAGCCGCGTGAGGGCGCGCGACAGCGCCGCCATCGCCCGCGCGTAATCCACTTCGCCCTCCGTCCGGCCACTGAGGCGCTGCTCGGCCCGCTCGCGCGCCCGCTCGGCGCGCGCGCGATCGATCTCCTCCGGACGCTCGGCGCTGTCGACGAGGACGATCACTTTGTCGTTGCGAACTTCGGCGAAGCCGCCGGCGACGGCCAGGTGATACTCCTCCCGACCCTTGCGGTAGGTCAGCTCGCCGACCCCGAGCGTCGTGAGGAAGGGCGCGTGTCCGGGTAGCACGCCGAAGTAGCCCCCGATGCCCGGCGCCACCACCTCCTCGACGACATCGGAGACGACCAGACGGGCCGGCGTGGCGATCTCCAGCGTGAGGCCCTCGGCCACTCAGGCGACCTCGCGGAGCTTCTTGGCCTTGTCGATCGCCTCGCCGATGTCGCCCACCATGTAGAAGGCCTGCTCGGGCAGCTCGTCATGCTTGCCCTCGACGACCTCCTTGAAGCTCTTCACGGTGTCAGCCAGCTTCACGTAGCGACCCGGCTGGCCGGTGAAGACCTCCGCCACGAAGAACGGCTGGGACAGGAACCGCTGGATCTTGCGCGCGCGGGCGACGATGAGCTTGTCCTCGTCGGAGAGCTCCTCCATGCCGAGGATCGCGATGATGTCTTGGAGATCGCGGTAGCGCTGCAGGATGGACTGCACGGCGCGCGCCGTCTGGTAGTGCTCGTCGCCGAGGATGTTCGGGTCGAGGATCCGCGACGTGGACGCCAGCGGGTCCACCGCCGGGTAGATGCCCAGCTCGGTGAGCGCCCGGCTCAGCACCGTCGTCGCGTCGAGATGAGCGAAGGCGGTGGCCGGCGCCGGGTCCGTGATGTCGTCGGCCGGCACGTAGATCGCCTGCACCGAGGTGATCGAGCCCTTCTTGGTCGACGTGATACGCTCCTGCAGCGCGCCCATCTCGGTGGCCAACGTCGGCTGGTAGCCGACGGCCGAGGGCATCCGGCCCAGGAGCGCCGAAACCTCGGACCCCGCCTGAGTGAATCTGAAGATATTATCGATGAACAGCAGGACGTCCTGCCCTTCTTCGTCTCTAAAGTACTCGGCGGCCGTCAGGCCCGTGAGCCCCACCCGCAGGCGCGCCCCCGGCGGCTCGGTCATCTGGCCGAAGATCAGCGCGGTCTTCTCGAGGACACCCGACTCCTTCATCTCGTGGTAGAGATCGTTGCCCTCGCGCGTCCGCTCCCCCACCCCGGCGAAGACAGAAATCCCGCCGTGCTGCTTGGCGATGTTGTTGATGAGTTCCTGGATCAGCACGGTTTTGCCGACACCGGCGCCGCCGAACAGCCCGGTCTTGCCACCCTTGGTGTAGGGCTCGAGCAGGTCGACGACCTTGATGCCGGTCTCGAACATCTCCACCTTGGTGGATTGCTGCTCGAAGTCCGGCGCCGGCCGGTGGATGGGATAGTGCTTCTTGGCCTGGATGGCCGGCCCCTTGTCCACCGGCTCGCCGATGATGTTGAGGATGCGGCCGAGCGTCTCCTTGCCGACGGGGATCGTGATCGGTCCCCCGGTGTCCCTGACCGCCCTGCCCCGCGTGAGGCCGTCGGTAGAGGCCATGGCCACCGTCCGCACCGTGCTTTCGCCGAGATGCTGGGCCACCTCCAGCACGAGCTTCTGCGAGTAGGAGAAGATGTCCTTGTTCTCGACGCCCTCCACCTCGAGGGCGTTGTAGATCGCCGGCAGCTGCCCCGGCTCGAACTCTACGTCGACCACCGGCCCGATGACTTGAACAATCTTCCCCTCACTCATGCCTCGGCTCCTTGCTTGAGCGCCTCGGCGCCGCCCACGATGTCGAGCAGCTCCTTGGTGATCTTCTCCTGACGCGCCTTGTTGTACTGGATGGTCAGCACGTCGATCATCTCCGATGCGTTCTTGGTGGCGGCCTCCATGGCGGTCATTCGGGCGCCGTACTCGCCGGCCAGGGACTCCATGAGCGCCCGGAACACCTGCGTCCGCACGTGGCGCGGAAGGAGGTCTCCCAGGATCGCCTCCGGGCTCGGCTCGTAGATGTAGTCGACCGGCGCCCCCTCGGCCCCGGCCTCGCCCCGCGGAATGGGCAGGAGCTGCTGCCTCCGGGGACGCTGGACCGCGACGGAGCGGAACTCACTGTAGATGAGGTGGACCTCGTCCACCTCGCCGTCCAGATACTGCTGCATGAAGAAGTCGGCGAGCTCCTGAGCGTGACTGAAGGCCAGGCGGTCCCAGAAGCCCACCATCTGGCGCTTGATCGCCCACTGGCGGCGCCGGTAAAAGTCGCGCCCCTTGCGGCCGACCACTACCAGCGTCACGTCGGGCTGGCGTGACTCGCGGATGAGGGCCAGCGCCTGGCGGATGATATTCGAGTTGAAGGCGCCGGCCAGCCCCCGGTCGGCGGTGATGACGACGATCTGCCGCCGTGGCCCCTCGCGCTGCTCGAGCAGTGGATGCGGCGCGCCGTTCCGGCCGGCCGCCGACACGAGATTGCCGAGCAGCTCGGCCATCTTGCCCGCGTAGGGACGCGCGGCCAGGATCCGCTCCTGGGCGCGCCGGAGCTTCGCCGCCGCCACCAGCTTCATGGCCCGCGTGATCTTCTGCGTGGACTGGACGGACCGGATCCGTCGCCGGATGTCCCGCAGCGTCGCCATCTATGCGGCCTTGATCCCCTTGGCCGCCACGAACTCCGCCTTGGCCTCGGCCACCGCCTTGGTGAGCTCGGCCCGCAGCGCGTCGCTGATCTCCTTTTTGTCCCGGATCTCGACGAGGATCCGGGACTGCTTGCGCTCGAGCCAGCCGTAGAAGAACTCCTCGAATCCCCGGACCGCGTCCACCGGGAGGTCGTCCAGCAGGCCCTGCGTCCCCGCGAAGATGATCGCCACCTGCTTCTCCACCGGGAGCGGCTGGTACTGCCCCTGCTTGAGGATCTCCACCATGCGCTGGCCCCGCGCGAGCTGGGCCTGGGTCGCCCGGTCCAGGTCCGAGCCGAACTGGGCGAAGGCGGCCAGCTCGCGATACTGCGCGAGGTCGAGCCGGAGCTTGCCGGCCACCTGACGCACCGCCTTGAGCTGGGCCGAGCCGCCGACCCGCGAGACCGAGAGACCGACGTTCACCGCCGGCCGGATGCCGCCATAAAAGAGGTCGCCCTCGAGGTAGATCTGGCCGTCGGTGATCGAGATGACGTTGGTCGGGATGTAGGCCGAGACGTCGCCCAGCTGGGTCTCGATGATCGGCAGCGCGGTGAGGGAACCGCCACCCAGCGTGTCGTTGAGCTTCGCCGCGCGCTCCAGCAGGCGCGAGTGCAGATAGAAGACGTCCCCGGGATAGGCCTCGCGTCCGGGCGGCCGCCGCAGCAGCAGCGAGAGCTGCCGGTAGGCCGCGGCGTGCTTGGAGAGGTCGTCGTAGATGCACAGCGCGTGGCGCTTGGAGTCGCGGAAGTACTCTGCCATCGTCACCCCGGCGTAGGGGGCGATGTACTGGAGGGGGGCTGGCTCGGAAGCAGAAGCAACAACAACGGTCGTATAGCTCATAGCTCCAGCGTCCTCGAGAACCTTGACCACTTGAGCCACGGTGGAGCGCTTCTGCCCCACGGCGACATAAAAGCAGAAGACGTCCTGGCCCTTCTGGTTGATGATCGTGTCGACGGCGATCGCGGTCTTGCCGGTCCCGCGGTCGCCGATGATCAGCTCGCGCTGGCCGCGCCCGATCGGGATCATCGAGTCGATCGCCTTGAGCCCGGTCTGGAGCGGCTCCTTCACCGACCGGCGGTCCACCACGCCGGGCGCGTAGCGCTCGATCGGTCGGCTCTCCTTGGCGCTGAGGGGACCCTTGCCGTCCACCGGCTGCCCGAGCGCGTTGACGACGCGCCCGATCAGGGCCTCGCCCACGGGGACCTGGGCGATCCGGTTCGTGCGCTTGACCACGTCGCCTTCCTTGATCAGGCTGTCGTCGCCGAGCAGCACCGCGCCCACCTGATCCTGCTCGAGGTTGAGGACCATGCCCACGACCTCGCCGGGGAACTGGAGCAGCTCCCCCGCCATCACCTTCTCGAGGCCGTAGACGCGCGCGATACCATCGCCCACCTCGATGACGCGGCCGACCTCCTGGAGGTCGATCTCGGCCTCGTAGCCCGCCAGCTGGCGCTTGATGAGTTCGCTGATCTCTCCCGCCCTGATCATCGCTGCCCTCTCTTTGGCCTCGAATCGCCTAGCCTCGCGCGAGCCGCTCCTTCAGCCGGGCCAGCTGCCCGTCCAGGCTCCCGTCGACAATGAAGCTGTCGACCTCGGCGATGAATCCGCCGAGCAGTCGGTCGTCAACATGCTCTTCCAGCAGCACCTGCTTGCCGTCCAGCGTCCGACCGAGCCGTTGCTGGAGCCGCTCGTGCTCGCTCGGGGTCAGCGGCACCGCCGCGCGCACCCGGGCGCGCACCCGGCCCAGATCCTCGTCCACGAGGTCGCGGTAAGCGGCGGCGATCGTCTCCAGATGGTCCGCCCGTCCCTGGCGCGCCACCAGCGCGATGAAGTCGCGCGCGAGCGGCGAGAGCCCCCAGCGCGTCGCCAGCTCCACCACCACGCCCCACTTGGCCGAGGCCGACACCCAGGGCCGCCCGAAGAAGGCGCGCAGCGGCGGCTCCCCTGCGACCAGGGCCGCCACCGCCTCCAGCTCGCGGGCGATGGCGTCGGTCTGGCGGCGCTCCTTGGCGAGATCATGGAGCGCGCGCGCGTACGGCTTGGCGGCGGCCCGGCCCGGCTTCACCGTGCGAGGCGGGCGATGGCGTCGTCGACGATGCGCCGGTGGTCGTCGTCGCGCAGGCTCTTCCGGATCAACTTCTCCGCCACCGCGGTGGACAGCTCGGCCACCTCCCGACGCAGCTCCTCCCGGGCCCGGCGAATGTCGGCGTCGGTCTGCGCCTTCGCCGACTCCACGAGTTGCTGCGCTTCCCGCCGGGCGGCAGCGACCAGTCGCCGCTGCTCCTCGCTCGCGGCCTTGAGGGCCTGCTGGTGGATCGCCGCCGCCTCGGCGTGCGCCTGGCGCAGGCGGGCCGCGTTCTCCTCCTGCTGGCGCGCCGCCTCGGCCCGCGCCGCCTGGGCCTCCTCCAGCGCCTTCTTGATCGCCGCCCTGCGCTCTTCCATCTTGGCCAGGAACGGCCGGTAGAGAAGCCGCCAGAGGATCGCCAGCAGAATGAGGAAATTGACGAGCTGGACGATCAGCGACTTGTCGAGACTGATCAGCCCCCCATGGGCGCCTTCCGGGCTCGCCGCCCACAGCGCTTCGGGTCCCAGCGCGACGACGGCGCCCACGAGCCCGCCGAGCCACCAGCGTCGTCCCTGATGCATGAGGAGGTCTCCCAGTCGAGCCGCGGAATCAGATTACCGGATCCCGGATAAGCGATTGTGAAAACTATCACGCGACGCGTCGCGCGTCAACCGTGTCTCCGCCCTCAGCGCGCGATGATGCCACCGCCGATCACGAGGTCGCCCCGGTACCAGACCACCGACTGCCCGGGCGTCACCGCTCGTTGCGGCACGTCGAAGACCACCTCCGCCGCAGCGTCTGGGAGAGCGCGCACCGACGCCGGCGCCGCGGCGTGGTTGTGGCGGATCTTCGCCTCCACGCGCAGCGGCTCCAGCGGCCGTTCGCCCGCGATGAAGTTCACGGAGCGCGCGATGAGGCGTGTCCGCTCCAGGTCCGCGGCGGCGCCGACGGTCACCGTGTTCGCGCCGGGATCGAGGTCAAGGACGTAGAGCGACCGGCCCGTGGCCAGCCCCAGCCCCTTTCGCTGGCCGACCGTGTAGTTCGCCAGGCCACCGTGGGTGCCGAGCACGGTCCCACGGCGGTCGACGATGGCGCCGGCCCGGAACACGTCGGAATCGCGGCGCTTGAGGAAGCTGCGGTAGTCATGGTCGGGCACGAAGCAGATCTCCTGGCTCTCGGGCTTGTCCGCCGTGGCCAGCCCCCGGCGACGCGCGTAGGCCCGCACCTCCTCCTTCGTCAGGTCGCCCACGGGAAAGCGCGCGGCGGCGAGCTGGGACTGCGTGAGCGGCCACAGAAAATCGGTCTGGTCCTTTCGAACGTCGCGCCCTCTCCAGAGCAGGTGGCGTCCCGTCGCGCCGTCGCACGTCACCCGCGCGTAGTGTCCGGTGGCGACGGCGGTGGCGTCCCAGGCGGCGGCGCGCCGAAGCAGCGATCCGAACTTTAGTTCACTATTACAGGCCACACACGGAACAGGAGTTCGCCCGGCACGATAGTCGTCCACGAACCGGTCGATGACGGCGCGCCCGAACTCGGCCTCGGCATTGAGGAGATAGTGCGGAATGCCGAGCGCGCGGGAGACCCGACGGGCGTCGTCGGTCGCCGCGGTGCCACAGCAGCTACCGAAGCGCTGCGCGGGATCCGCCGCCTCCTGCCAGGGCCAGACGCGCAGCGTGACACCGACGACGTCGTAGCCCTGCTCGACCAGGAGTGCCGCCGCGACGGAGGAATCCACGCCCCCGCTCATGGCCACCACGATGCGCTCTCTCATCGCTTCAGACTCGGACCCCGAAGGTCGCAACCAGACGTTCCAGCTCGTCGGCGGTCGCGTACGTGATTTCGATCCGACCCCGATGCTCACTGCCCCGGATCTTCACGCGTGTCATGAGTGTGCGCTGCATCGCCTCCTCGAGCGCCGCCAGCTCTACCGAGCGCCGGCGCGCCGGCGAGGGCCGCGCGCGTCGCTTCTCGACGCCCTCCTCCGTCGCCCGCACGGACCAGGAGTGGGCGAGGATCTCGTCCCTCAGCTTCAACTGTTCCGCGCGGTCCGTCAAGGAAAGCAGCGCGCGCGCGTGGCCCATCGTGAGCCGGCCGGCGCGCAGATCTTCCTGGATCGGCCGCGGCAGCCGGAGTAGTCGCAGACAGTTGGCGATCGTGCTGCGATCACGCCCCACACGCTGGGCGAGCTCCTCCTGCGTCCAGCCGAACTCGGTGAGGATCTGCTGATATGCTTCCGCCTCCTCCATGGGGTTGAGATCCTCCCGGAGCAGGTTCTCCACCAGCGCCAGCTCGAGACTCTCGGCGTCGGTGGCCTCCCGCACGAGGGCGGGAATGCGCTCGAGCCCCGCCTGGCGTGCGGCGCGCCAGCGGCGCTCGCCGGCGATGAGCTGCCAGCGACCCTCCGGCATCCGCCGGACCACCACAGGCTGAATCATCCCCGCGCTCTTGAGCGACCTCGCCAGTTCGTCGAGCGAGGTGGGATCGAAGGCCTTGCGTGGCTGCCGGGGATTGGCGTCGATCTGATCGACGGGGATCTCCGTCAGCGACTCGGTGGCCGAGGAGGCCGAGCCGAGCAGCGCGTCCAGGCCGCGCCCGAGCCCACGTTTATTCATGCTGGAGGACCTCCTTCGTCAGCTCGAGGTATGCGATCGCCCCACTGGAGCGCAGGTCGTGGAGCATAACGGGCTTGCCGTGGCTCGGCGCCTCGCTGAGCCGCACGTTGCGCGGAATGACCGTCTCAAAGATCTCGCCCGGGAAATATCGCCGCACCTCGTCACGAATCTGCAATGCGAGACTCGTCCGCCCATCGAACATCGTCAGGACGATCCCCAGGACGCGGAGTGCCGGATTCAGCCGCTCGCGGACCAGCTTGATCGTTTTCAGGAGGTGGGTGAGCCCCTCGAGAGCATAGAACTCGCACTGGAGCGGCACGAGCACCCGATCAGCGGCCGCGAGTGCGTTGATGGTGAGCAGGCCCAACGAGGGCGGGCAGTCGACGATGATGTATTCGTAGCGGGCCAGAACCGCCGTGAGGGCATCGCGCAGCCGATGCTCCCGGCGTTCCAGTCCAACGAGTTCGATCTCCGCCCCGACCAAGTCGATGTGCGAAGGTAGCAGGTGCAGGGCCTGAAGAGCGGTCTCACGGACGGCCTTGTCGACGGGTTCACTGCCGAGCAGGGCGTGGTAGACCGTCGGGTGCAGGCCGGACTTCTCGACCCCCAGTCCGGTGGTCGCGTTACCTTGTGGATCGAGGTCGACGAGGAGGGTAGCGCGCTCGGCCAGAGCAAATCCTGCAGCGACGTTGACCGCGGTCGTGGTCTTGCCCACGCCGCCCTTCTGGTTGACGACCGCGATGGTCCTTGCGATCAGTTCACCTCGTTAAGCTTGAGGCTTCCAGCGTGTCCTTCGGCTCAGATAGCCGTACTGGCAGCCCCACCATCCAGCTGCTCTCCCTTTCGGCTTGGTGGGAGCCGACGAAAGTAAAGCCGCCCCTCCGACAATCAGGCCAATAACATAGCCACCGGCACATGGGCTAACACTTTCCGCTTGGCCGTGTTCCACGACCAACATTGCGCGTCAAATGTATAGCGTTGTGGCACCAGCGGCAAGAAAACGTTCCACGACCAACGCTATTCGCCAGCTTTTACGAGGACTGCAAAGCGGCGAGTGGTTTTCTCCCGCACTCCCGGAACCTGGACCCATCGACCCAGCGTCAAAGCCACAGGCTTAGGGGGTCCGGCAGCCACAACGATGCCTCCCTCTCGCACGAACCCGGCGGCGAGGGGAAGGACCCGGTCTGGGTTTCCAGCGCAACGCATCACCACGGCATCGAAAGTCCCTCCCGACTGCGCCACCAAATCCTCGGCCCGCACTCCCAGGACTCTCGTGCGGGTGAGCCCCAACTCGCGGACGGTGGTGAGGAGGAAGGAAACTCGGCGCCGCTTTGATTCCAGCAGAGCCATGTCGATCTCGGGCCAGACGATCTTGATCGGGATTCCCGGCACGCCGGCCCCGGTGCCGAAGTCAAGCACCCAGCGGACGCCAGCGGGGAGAATTCGCAGGAACAGCAGGCTGTCCAGCAAAAGACGTTCGATGATCCACTCCGGGTCGGCGGAGCCCACGAGACGATGGGTCTTGTTCCATTTAACTAATAGATTCATATACTTAAGAAACGATCCGGCTTCCTGTTCGGTTAGTGGCCGCCCAAGGATCGTCCGCGCTCCCTTGGCCAGACTGGGGGGAACGCCGATGCTGGTCACCGCTGCCGCCGACTGCGCGTGATATGCCCGGCGCTCGCCGGCCGCAGGGGAGCTAGGCTCGGGCGGCGCTCTTCGAATCGGGGGTGGCGCCGGACCGCTCCATCCACCACTGCTGGAGGACCTGAAGCACGTTCGACACGAACCAGTAGAGCACGAGCCCCGAGGGTAGGTTCAGGAACATGAACGTGAACACGAACGGCATCACCAGCATCATCTTGGCCTGCCGGGGGTCGCCGGTCGTGGGCGTCATCTTCTGCTGGACGAACATCGACACGCCCATCAGGATCGGCAGCACGTACGTCGGGTCGTGACTGGCCAGATCGCACACCCAGAGGTCGGCGCCACCGATCCCCGGCACCCAGGACGGCGCCCGGAAGAAGCAGAGAAAGGGCGCGTTCTGCAGTTCCACCGACACGGACAGCGCGAGGTAGAGCGCATAGAAGACCGGGACCTGCGCGAACATCGGCAGACAGCCGCCCATCGGGTTGACCTTGTACTTGCGGTAGAGGGCCAGCGTCTCTTCCTGGAGCTTGCGCGGATCGTTTTTGTACTTGTTCCGTAGCTGATTGACCTGCGGCTGCAGCGTCTGCATCGCCTTCATCGACCGGATGCTCTTCACGGTCAGCGGATAGAAAAGGACCTTCGAGATGACCGTGAGGATGATGATGACGACGCCGTAGTTGCCGACGTAGCGGTGGAGCCAGTTCATCAGCTTGAGGATCGGCACGCCGAGCCATTCCATGGGAAGGCCGCCGTACCGGCGGGGGAAGGGAAAGCCACCGAAGTTCAGGGTGCCCTCGAGCCCGTTCGCCGCGAGCCGGTCGTGCTCCTTCGGCCCGACGTACATCACCACGTGACCTTCCCAGGCCTGGCCCGGCGCCAGGGTCGCCGTCGCGCGCGCCGCGATCGTCACGCGGTACTCACCGTTCTTGCCGTCCTCCTTCCTTGCGTCGCCAGCCGCCACCAGGTTGAAGCCAGGCGTCTTCGGGATGAGCGCCGCCAGATACCAGGTGCTGCCCAGCGCGACCCACGCCCCATCGATCACGTGCGTGCCCAGCGCGGAGAGATCCTCCGCCCGCTCCACGTGGCCGCCCGTCGACCAGACCACTTCCGTGGGACGCTGCCCGGGGAATCTCTCGGCCGCCGCCTTGGGGGAATGCCGGAAGATCCAGGGAAGCGCGAGCGCGAAGGTCCGTGCCGACCTCGAAGGGTTCTCGACACGGAGAAGCGTGTCGATGGTGTAGGTGTCGGCGCGGAATCGCAACGTCTGGCTGATCTTGAGGCCGCCGGCCTCGCCCGTCAGCAGCAGTTCGCCGGTCGGCCGGCCCGGTTGCAGCACCAGGGCGTCGGGGCGCACGGACATGGGCAGGGGCTCGCCGAAGGCGCCCTCGGCCGGACCCACGACGAGCCCAGTCAGGCCGAGCTCCCCGATGACGACCATCGGCTTGTCACCGCGATACCTGAGCGTCCATTCCTGGAGCTTGCCTCCCGCGCTGCTCACCACCGCGCGATAGAGTGGCGATTCGACAGTGGCGGTCCGCTGAGGCGCGGGCGGCCCTGTGGCCTGGCGGGTAGGGGCCTCTGCCGGGCTCGGGGCGGGCGCCGGCACGACGGGCTGCTGAGCGGGCGGCGCCGTCGGGGAAGGGGAGACCGGTGCGGACTCCCGCCTGGAGGTCGAGCGCTCTTGCTGCGGGGAGGGGGCGAAGAACCTCTCCTGGACCCAGAGGTACGCGACCAGCAGGAGGATGCTCAGAGCGAACGCCAGGGCAGATCGTTTTTCCATCGTCAGGCCGGGCGAGGCCGCACGGGCGGCGGCGGGTCGTATCCTCCCGGATGAAACGGGTGACAGCGGAGCAGCCGGCGGAGCGCGAGCCAGGCGCCCCGCAGCGCTCCATGGTCGATCAGGGCCCGCCGCGCGTATTCCGAGCAGGTGGGCGCGAACCGGCAGTGCGTTCCCAGAAAAGGCGAAACGAAGCGTTGGTACGCGCCCACTGCGACCAGGGCGACCCGTGCCGCCAGGGTCACGCGGGTGTCCTCATTCCGGGGATCGCCCCGAGCGCGTCCCGGAGCTGCGCGGTGAGCGCCGGGAGCGACTCGTCCAGCGCGCCACGCTTAGCAATGACGACCAGCGTGACCCGCCCAGGGGCGGCGTCGCGCGCCGCCCGAAACGCCTCCCTGAGCCGGCGCCGGGCCCGATTGCGTTGCACGGCGCCACGGATCTGGCGGGTCACGGCGAAGCCCACCCGCCGCGACCGCTCTGCAGCGCTCCACAGCACGGTTAGCGCCAGTCGATCGATTCGCTTGCCCTGCTCGAAGAGCGCCTGGATCTCGGCGCTGCTGGTCAACCGCTCG
>MNEF01000009.1 GCA_001917535.1 Candidatus Rokubacteria bacterium 13_1_40CM_69_27
CTCGCCTGGCCGAGGACATCTGCAAGGCCGCGGGACTCTCGCCCCGCGCGCGGCCCCGGGACACCCACGGGCAGGCCGCCGAGGCCCTCTACAAGGCCATCCAATCCACCAAGATCATGGCGCCACCGACCAACTGCCTCTCGCCGATCGGCGAAAAGGCGATCCTCTCCGGCCTCTATCAGCAAATCAAAGGGGATTTCTATACGGCGGTGAGCCGGCCGCCCGCCGTGTACCGCGGCAACCCCTTTGTGATCGAGGCGGGCTTGGCCTACGGGCGGGGGCCGGCGCAAGGGGAGGAGGGCCAGGAGAAGAAGCCGATTCCACTGGCAGAAGGGGAGCAGCAGCAGGACGACCATGAGCTCGCCCGCGTCATCCGCTACGCCAACCGCGTGCCGCTCCTCCATCAGCAGTCCGCCTGCGCGATCTACAAGGCGGTGCTCGACACCACCTGGCGCAACTACGGAGTGTCTCAGTCCAGAGGCGCGCTCCCGTCTGGCCCCATGGTGATTTTCGTCCATATGGCCTCGGTCTGGGTTCCGTTTACCAGCGAATCCAAGGAGGCGATCGCCGATTACGACGAGATCCGCAAAGAGATCACCCTGGCGCTGCGCGAATGCGGCCGACGGCTAGGAGGCTTTCTCAGACGACGCGAGCGGGCCCACAGCGAGTACCGTCGGCGCAACATCTTCGAGCTCTACATCGAGGAGGTCGTCGAGTCGTGTAACCGCCTCAAGAAGGGCAGACTGCCCACCGCGAAGCTGAAAGAGCAGCTCCAGAAGATGGCCATGAGGCGGACCGGAGGCGAAAAGACAGACGAGCTCCTGGGGAAGAACGGAAGTGGCCCGGAAGGTCTCCCGCACTCGATCATCGTCACGCCGGAGGGTATTGAAGGAGAGGTGCCGGTGGCGATCAGCGAGGCGCCCGGAGGGGCCATGTCCCCGAACGGAGCTCCCGAAGAAGAAGAGGAAGCCGGCCAGCCGTCGCGGCCAAAAGGAAAGACCGCCAGGCCGAAGGCTGAACGCAAGCTGAAAGGGGTCAAACCTGCCGGGAAACCCCAGACCCGCGCCACGCGCAGGAAGGGCTAAGACGCCCCATGGCTCGAAGGCAGCGAAGGACAAGCGCGGTCGAGAAGAAACTCGTCGGGGTGGCCGACGTGGTGATCACCGCGGCCCAACGGCGCAAGGATCCCACCCTGGCGATCCCGGTCCGCTCCCTGTCGAACGTCACCTTCAACGAGCGCAAGGGCCTGATCGAGATGGGCAAGCGGAGACAGGCCCGGTCGTTCTTCAACGTGGGGATGGCCAAGAAGTTCATGCAGACGATCCTCGTGGCTGATGCCCTCTGCGAGCTCCAGCGGGCGAACCTCACGACCTCGCTCCGGGAGATCTACTACCGAACCAAGCACACGATCAAGAACTCGCACGAGAACACCCTGGACACCCAAGACGAGTCCGATCCGCTCATCGAGGACCTGGAGGTGACGCTGGAGGCCCTCCGGGAGGAGCTGCACGTGCGGGCCGAGAACGCCGGCTCCGTGGTCGGGCCCCTGGTGCTGGTGGATGACGGCGACCGGGTGGACTGCGCGAAGCTCGGGAAGGGCGGCTATTCCGTGCCCTCCATCGTCGAGCCGGAGTACCTCCAGATCAAGAAATGCACGGCCGATTTCGTCCTCCTGGTCGAGAAAGGCACCCAATGGAACCGGCTCTCCGAAGACAAGTTCTGGCGGAAGTACAATTGCATTCTCCTGACGGGAAACGGGCAGCCGCCCCGCGGCGTCAGGCGTCTGGCGCGGCGGCTGCACGAGGAGAAGCGGCTCCCCGTCTATGTCCTGGTGGACAACGATCCGTGGGGCTACTACATCTACTCGGTCATCAAGCAGGGCTCGATCAATCTCGCCTTCGAGAGCCAGCGCATGGCCATTCCGAAGGCCAAGTTTATCGGGCTCTCGAGCGTGGATCCCGAATCGTACGGGCTCCCCCGCAACGTGGGCATCAAGCTGAACGACAAAGACATCACCCGCGCCCGCGAGCTCCTCGGCTATACGTGGTTCCAGAAGAAGAGCTGGCAGGAGGAAATCAAGCGGATGCTCTCCAGCGGGCTCAAATACGAATTGGACGCCCTCGCCAACAAGGACTTCCAGTACCTCACCAAAAAGTACCTTCCCCGCAAGCTCAAAGAGAGGGATTGGTTGGACTAGGTGGACGAACACTGTGGTTCCGACTCACCTCCGATTTACGGGACTCTTAATCAGCGGGTCGCCAGGCCTGGCGGCGTCAGGGATGCTTCTTGGCCCGCGCCGCCGACCGTGGTGCCAAAGGTGGGCCAACGGCCGCGCTCCGTCGGACGTGTCGTCACGCGGAGGCCTCACCAGGCCCGGCTCCATCCGCCTCGACCACGTCTTCCGCGTGTGCAGAACGGGCGACGGATTGGTTCCGCGCCTGTCCGTCGGCTCGGCGGCCGCTACGACGCCGATGATCGTTCCCCCCTGCCGGCCGCTTGACGATTTGCCGGCGACGGGACGAGGGTCGACCGCACGCGTCCTCACGGGAAGGGGGACTGGAATGAGACCGGTTCTCATCGTCATGGTCAGCCTGCTCCTGGTCGGCTGCGGGAAGCATTACTGGGGCAAGCCCGGCTCGAGCTTCACGGACTTCTCGCAGGACACTCGGGAGTGCGCGCAGGAGCACGCCATGTATATGAGCGGCAACAAGGAGTACGGGATCGTCTCGCCCGACCTGTACCGCGCCTGTATGAAGAGTCGGGGGTGGACGCGCCAGCAGCACCAAGACCCTCCTCCCCCCGGATGGTTCCGAGGGATCGAAGGCGACGAGATCGTGCGCCTCGATGCGCTACCGCCGCAACCGCACCTGGAGCCGGTATCGGACCTGCCGCGGTGCGAGCGAGGCGCGACGGCCGCGACCGCGAGAGACAGCCAGGGGCGCTGGCGCTGTCGGCTCTGATCACGGCCGAGGCGGCTGGTTCAGAACGGATGTGACGTCGGGGAAGGAGCAGTGGGTCCCCGGTGGGGGACCCCCTGCTCGGCTCTGCTCACTTTTTGTGGGTCATCTTCTCGTGGTCGCGCAGCTGCTTGTCGGAGGTGAACGTCCTGCCGCAGACACCGCACCGATGCATACCGGTCACCTCCTTCCCGGATGTGTCGTCGGAGCGAGCGGCGGCAGGTCTTCGACGCCGGCGAGGGCGCGGAGCGCCTGCCAGAGACGGTCGATCTTCTCGAGCGGGATGCCGCGGCTCTGGGCAAGCCACCAGAAGTCAGCCTTCCGATCGGTCTGCACCAGCTCGAGGAAGACGGGCTCCTTTTGGAGTGTGCCGATCATGGCCCGGTCGCTGGGTAGGGTGGCCTGGACGCGGCACGTCATGAAAAATCCGGAGGCAAAAGGGATACCAAATTCCTGCAATTCGCATCCCACCAAGGAAACGCCCACTTGGCTGGCGGGCCGCCGGAACAGGGCGGGGGCCATGATTCCGACCTGGCACCGTGTCGTGCAGAAACGTCACGGGCCATAAGCGGAATCAGCGGAACGGCGGTTTCGGTCATGCGCCCAGAAGCACCGCCAGGAGCCGGTGCTTCTCGGCTATCGGAAGCGAAGCTGGGCGCCGTGCGACGTCTGGAGAAAGCCGGCGTTCCCCGTATGGCAGGGATCGGGCAGGTTCTGTAGAGCGGCCACCGCGTGACACAGCTCGTGCGCCTCGATTTCGAAGGCCATCGCCGACGGCAGGCTATCGGTGTAGCGGACGATCTTCACGGCCACGATCTGACGCCCGTCGGGCGCCTCGAGACGACGAGGGATGTGACAGCCCGCGGGGACACCGAGCCAAAGGATGTCGGGGCATTCGCTTCGGACGACATGGCGATCTTCGCTGACGACGAGCGTGACAAGCGGTTCGTCGTTGGGCAACGGACCGACCGAGGCGACTCGTGTGCCCGCGCACGCGGGCAGGGTCAGGGCCGCTCCCAGCAGGAGAGCGCCCACGGCGCTGGGATTCGTCACGTATGACAGGACAGGCAAGGAAGGTGCCACGGTCCCAGCGGCCTCGTTCGGTGGGCCCGGGGGCGACCTCCTGGTCTGACGGCATGTCAGATTGCGGGCGCAAGATGTCACGGGCGTTCGTGGCGGTCTGGCCTGAGTGTGGGTCGCTCGGGGAGTGCCCGTACTACGGTTGGGATGTCGCGATCACCCGCTGCGCTACATGTCGTGGCTCAATAAAAGTAGCACGCTGGTGACGAGCGAGCCGTATCCTCTCGCCTCAGACACGGCGCGCTGCGCGCCTCGACAGGGAGAGGCGAGTGATCGTTCACCGACAAGAATCGGCGGTGCGGGACGGTCGGGCCGGAACCCCGGAGAGACCTCGCGCCTTGTTCGTCGTCTCCCGGAGCCGGTCCGAGCGCTACTATGACCTCATGTATGCGTTCGGAGCCGACGGCGCCGTCAAGGTCATTTTGGATCGTCGCCGAAGTGAACGCCGTCAGTGGGACGAACGGCCATCGCTCGATCGACGGCAGTCGGACCGGCGCTCGTGGGATACCGACGCGGCGCTGCGAACTCTGGGCTGGGCGGTGATCCGGTATCCGCTGAGAAGCCGCCCTCAGCGGCAGGTGACTCGGTAAGCCTCCACCTCGTTGTAAACGGTCTCCTGCCCCTGGCGCTTGACCTTGCGAAACCTCCCCTCCACCGTCGCGTAGGCGCCGGCTTTACAGAGGGTATTTCCGAACGAGACGACTCTGATGGCACGTCGGCCATCTTCGAGCTCGAAGACGTAGTATGGATTGCCGCGTTTTGACAGCAGCTCCTTGAGATTGCCGATGGTGCCGGCGATCACCAGCGCCCGGCCGTCGTAGAGATCGGGGCTGGCGAGGATCTCGCTCGGCGACCGGTCGCGCGCCAAGGCCACCGAGGAGCTGACGACGGCGAGAATGGTCAGACCGAGGGGAAGGACGTGACGGGGACTCAGACCGCTCTCACGGCGCGATGCACCAGCTCGCACCATGGGCGATTCGAGCCGGCTTCCGCTTCACCTGTCGAGTTCAGAATGCCCTTGCCCACGTTGGCCTTGTCGTCGTCGAGACCTTCGAACTTCGGTTGATGCTCGTCACACCAGCGCACGGTCAGGATTTCCTGGAGCGGGTCGCGCCCCGGGTCACAGCCGGGGCAGTACGTCGCGGCGAGGTTCGGGGTGTCGTTGAGTTCGGTCATGGAAGGCGCCCCCGCATACCTGCGGCGGGCAGCACAACCGATGCCAGGCGGGGAATTGCCAGCCAGGTCGAGACTTAGAGGTCATTCGCTGGCGACGGACCCCGTCGGGGGTGACAGCGAGGCCCACGCCCGTGACGAAAGTGACACCGCGCCCCTGGCGCCGCGGGGCACCCCCATCGCGTACAATCTCGCCGTGGTGACGGCCGACTTCCAGTCCTGGTGCGAGCGCGCGCAGGCGTGGACCCGTCAGGGACGATATGCGGACGCCGAGGCCGCCTATCGCGAGGCGCTCAGACTCAGGCCCGACGACGCGAAGGCGCACCGGGATCTTGGCCTCACGCTGCGACGGCAGCGCCGGCCGCGCGACGCCGAGACGATCCTCCGCGAGGCGCTCCGCCTCCAGCCCGACGCCGCGACGGCCCACGCTGAGCTGGGCGGCGTCCTGTTCGAGCAGGGCCGCTATGCCGAGGCGGCGGCGGCGTTTCGCGACGCGATCCGCCTCCGCGCCGATTTCACGCGGGCCCACGTGAGCCTGGGTCTGGCGCTCGAGCGCCAGAGCGAGTACGCCGGCGCCGAGGCGGCGTTTCGCGAGGCGCTTCGCCTTGGTCCCGGCGATGCGGTCGCGCGGGCCAACCTCGCCCTCGTGCTCCGGCGCCAGCGCCGGGCCCCGGCCGCCGAGGCCGTCTATCGCGAGGCCGTGGACCGGGATCGGCAGTCGGCGCCCGCGCACGCGGACCTCGCCGCCACGCTCTTCGAAGAGGGACGCTATGCCGAGGCGGCCGCCGTCTACGGCGAGGCGCTTCGCCTCCGTCCCGACTACGTACGGGCCCACGTCGGTCTGGGATTGACCCTCGAACGCATGGGCAGGCTCGCCGACGCCCTCGCCGCGTACCGGGCAGCCCTCCGGCTCCGGCCCGATGCCGCTGACGTGCACCGGAAGATCGGCCTGGTGCTAAAAAAGCGCCACCGGTACGCCGACGCGGTGGTGGCGTTCCGCGAGGCGCTTCGTCTGAGGCCCGACGACGCGGAGGCGCACTACCACCTGGCGGTGGCGCTCGAGCGCCAGGGACACTACGACGCGGCGGTGGCGGCGTTTCAGGAGGTGCTCCGTCTGCGTCCCAACATGCTCGCACCGTACCGGAGCCTCGCCACCACCTTGGGCCGCCAGGGCCGGTGGGCGGAGGAGGTGGCCGTGTACGCGGAGGCGCTCGTTCACCATCCGCGCGAGGCCGGTCTTCACGCCGCCCGAGGCCACGCCCTCGGCACGCTCGGCGATTACGTGGGCGCCGAGACCGCGTTTCGCGAAGCGCTCCGTCTCCAACCCGACAGCGCGGACTTCCATTACGAGCTGGGCGTGGCGCTGGGCCGCCAGGGCAAGCACGCCGCGGCCGAGGCGGCGCTGCTGGAGGCGATCCGGCTGCGTCCCGACGACATCCGGGCGCGGGCGAACCTCGCGCTCGGCTTGGGCCGGCAGGGACGGCACGCGGATGCCGAGCGCGCGTATTGGCAGGCGCTGGCGCTCCGGCCCGATCATCCCGCGCTCCACCGCGGGCTCGGCGTCTCGCTCTACTGGCAGGGGCGGTACGCGGAGGCCGAAGCAGCGTTCGGGGCGGCGATCCGGCTCCGACCCGGCTACGTGCGCGCCCACTGCGACCTCGGCGACCTCCTCGCCGAGCGGCAGCAGCATGCGGCCGCCGAGCAGGCCTACCGCGCCGCCGTCAAGGCCAAGCCCGACTCGGCGCGCTCCCACGCCGCCCTGGCCGTGGTGTTGCTCGCCGGGCAGCGCTGGGCCGAAGCCGAGGCCGAGTGCCGGCAGGCGATCAGGCTCGATCCCGAGATCGCGCGGACACACTTCGATCTGTGGGCCGCGCTGGAGGCGCAGGGCAAGTGGGCCGCGCTCGAGGACGCCACTCGGGAAGTCATCGCGCTGAAGCCCGATCTGGCCGACGCCCACGCGCGGCTCGCTCGCGCGCTGGCGGCTCAGGGCCGACGGGAGGCGGCGGAGGAGGCGTACCGGCGGGCGCGCCAGTTCAGCGCGCGTTGAGCAGCCGGCCGAATTCCTCCAGCTCGGGCCGGGGAACATCGGGACGCTGGCGGAGCTGCTCCCAGACGCCGGCGGGGTTCTCCTCGAGCGCGCGGCTCACCCGCGCGAAGACCTTCATCAGGCGGCGCGCCTCGAGATCCGCCTTGCGCTGAGCCACGGCGCTGGCCACGTTGAGGGCCAGCGAGGCCAGGCGACTGTCGAGTCTGAGGAAGCCCGACACGGTGGGCCGGACGAGGCTGCGCCCGTCGCCCGCGGGGCTCAGGTCGTATTCGATCATCGTCACCGCCTCGCCCCGGATACGCGGCAGCAACGCCTTCTTGTAGTCACCCGTCGCGCGCATGACGCGGGTGCCGTTGGCCGCGTAGACCACCCAGAAATGTCCGCTCACGCCCCAGCCGTCGTCGAGGAAGAGGCCGGCGGGCGTTCGCCAGATGCGATACCGGGCCAGGCGCAGGCTCCGGGCGACGTGGGTCGCGAACTCCGGATGGTCGAGCAGGTATTCGAAGACTTCCCGCCGCGTGACGAACGGCTCGGCCTCGACCCGCGTGGCCACGTCCGCGGCGTCGGTGATCTGCTGGAGCTGGACCCGCTCCGCTTCGGGAAGTCCCGCGGGGAGGGGGGGACTCGGTCGGGCGGCCGACACGCTGGACACCAGCCAGAAGGCGCCGGCGGCGGCGACGGCCCCGGCGGCGCGGCAGGGGAGGGGAAACCACGACGGCACGACGCCACGATTATACCCGTGGCCGGAATGCGCTTGACCTCGACCCGGAGTGCTCGTACCCTCGGCCCGCTACCTGCGCAGTCTTCGAATGGTCCTGGTCTGACTCGGGACGGCAGGAGGCCGGCATGGAGACGTCGTTCCGGACGTCGCGCCCTCAGCGCTATCTCTACGCGATGGTGGAGGGTCTGCCGGGGTGGTGGCGGCCACCCAGGGAGGGCGTGGGCGCGGGCGCCGTCACCGCTCGTCCCGTCCGCGATCTCTTCCTCATCGCCAGCCCCATCGTCTCGCCGCCCGGTCGCACTCCTGGCGCGCAAGCGCGCCATCACGACGTCGTCGGTAGCCTTCTCGAGGCGACATCCGTCGTGCCGTTCCGCTTCGCCACCGTGGTGCCGGAGATGGACATCGACGGCTGGCTCGACGCGCGCATGCCCCTGATCCGCACCAGCCTGGCCGAGGTGCGTGGCTGCGTGGAGATGACCGTGAGGCTGCTCCGACTCGACCCCCGTATCGAACGCAGCCCCGGCGCGAACGGTGTGGCCGGCTTTCTACGCATCGTGGCCGATCGCCTGATCGAGCGCGCCGGGCTCCCGAACTGGCGCTACTGTCCTACCGGCAGCGGCGGCAACGCGGCGGCCTCGCTCGCGTTCCTGGTGCCCCGCGCCGACATTTCGGTCTTTCTCGCCCATATTGCGCCCATCGCGGCCCGCGCGGAGGGCGTCGCGGTCGTGCCCACCGGCCCCTGGCCGCCCTACTCGTTCCTAGCGGCGCTCGAGCGGGAGACCGCCCCCACCGCCGGCTCGGTGTCGGCCTAGCGCGGCTCCTCGCCGTCCCCCCTTATGGGCGCCTTGCCGGGTCGTCCGCCTTCGGGTAGTCTGTGCGCCACTCGGAGGAGGGCCGATGCCCAGACTCTCCCGTGCCGCCGTCGAGCAGCTCATGGCCGAGCGCCCCGATAGCACCCTGGAGGCGGCGCTCGAGGTGTTCGAGGTCTTCGCGAGCGGTTCCCTCACCGACGAGGTGTACGTCCTGGACGACGTCGGTGGCAAGCGCATCGCGATCGCTCCGACCGCGCTCAAAGAAAAGTATCGGCGGGGGTGACCCATGGCCATCATCACGATCTCGCACGAGATGGGCGCCGGCGGCCCCGAAATCGGCATGGCGCTGGCCCAGCGGTTGGGCTACCGGTACGTCGATCAGGAGCTGCTGCAGGACGCCGTGCGGCGGTACGGGCTCGCCGAGGAGAAGCTCTCACATCTCGATGAGTCGAAGCCGTCGTTGTTCGAGCGCTTCGACGCCGAGACGCGCCACTACATCACCATTCTCCAGACGACGCTGCTGGAGTTCGCCGAGGCCGACAACGTCATCCTGATGGGGCGCGGTGGCCAGTGGCTGCTGCGCGGGATCCCCCACGTGCTGCGCGTGCGGGTGATCGCCCCCTTCGAGCAGCGTGTCAAGCAATGGATCAAACGGACGGCGGAGATGACCGGCGAGGCGCCGAACCAGCGCGCCGCCGCCGAGTTCGTCCGGCGCGACGACAACGAGAAGGCGGGCCGGATGCGTTACCTCTACGAGGTCGACATCGGGGACCCCACGCTGTACGACTTGGTGATCAACAGCGAGAAGCTGCCGCACGAGGCCGCCGTCGAGATGATCGAGCGCGCCGCGCGCCACCCGAGCCTGGCGACGACCGGGGCCGGACGGCAGGTCGTTGCCGATCGAACGCTGGCCTCTCGCGTGCAGGTCGCGCTGGCGATGCATCCGGACACACGTCGCTACCGCATCACCGTCGAGGCCCAGGGCGGTATCGTGACCCTCGAGGGCACCGCCGCGCTGGAGCGCGCGGTGCAGGTGGCGCGCGAGGTGGCCGGCGTGCGCGAGGTGCGGACGCGCCAGGTCGAGATCCCGCCGATCCCGCCCTTCGTCGCCTAGCTGTGCGTTGGAGTAAGCACCGTTCGAGCGCGGGCTTCGCCCGCGCCATCCCACTGGGGTGGTTCGGAGGGGGCCGCGAGGCCCCCCCCGACTATGGATCTCGAGGGGGCCGTCGAGGCCCCCTCCGATGACCTAGCGCGCCGGCGCCGGCCCGTCGGGGGCCTCGCTGATCTTGAGCTGGACGGTGCGGGGCTGCCGATCCCGGACGATCTCGAGCTTGATCGTCTTGCCCACCTCGGCTTCGGCCACCAGCCGCTGCAGGTGGTGGTAGTCGTCGACCGCCGCGCCGTCGAAGCCGACGATGACGTCGTTCTGCTTGAGCTCGGCCGCCGCCGCCGGACTGCCCGGATGCACGCGAGCGACGACGGCTCCATTCGTCCCGCGAAGCCCGAGCGCCTGGGCCAGCTCCGTCGTGATGGGCTGCAATGAGACGCCCAGCCAGCCCCGCGTGACCTTGCCCCGATCGATCAGCTGGCTGGTGATGCGCTTGGCCATGTTGGCGGGAATGGCGAAGCCGATCCCCTGACCGGTGGCCACGATGGCGGTGTTGATGCCGATGACCTCGCCGTGCAGGTTCACGAGCGGACCGCCGGAGTTGCCGGGGTTGATCGAGGCGTCGGTCTGGATGAAGTTCTCGTAGCTCGCGATCCCGACGTCGGCCCGTCCGGTGGCGCTCACCACGCCGACGGTGACGGTCTGGTCCAGCCCGAACGGGTTGCCGATCGCGATGGCCCACTCGCCCACGCGAAGCGCGTCCGAGTTGCCGAGCGTCGCCACCGCCAGCTCGCCCTCCGGTTCGAACCGGACGACCGCCAGGTCGGTCTTGGGATCGGTGCCGATGATGCGACCGCGGTACTCCCGCTTCGAGCTGAGGCGCACCGTGACGGCGTCGGCACCCTTGATCACGTGGAAGTTCGTGAGCACGTAGCCCCGCCCGTTGATGATGACGCCCGAGCCCAGACCCGGCTGGCGGAACTCGCCGGGCGCCCCGGGCCGGCTGGGCCCGAAGAACTGGTCGAAAAAGTCCTTGAAAAACGGGTCATCCGCGAACGGGCCGGGCACGATCGGTGGCCGGCGTGAGCGTGCCACCTGGACCGTTCCGATGTGGACGACGGCAGGGCGGACCCGCTCGGCGACGGCCACGAACGCCGCCTGAAGCGTATCCACGGTGGTGCCGGTCGAGGGTGGGGCGGGCGGTGGTGTCCAGCGGGTGGTCATCCAGAGTGCGTGAATCCAGAAGCCGGCGCCGATACAGACAAAAAATACGATACTGATTAGGACGGAACGCGCCACACTGGGCGTCATAGAGGGAACCTCGGGGCTGGGCCCTCTGGGTTAGCCCGGATCATAGGGGCGCGCGAGTGGCGGTGTCAAGCGAAGTATTGCAAATCTAACGCTTTTTTTATTGACCCTCGGCGAACGAACGCGGGAGAATGTCTTATTGCATAACATGTTCCGCCCTCAGAGACGCTCCTTGGTCCGTGACACGGTCTGCGTTGTCCTCGTGGTCTGCCTGCTCATGCCGACCCTCGGTGTGGCCCAGACGCCACAATCCCCCGGAACCGTGGAGCCGCGGGCCCCGGCGGTGCCGCCCCAAGTCCCATCGCAACAATTGCCGCCACCCCCGCCCCCGGACTTCCCGGTGCGGGCCCCGGGGGGCGTCGCGATGCCCCGCGCCGATCCTTGCGCCGTTCCCGGCGGTTTTGGGGGGAACGGCGCGCGGGTGCCGGGGCCCGACTACAGGCTCGGTCCGGGCGACGTCCTGGACATTCAGATTGCGGGCCGCCTCGACGTCACCCGTCAGCAGTTCGTGATCGATCCCGACGGCTTCGTGAGCATCCCGCCCGTGGGCTCGATCGAGGTCGGTCGGCTCACCCTCCGCGAAGCCAACCGGCGGATCTTCGAGGAAGCCCGAACGCTGCTCCGGTTCGTGGACGTGACGGTCTCCGTGCTGGTGCCGCGCTGCTTCGAAGTGGTGCTGTCGGGCGAGGTCGAGCGCCCGGGGTCGATCCAGGCTGCGGCGGTGCGGCGAGTCCACGAGGTGCTCCTGGCTGCGGGCGGGATCACCCCGCGTGGGAGCCTCCGCCGCGTCGTGATCACGCGCGATGGCGCCGCCATCGAGGTCGATCTGCTGCGGTTCGAGCTGCGCGGCGATCTCTCGCAGAACCCTACGGTGGTGGAGGGCATTCGGATCCAGGTCCCGCCCCGCGGCGGCTCGGTGACGTTCGCCGGCGCCTTCCGGCGTCCGGGGGAGTACGAGATCGGCGCCGATGGCGGGCTGCGCGAGCTCCTGGAATTGACCGGAGGCCTCGTGCAGGCGGCGGCGGCGACCGAGGCGCGCCTCACGCGGGTCTTGCCCGACGGGCGCAAGGAGACCATGTCCGTCGACTTGACGAAGGCGCTGGTGCGGCCGGGCGACGTGCCGCTCAAGCCCGGCGACGTCCTGTTCGTGCCCCAGAACGTCGTGCTGCAGGACGTGATCGAGGTGCGCGGTGCCTTCACCGGCACGGCCGAGAGCAGCCGCACGAGCACGTCGGGCAAGGCGACGATCGTGCAGCGCTTCGAGCTCGCCCAGGGTGACCGCGTGAAGGACGTCGTGGGCCGGGCGGGCGGACCGGCCGCCTACGCCGACCTCCGGCTGGCCTTCGTCGAGCGGGTCGGCGTGGTGGGGCCGCGCCAGCGCATCCCCGTCGACCTGCACCGGCTGCTCGTCGAAAAGGACGATGCGC
>MNEF01000033.1 GCA_001917535.1 Candidatus Rokubacteria bacterium 13_1_40CM_69_27
CAACGTCTGCGGCTCGCGGCCCGGCACCCTCGACCGCGGCACGCTCGGCCATCCCGGCAAGCTCTCCTACGTCATCGCCGAGAACGAGGCCGAGAGCCCCTGGCCGCCGTTGCACGTCGAGCGCGGCTTCCGGCCCGACCAGAGCGCGGTCACGATCATGGCTGCCGAGGGACCCCATCAGTTCTACAACCAGCTCTCGAACACCGCCGAGGGCGTGCTCACCACGCTCGCGGACGCCATGAAGATTTCCGGCAACGTGATGGGGCAGCCGCCCTACATGCTCGTCATCGCCGGGGAGCACATGCGGACGATCGCCAAGGACGGCTGGTCGAAGGCCGACATCCGGCGCTTCGTCTTCGAGCACACCCAGAACTCCCACGCCCATCTCAAGCGCACCCAGCGCATGGCGGGCGAGGTCAAGCCCGGCGACGAGACCCTCATGCGGCCACTGGTCGAGTCGCCCGATGATATCCTGGTGGTCGCGGCCGGGGGGCGGGCCGGAGCGTTTTCGGCGTACATCCCCGGCTGGGGCAGCAAACGCTCGTCGCAGCCCGTCACTAAGGAGGTCAGACGATGATGGAGCTCCTCGACCCCACCACCGGGGCGGTCACGCAGAGCATCGCGTACGTCCCGCGCCCCGCCCGGCTGGAGGGTCAGCGCGTGGCGCTGATCGAGAACACCAAGTTCAACTCCGACAAGCTGCTCCAGAAGATCGGCGACATCCTCGTCAAGGAGTACGGCGCGGCGGGGACCCGGATGTTCCGCAAGCGCAATGCGAGCGTGCCGGCCCACGAGGAGATCATCGAGGAGGTGCGGAAGACCTGCGACGTCATGGTCGCCGGCGTCGGAGACTGAGGCTCCTGCTCGTCGGGCAGTGTGCTCGACGGAATCCTGCTGGAGAAGGTGGGCGTCCCCTCGGCCTCGATCGTGACCGACGTGTTCGAGGTGACCGGCCGCGCGATGGCCGAGCAGTGGGGGGTGCCGTACTACAAGTTCCTGATCATGCCGCACCCGACCGCCAATCTCACCGAGCCGCAGCTCGACCAGCGCGCCCGGGAGATCTCGTCGGAGGTGGCCAAGCTGCTGCTGCAAGGACAGGAATAACGTTTCGCCCGGCCTGGTGGTGTCGGAACCGGCACCTGCAAACCTTCTGGGGTCCGCTCTTCCGCCGCGGCCGGATGCGGCTGCGGCGGGAGCGGATCGCCACGCCCGACCGTGACTTCGTCGACCTCGACTGGGTCGACGGCTCGGTCGAGGCGCCGTTGGTGCTCGTGCTGCACGGCCTGGAAGGCTCGACGGGGTCTCACTATGTGGTCGGGCTCCTGGGGGAAATCGCCGCCCGGGGTTGGCGCGCCGCCGCGCTGAACTTCCGCTCCTGCAGCGGCGAGCTGAACGACCTGCCCCGCTTCTACCATTCCGGGGACACCGGCGATCTGGACATGATCGTCCGCTTGCTGATCGAGCGCGACCCGGCGGCGCGCCTGGGGGCGGTGGGCGTGTCGGTAGGCGGCAACGTGCTCCTGAAGTGGCTGGGCGAGCAGGAGGCGAAGGCGCCCGAGCAGCTCTTGGGGGCCGTCGCGATCTCGGTTCCCTTCGATCTGGCGGCCTGTGCGCGTGCGCTCGACCGGGGCTTCGAGCGCGCCGTGTACACGACGAACTTCCTCCGGACGCTGAAGGCGAAGGTCCGGCAGAAGGCCGAGCGCTACCCGGGGTTCGTGGACGTCGCCACGGTCCTCCGGGCCCGCACCTTCGCCGAGTACGACCGCGCGCTGACGGCGCCGCTCCACGGCTTCGCCGACGAGGTGGACTACTGGAGGCGCGCCAGCAGCGGCCCCTACCTCGGGCGCATCTGCCGGCCCACCCTCCTCATCAACGCGCGCGACGATCCGTTTATCCCGTCCGCCGCGCTGCCCGATCCGGCGGCGCTGCCGACGTGCGTCCAGGCCGAGTTCGTGCCCCGCGGCGGGCACGCGGGATTCATCGAGGGACGGTGGCCCTGGCGCGCCCGCTCGTGGGCCGAGCCCCGGGCGATCGAATTCCTTGCCTCCGTCCTGGCATGACCGTCGACCACTGGGGCCTGCCCGTCACCTCTGCCTCCAGCGGGGCGCTGGAAATGTACGAGCGCGGGGCGACCGGGGTGCTCGGCTGGGATCGGAGCGCCCTCGACTGCTTCCGGGGCGCGGCCGCGCGCGATCCCGGGCTCGCGCTGGCCCACGTCGGCGCCGGCGTCTGCCTGTTCCTCGAGGAGCGCTTCGAGGAGGCCCGTGCCGCCGTCGAGACCGCGCGGCGGGCGGTGGCGGGGCAGAGCGGGCGGGAGCGGGGCCACGTGGAAGCCCTGGCGCTGCTGGTGGCGGGCAAGCCCCAGGACGCCGAGGTCGCCATGCGGGAACACCTCGCCGCCTATCCGCGCGATCTGCTGGTCGCCCAGCGTCTCTACTTCATCTGGTTCTGGCAGGGCCGCTTTCCCGAGATGCTCGCGCTCACCAGCGCGCTGACGCGGCACGCGTCGGGCAGCTCGTTCATGCTGGGGCTGCACGCCTTCGCGCTCGAGCAGGCCGACCGCTGCGACGAGGCGGTGCGGGTGGCCCAGGCGGCCATCGTGCGCAATCCCAGGGACGCCTGGGCGATCCACGCCCTGGCCCATGCGCTCTACGAGATGGCCGCCTTCGACACCGGCATCCGGCGCTTGCCTGCCGCCATCCATCCCTGCACGCACCTGGGCTGGTTCCGCAACCATCTTCTCTGGCACCTGGTCCTGATGTTCCTAGCCGCCGGGGAGTACGAGCGCGCATCCCGGCTGGGACGGGCCGTGTTCGAGCGGGCGCCTTCGCCCATCGCCGGCGATCTGCACGACTCCATCTCGTTCCTGTGGCGGCTCGAGCTGGCCGGCCTCCCCGTGGGCGAGCGCTGGCGTCCCTTCGTCGAGATCGCCCAGAGCCGCCTCGACCGCCAGGGCCTCCTCTTCCACGCCGTCCACCTGGCCATGGCGCTGGTCGCTGGCGGGGACTGGACCACGGCCGACAAACAGCTCGGCATGCTCCGTGAGCGCGCGGCCAGGGATCGCACGGGGCTGACGGGCGACGTCGTGGTCCCGCTCGTCGAGGGCGTGCACGCCTTCGCCGCCCGCGAGTACCGGCGCGCCGTCGAGCGGATCGAACCCTTGCGGCCGCGCATCGTGGGGATCGGTGGCAGCCGCGCCCAGCGCGACGTCTTCCACGACACGCTCCTGGAGGCGTGCTTCCGTGGCGGCGACGTGGATCGGGCCGAGCGCCTGCTGGCCGAGCGCGTGGCCCGCCGCCCGGATCATGTCTGGCGGACGCGCCGGGAGCGCGCCCCCGCCGGCTGAACCAGCCTCGATCGTCGACGGCATCGTGCTTGCGTGAGCGGCGAATGGGTCACTGCGTTCCACCAACACGCCGCTGCAGGAGGATGCGATGCCGGAGAAGAAGACGCGAGAGCGGGCTCGACGGGCAAAGCGTGAGGGCAAGGCCCCGACGACCCAGGCGGGCGAGTTCGTCCGGGGACCTCACATGGGTCACCGCCCCAGCACCCGGCGGGGATCCAGGGCGTCCCGCAGCCCGTCGCCGATGTAATTGATGGACAGCACGGTGAGGAAGATGGCGGTCCCCGGCAAGAGGGCCCAGTGCGGCGCGAAGTCCAGGGTGTCCTTGGCGTCGAAGAGAATGCGCCCCCAGGTGGGAATGTCGGGCGGGAAGCCGAGGCCGAGGAACGACAGCGACGATTCCGCGATGATCGCGGCCGCCACGTCGAGCGATCCGGCGACGATGACGGGCCCCGTGGCATTGGGCAGGATATGGCCCAGGACCTGGCGCAGGGGCGTGGCACCGAGGCCGCGGGCCGCCTCCACGAACTCCTTTTCCCGGAGGGACAGGAACTGGGCGCGGACCAGGCGCGCCACCGGCATCCAGCGCAGGCCGCCGATCACCGCCACGATCAGCACGAACACCCCGGCCTCGGGCCCCAGTGTCTTCCGGAGGGTGTCGCGGAACAGGTAGACGATCAGGAGCAGCAGCGGCAGCTGGGGCAGCGAGAGGAAGAGATCGGTGATCCGCATCAGGACGTGATCCACCATGCCGCCCAGGTAGCCGGCCAGGGCCCCCAGGGCCGTGCCGATGCTGATGGCGATCAGCATCGCGGTCAGGCCCACCGTCAGGGAGATGCGCCCGCCGTACAGGATCCGGGCCAGCAGGTCCTGGCCGAGGTCGTCGGTGCCGAAGGGGTGGACCCGCGACGGCGCCTCGAGCTTCGCCTTGAAGTCGATCTCGTTGATGGCGACCCGGTAGACGAGCGGTCCTGTGACCACGGCCGCGATCATCACGGCCAACACCGTCGCGCCCACCATGGCCAACCGGTGGCGCCGGAAGCGGCGCCAGGCCTCGTGCCACAGCGAATCGCTCTCGCGCGCCCGGGCTAGCCGGACGCCGCCGCCGACCGCTTCGGAAGCCGTGCCCTCCGCCGCCATCAGGTCCGCCGGGCGGCCGGCTCAGCGATAGGAGATACGCGGGTCGAGCCAACCATAGATGACGTCGGCGATCAGGTTGAAGAGCACGACCAGGCACGAGAAGACGAAGGTGATCGCCATCACGACCGGCGTGTCGTTGGACAGGATCGCGCCGATGAGCAGGGAGCCGATGCCGGGCACGCGGAAGATCTGCTCGGTGATGACGGCGCCCGTGAAGACGGCCGGGACCTGCAGCGCGACCAGCGTGACCACGGGGATGAGCGCGTTACGCACCACGTGCTTGACGATGGTGGCCCCTTCCGAGAGCCCCTTGGCGCGCGCGGTGGTGACGTAGTCCAGTCGGATGACGTCGAGGACGGCCGAGCGCGTGAAGCGGGTGAGGGAGGCGCCCTGGAAGAGGCCGAGCACCGCGATGGGCATGAGGCCTTGCTTGAGGCTCTCCCACATCCAGCGCAGGCCGCTGGCGTCGATGTCGGAGCGGTAGATGAAGGGAAGCCAGTCCAGGTAGATGCTGAACAAGAGGATGAAGAGCAGGCCGGTGAAGAAGGTCGGCAACGAGAAGCCGATGAAGGCCAGCGTCGTGGCCACCTGATCGAAGAGCGAGTAGGGACGGACTGCCGAGAAGATCCCCACGGGCAGCGCGATGAGCAGGCCGAGGAGCTGCGCGCTTCCCAGCACGAAGAGCGTGGTCGGTAGCCGCTGGAGGATCAGCGCGTCCACGCTCACCCGGCTGACGAACGAGAATCCCCAGTCGCCCCGCACCATCGACGTGAGCCAGCGCACGTAGCGAACGGGCACGGGGTCGTCGAGACCGAACTGGACCCGGAGGTTCTGCCGGACTTCCGCGGGGACGTTGGGGTTGGTCGCCAGCTCCTCGAAGGGGTCACCGGGGGCGAGGGCCAGGACCGTGAACAGGACGAGGCTGATCCCCACCAACGCGGGGACGGCCATGAGCAGGCGGCGGACCAGGTACCGGGACAGCGCTATCCCTGCTTCGACCAGTACGGCAGGGCCCAGAAATCCGAGTCCCAGCCGCTTTGATTCGCGTCGCGCAGCTTGTTGGAAATCGCGGCCACGCGCGGACGCCAGACCACCGGAATGACCACGGTGTGCTGGATGACCAGGTCGTTCATCTTGATGAATAGCGCCGCCCGCTTCACGGGGTCCATCTCCGCCTCGGCGGCCTTCCAGAGCCGGTCGTATTCCTCGTTGCGCCACCGGGTGATGTTACGCCCCTGCCACTTGTTTTCCCTGGATGCCACCTCCCAGGACGTGAACTGATCCATGAAGCGCTGGGGGTCCGGCTGCGTCATGGTGGTCGTGTACATCTGGATGTCCGTGGAGAAGTGGCTGTAGGTATCCGGGTTGGCCGGGTCCGATGAGAAGTACACCGACGCCGTCACCGACTTGATGTCCACCTCGATTCCCGCCTTGGCGCAGGCCTGCTTGACGACCTGCTGGTTCTTCTGGCGGGGGGCGTTGATGGCGGTCTGGTAGACGAGCTTCAGCTTCTTGCCGTCTTTGGCCCGGATGCCGTCCGAGCCGCGCCTCCACCCGGAGGATTCGAGAATCTGGCTGGCCTTGTCGACGTTGAACTCCCACTTCGTGTTCTTCGACTGGACGCGAGCGGGGGCGTTGAGGAAGTTCGCGGTGGCGATGCCGGTCCGGCCGTAGATCTGCTCCTGGACCGCGCCCCGGTCGACCAGGAGATTCAGCGTCTGGCGCACGGCGGGATCGGTGAGGAAGGGGTGCTTGGTCTTGATCGACGACCGCTCGCCCTCGATTTCCGTCCACGGATCGGTGCTGTTGAGCTGGATGTGCTCGATGTTGCCGCCGAGGGCGACGTCGATGCGGCCCTTGCCGCTCTGCTCCAGGCGCGTGAGGATATCGTCCTCGACCTGCATGTTCCAAGCGTAGTCGTACTCGCCCGTTTGGATCACCGCCCGCGCCGCCGAGACGGCGTCGCCGCCGCCCTTCAACTCGATCTGGTCGAAGAATGGGCGGTTGGGGACGTGGTACCTGGGGTTGATCTCGCCCCGGACGATGTCGCCCGGCTTGAAGTCCACGAACCGGTAGGCCCCGGTGCCGACGGGCTTGAGATTGGTCGGCGCCTCGCGGGACTTGGCCCCCTTGAACGGCTCGAACAGGTGCTTGGGGACGATCATCCCGGTGGGCCCGCAGAAGGGCGCGGACCAGAAGGGCGTAGGCGTCTTGAAGACGATCTTGACCGTGTGGGTGTCGAGCTTCTCGATCCGCGCGATGTCCCGGTACTGGCCGATGGACACCGCGGCGGTGGCCGGGTCCATCGCGTATTCCCAGTTGAAGACCACGTCGTCGGCCGTGAAGGGCTTGCCGTCGTGCCATACGACGTTCTTTCTGAGCCGCCACGTCACCGACAGGCCGTCCTTGGCCACCAGGCCGTTCTGGAGGCTCGGCGCCTCGGCGGCCAGGACGGGCAGGATGTTGCCGTCGGGGTCGTACGACCCGAGCGGCTCATAGAAGATCCGGGAAGCGTCCTGGTCCTTGGTGCCGGTGGCGAAGTGCGGGTTCAAGAGCGTGGGCGCCTGCCACCAGAGCGTCTTGAGCAGGCCGCCTCCCCCGCGTCGGGTGGGGGTGAAGCTCGACTTGGGCTGGGCCGACGCGATTCCGACCGAGGCCAGCATCTGGCCCACCAGGGGGGCGGTCAGGCCCAGCCCGAGCATGGTGTGTAGGAACGCGCGCCGGGAAAGCCGCCCGGCTTTCACCTGCGCGATGAGTTCGCGAATGTCCCGCTCGTCCATTGGGGGCCTCCTTACAGAGCCTGCGCGATGGCGTCGCCGACCTGGGCGGTGGTCGCCGGGCCGCCGATGGCGGGCGTCGTGACCGCGCCCTTCCCGACCGTTCTCACCGCGCGTTCGTACGTCATCGCGTGGCCAGCATGCGCACGGCGACCTCGATCGCCTCGGCCATGCTCTCGTGGTTGGCGGTGCCCTTCCACGCCCGGTCGAAGGCCGTGCCGTGGTCCACGGAGACGCGGAGGAACGGCAGGCCGACGGTGACGTTGACGCCGGAGAGCCCGGTCCACGTCTTGCTGGCATCGTCGTAGTGGAACCCCAGGGTCTTGACGGGAATGTGGCCCTGGTCGTGGTACATGGCGACGACGATGTCGAACTCGCCCCCGCGCGCCCGCGCGAAGAGCGTGTCGGCGGGAAGCGGGCCGATCACGGTCAGGCCCTCGGCCCGCGCGGCCTCGATGGCGGGGATGATCGCCTTCTGCTCCTCGTCGCCGAAGAGCCCTTCCTCGCCGGCGTGGGGGTTGAGGCCGGCCACGGCGATGCGCGCGCGCGGTTGTCCCAGGCCCTCCATCGTGCGCTGGGCGAGGTGGATCGTGCTCAGCACACGGTCGCGCGTGATGAGCTCGGGGACGCGTCGGAGCGCGACGTGCGTCGTGACGTGGATGACCTTGAGCTCGCGCCCCATGAGCAGCATGGCGAAGGCGCGGGTGCCGGAGAGGTCGGCCAGGATCTCGGTGTGGCCGGAGTGGGGCACGCCGGCGGCGGCCAGCGCCTCCTTGTTGATGGGCGCGGTGACGATGGCGTCGATCCCCCCCTCGCGAGCCAGCGCCACGGCCTTGGCGATGTACTCGTAGGCCGCCCGTCCGGCGGCGGCGCTGACCGCGCCGCGGGGCAGCGTGGCCGCCTCCACGTTGGCCAGGTCCAGGCACTCCAGCGTCCCGGGGCGGAAGCTGCAGTGCGCGACCGCCGACACCGCGTGCAGGCCGAGCGGGGAGCCCACGAGGGCGAGGGCCTCCTTCATGATGGTCGCCGAGCCGATCACGACGGGCCGGCTCGCGTCGCGCACGGCGGGCTCTGCGCACGCTCGCGCGATGATCTCGGGCCCGACGCCGGCCGGATCGCCCATCGTGATGCCGAGGATCGGTGGCCGCGTCATGCGACGGTCTCCCTGAGGAGCGAGACGAAGAGATCGGGGGCGCCGAAGCCGCCCGCCTTGGTGAGGACGGCGAGCGCGGGGTGGCGGGGAGCGCGCAGGTACCCGAACGCGAGTCCGGGACCGGGCGAGCCGACCAGGTCGAGCCGCTCCGCCTTCAGCGCTTTGTAGAGAGCGACGGCCGTCTGGCCGCCGGTCACGGCCACGATGTCGAAGGTTTCCTGCTCGAGGGCGCGTCTGGCCTCGTCGGCCAGCCGCGTCGCCACCCGCGCGGGATCGGCTGCCTCGGCCTCGCCGCTCGCCAATACCTGGAACCCGGCCTCACGCGCCACCACGATCTGGGCGCGGGTGGCAGGGTGGCGGCTTCCCGCGACGATCAGCGAGCGCCGGCAGGGCGGAAGCGCCACCCGCTCGGCGAGCAGGCCGAGGCGAGCCGCCAGCGCTCGGCCCAGTCCGGCGGCCCCGACCAGCAAGGGCGGCACCTTGAGGGCCAGCGCGGCCTCGACCAGCGCGGCCAGGTCGTCGTCGGTCTCGGCGTCGGCGATGGCGACGGTGCCCGCCAGGCGCTTCAGGCGGGCGGTCAACGACTCGATCCCGTCGCGGACCTGATCGATCGGGATCCAGGCCAGCGGGCGGTCGAGCTCGCGTCGCAGCAGGTCGACCACGTTCGAGGTGGTGGCACGCGGGAATTCCGGATCGCGCCCGAGCGTCGTCTCGGCGATGGGCCTGCCGTCGATCATGAGGATGCGATCGATCACGGTTCGGCCCTGGGCCGGAAAGGCGGGCGTCAGGAGGGCGCAGGAGGTGCCGAGGACGCGCATCAGGGCGTGGACCTCGACGCCGACGTGGCCGCGGAGCGTGGAGTCGATCTTCTTGAAGTACCGCGTCGGCAGCGCGGTGCCCGCCAGCGCTTCGATCCGGCGCGCCGCCTCCCGAGCGCCGAGCGCGCGCGTCTCGGTGTCGACGACGCGAACCACGGCCGCGGGGGGCGGCTGCGGCCACACCGTCACGGGGACGGCGGCCTCGCCGGCGAACAAGGTGCCCGTATCGCACGCTCCGGTGAGATCGTCGGCGAGGATGGTCAGCATGGGGCGCGCATACTATAGAGGTATACTTCGCAGGGTTTCAAGGCGTCGGAGAGCAACATGCGGAGCCACCTCGCGCTGACCGCCGTCATCGTGGCCGTCGTCGCCCTGCTGGCGGGCGGCGCCTTCGTGGCGCTGCGTTCGTCGACGCCCACGGCCGACTCCGCCGCCGAGCCCTCGACCGCAGCACCGCCCGCGCCGCCTCCGCCCGCCGCTCCTTCCAAGCCGCGGGCCGGTCGCCAGCTGAGCGTGGAGGAGGCGATCAAGGAGTTGGATCTGATCCGGCCCTCGCGGACGAAGGCGGCCGAGGACTTCACCGCGCCGCTGCTGGGCGGCAAGAGCTTCCGCCTGTCGCAGCACCGGGGCCAGCCCGTGCTCATCAACTTCTGGGCCACGTGGTGTCCGCCCTGCCGCCAGGAGATGCCCTCGATGGAGCGCCTCTGGCGGCAGCACAAGGACAGCGGCTTCGTCATGCTCGCCATCTCGCTCGACGCCGATCCCGAGGTCGTCCCGCCCTTCGTGGCCGAGCACAAGTTCACCTTCCAGATCGCGCTCGACCCGAAAATGGACGTCGCCAACGCCTACGGCGTGCGGGCCCTGCCGGCCAGCTTCCTCGTGGACCGGCAGGGGCACCTGGCGGCGCTGGCGCTGGGTCCGCGAACCTGGGACAATGACGCGGCGCACTCGCTGATCGAGGGGTTGATGAGGCAATGATCGGACAGTCGCTGGGCATGGCGGTGGCGTTCAGCGCCGGGCTGTTCTCGTTTGTCTCGCCGTGTGTGCTGCCGCTCTTTCCCTCGTATCTCTCGTTCATCACCGGCATGTCCGTGTCGGACCTGACCGCCGACCTCTCGCCGGCCGTCCGCCGGCGCGTGCTCCTGCACGCGGTCGCTTTCGTCCTGGGCTTCTCGGTCGTCTTCGTCGGGCTGGGCGCCTCCTTCAGCGCGGCCGGGCAGTTCCTGCTCGACTACCGGGATCTGATCCGACGCATCGGTGGCGTCCTGATCGTGATCTTCGGCCTCTACATTGCCGGCGTCTTCAAGCTCGGGCTCTTCGGGCGCATCACCCAGTGGCAGATCCGCGAGAAGCCGGCTGGCTATCTCGGCTCCCTGGCGGTGGGCATCACCTTCGCGATCGGCTGGACGCCGTGCGTGGGGCCGATCCTGGGCGCCATCCTGTCGCTGGCCGGCACCGCCGAGACGGTGCAGCGTGGTGTGGGCCTGCTCGTGGCCTACTCGGCCGGCCTCGGGCTGCCATTTCTCCTCTCGGCGGTCGCGCTCGGCGCCTTCCTGAGATTCTTCAAGCGCTATCGCCCGTTCATTCCCGTCGTCGAACGCGCCGCCGGCGTGCTCCTGATCGTCGTCGGCGTGCTCGTGTACACCAACTACTACGTGATCCTCAACAACTGGGCGATCTCACTGACGCCCGAGTGGCTCCTGAAGCGCCTCTAGGCGCTGTGGTGACGCCTCCCCGCGTTCACGTCCGCGTTCCCGCCACCTCGGCGAACCTCGGTCCCGGCTTCGACTCGCTGGGGCTCGCGCTCGCCCTCTACAACGAGGTCGTCGCCGAGGAATCCGACCGCGTGACCATCGCCATCGAGGGCGAAGGCAAGGGCCGGCTGGCCACGAACGAGCGCAACGTCGTCGCGCGCGGCGTCCAGGCCGCCTACGAGGCGGCGGGCCGGGCCTTCCGCGGCTGCGCGCTCGCGTGCGTGAACCGCATCCCGCTGGCGCGCGGGCTCGGCTCGAGCGCCGCGGCCTGGGTGGGCGGACTCGTCGCCGGCAATGCGCTGCTCGGCTCGCCGCTGGACCGCCACACGCTGCTGGGGCTGGCGGCCCGCGCCGAGGGCCATCCCGACAATGTCGCCGCCGCGCTCCTCGGCGGCCTCACCGTGGCCTGCTCGGGGCCGGAGGACACCACGGCGGTGGCGCTTCCGGTGCCGCCGGGCCTGCGCTGGATCGCGCTGGTCCCGGACATCACCAGCGCGACCGCCGAGGCCCGCGCCGTCCTGCCGGCCACCGTCGCGCGACAGGACGCGGTCTTCAACGTCCAGCGCGTGGCGCTCCTGCTGGCGAGCCTTCAGGCCAACCGTCCCGACGCGTTGAGGATCGCGCTGGAGGATCGTCTGCACGAGCCGTATCGGCTGCGCCTTTTCCCCTGGATGCCTGGCGTGGTGGCGGCGGCGCGGCGCGCGGGCGCGCTGGGTTGCGTGCTGAGCGGGGCCGGCCCGTCGCTGCTGGCCGTCGTCGGCACCGCCCCCGCTGCCGCCGAGACCGTCGCCCGCGCGATGGAGGAGGCGCTGGGCCGCGCCGGGATCGGCGGCCGAGCACACGCGCTCGAGGTCGACCGGCAGGGCGCCGT
>MNEF01000004.1 GCA_001917535.1 Candidatus Rokubacteria bacterium 13_1_40CM_69_27
GCTTGCGCGGCCGTCAGCGCGGCCAGGGCCAGCCCGGCGACGATCGCGGCCCGCCGCGGCCAGGGTTGTGTCGTCTTCATCACCAGCTCCCTTCTGTCCTTCGCCCTTGCCAACGCGGGACCACGCGGTTCGTTCCGCTCCGGGTTTTCTTCGCCGAAACGCAACGAATCACGCGGTGCCGCGCCACTACCCATTACCGATGTCCGACCCGTTCCGGTAGGGCGCCGTCCGGAAGTATTCCCGCAACGTCTTCTCGTCGACTGAAGGCGCTCCCCTCGGTTGCGTCAACTTCTTCTGCTCCTGCGACGCATGGGCCTCGGGTGAAACCACCTTCTTCTCTCCAGCCTCGACGAGAGCTGGAAGGGCCAGCGTCCTCTCCCTTTCTCGAACCCTTTCTGTCTTCGTCACCCCGGCCAACGTGGGTTGGTTATGGCGTCTGAATCGTCTCGCCCGCCGACCTGGGCGCGTGCTCAGGCACCACGCCTCGCAGCTCCGGGAAGAGCATTCCCTGCTCCTCCGCGGAGATCGCCAGGGAGGGCAACGGGTCCACGGACGCCATCGGCTCCGACGCGCAACCGCCCACGAGCGCGCCGGACGCGAGCAGCACGGCCGCGACTGTCATCCGACTGATCATGGCTACTTCACTCCTTTCACCCCTGCCAACGCCGCGGGCGTCCGCCCGTTCCCGGGGAACGATTCGCCGACTCGCGCGTTGCCAGGGGTGAGAGGCCGCTCCCGGCAGGTGGTATGGTTGGGGCGTGGCGAAGGGGAGCCCACCAGCGTTGAGTGGCATAGCGAGCGAGGCGTTGGCCTACGTCGACGCCCTGCACAACCTGGCGCGGTACCTCACGGGTAACGAGACGGACGCCGAGGACCTCGTGCAGGAGACGTATGCGCGCGCGCTCAGGGCGGAGCATCAGTTCACGCCCGGCACGAATTTGAAGGCGTGGCTGTTTCGCATCCTACGCAACACGTTCTTGAGCCAGTACCGGCGCCGGCGCCACAACCCGACGGTGGGCGGCCTCGACACCGTCGACGCGGACGCCCAGGGCGCGGCGACCGAGGCGTGGCTGCTCGGCGACATCGAGCTGGATCGCCTGCGCAAGGTGGTGGCCGAGGAGATCGAGGCAGCGCTGATGACGCTGTCGGAGGACGCGCGCGCGGTGATCCTGCTGGACCTGGAGGGCCTGACCGAGGTGGAGGTCGCCGACGTCGTCGGCTGCGCGGTGGGAACGGTGAAGTCGCGGCTCGCCCGCGCGCGGGCGGCGCTCCGGCAGAAGCTGAAGGACTATGCGCGGTGAGCGATCGATGACGTGCGACGACGTCCGGATCCGGCTGCTCGACTACCAGCGGGGGCGCCTGCCGCACTCGGCGCAGGGGGAGGTCCGCGCGCACCTCGACGAGTGCCCCGGCTGCGCCCGCGCTGACGCCGTCGAGCAGGAGCTGACGTCGGTGCTCGAGCACCGTCTGCCCCAGCACCCGGCGTCGCTCGCGCTCAAGCGGCGGCTCGCCGCGCAGTGGGCCGCACCCACCGCCGAGCCCTCGTGGTGGAATCGCTGGCGGCCATCGCTCGTGCCGGCGTTCGCCGTCGCCGCGGTCGTGGTGGCGGCCACGCCCGTCCTCTATTACGAGCGGGCGGCCTCCCGCGCGGCGAGCGAGCGGGCCGGCATGGTGGGCGAGGCCGTGAACGATCACCTGCGCGTGCTCACCAGCCAGCACCCGCTCGACGTGGAAAGCGGCGGCTTCCACCAGGTGAAGCCGTGGTTCGAGGGGCGGCTGGACTTTGCGCCGGTGGTGCCGTTCGAAGGCGACGCCGACTTTCCGCTCAAGGGCGGCGCCGTCGGCTATTTCCGGGACCGCAAGGCGGCGGTGTTCGTCTACGCGCGCCGCCTGCACCCGATCTCGCTGCTGATCTTCCGCGCCGACGGCCTCGCCTGGCCGGGGCGCGACCTGACGCGGATCGGCCCCGTGGAGGCGTACGCGACGGCGGAGCGCGGCTTCAACGTGATCATGTGGCGGCGCGGGGAGCTGGGCTACGCCCTCGTGTCCGACGTCGACGCGCGTGAGCTGAGGCAGCTCGCGGCAAGGATGGCAGGCGGTCCGTAACGCGGCGGGGCGGCCCGGACCGCGACGAGGCGGAGCGGGCCTCTCGGGCGGCTCGAAACGCCGTATACTCTGTCCGCCTGGCCGCAGGGCACGCAGCGACGAGGGAGGAGACCATCGCGGCGCGAGGGCCTCGTCGTGGACGTGGGCCATTGGCGGCACCAGCCCGATCGCCGAGGACGGGGCCGCCACGGCCGGCGCCGAGCGACACTCGAGGAAGGAGGCCTCAACATGGCCGAGTCGACGACGAGGAACGATGGCGCGATCAGGGCCGGCCACGGACGGTATGCGTTTGATCTGGCGAAGCTGCACACGATCGATGCCGGGCCCGGCTACTCGACGGCCCATGGGCCTGTCATCGAGGGCGAACGCATTCAGATCGGTCTCATGCGTATGCCGAAGGGAACCGGCAGCCGGCCGCACAGCCATCCGAACGAGCAGTGGATCTACGTTATGCAGGGGACGCTCGAGGCCGAGGTGGAGGGCGTGAAATCGCGCGTGGCGTCGGGCTCACTGATCTACATCCCGGCCAATGCCGTACATGCGGCTCAGGCCACTCCGGATGGGGACGTCATCTTTCTGACCGCCAAGGACATGTCCCACGGAATCGTCGGGACTCCGGTCGACGCGTCGATCTCCGCGCCGGCCTACGCGCCCGGGTTCGAGCCGAAGAAGTAGCAACGACCGCGAGGGCCACCGCGTCCCCGAGGAGGCATCCATGGCCGGGTCCATCGACCGTCGGGCATTTCTCGTGCGAGCCGGAACGGCAACCGCCTCCGTCATGGCCGGACCGCTCTTCGCCTCTTCGAGGGCCGTGGCCGCCGGGGAGCGGCTCGTGGTCGCCGTCGGCCAGTGGGGGATCGAGACGCCCTTCGCGTGGCGCTCCAGCCAGTCCGAGAAGACGCTGTGGGACGTCGTCCACGATCCGTTGATCACGCGCGATCCGAAGACGTTCGAGTACCGCGCGGGCCTGGCCACTACGTTCCAGCCGTCCAATGATCTCAAGACCTGGACCTTCAAGCTCCGCCGCGGCGTGACGTTCCATGAGACCTGGGGCGAGCTGACGGCCGAAGATGTGAAGTTCACGGTCGAGCAGAACCTCCGGCCGGACGTCCCCGGCGGCTCCGCCCCGTTCTTCCGCGCTCAGCTGGAGAAGATCGAGACGCCCGACAAGTACACGGTGGTGCTGCACTTCAAGTCGCGCGCCTGGGAGGTGCCGTCCCACTTCACGCAGTTCGTCGGCTACCAGAACATCACCTCCAAAAAGTATCTGGAGTCGGTCGGCGAGGAGAAGGCCGCGCTCCATCCGATCGGCACCGGCTCCTACCGCCACGTCGAGGGCCGGCAAGGCGACTACCACCGCTTCGAAGCGGTGCCGAACCACTGGCGGCGGACGCCGGAGTTCAAGGAGCTGGTGATCCGGCGTATCCCCGACCCCGCCACGCGCCTGGCCGGCCTCCGCGCGGGCGAGATCGACATCGGCCAGGTGTTCGGTGACTATCTCGATCAGGCCGTCAAGTCAGGGCTGCGGATCCACGAGACGCCGAACGCGGGGCTCTACTGGATCGCCCTCCACGGCCAGACGACGCCGGATCGCGAGGACTACTGTCCGCAATGCCCGTGGGTGGGAGACCCCACCGACCCCAAGAGCCTCGAGAACGCCCGCAAGGTGCGGCTGGCCCTGAACCTGGCCGTCAACAAGAAGGCGATCGTCACCGGTCTCTGGAAGGGCAAGGGCTCGGAGACGCCGTTCACCTACTTCTACTACCCCTTCAACAAGGGCTACAGCCGCGAGTGGGTGATCCCGCCCTACGACCCGCAGCGCGCCAGGCAGCTCCTGGCCGAGGCCGGCTACCCGACCGGCTTCGAGGTCAGGGCGAACCCGATGGTCTTCACCTATGCCCTCGACGGCATCGACGTCATGGAGGCGGTCGCGCTCGACTGGGAGAAGCTCGGTGTCAAGGTGAAGCGTGTCCCCGAAAGCTTCGGGAACTTCCTGCCCAAGGTCCGGGCCCGCAAGACCGGGCGAACGTTCTGGGTGTACGCCGCGCCCCCCTTCGATGAGCCGGGCCTCGGCTGGCAGCGGACCATCTGGACCAAGGGCGCGTTCAATCTGCTCGCCGAGGGCCCGTACGACAAGGACCTGGACGCGATCCTGCGCGAGACCGATCCCGAGAATCGGACCAAGCTGACCCACGACCTCGGCCAGAAGCTCTACGAGCAGTATCACGGCGTCATGCTGGGCATGAGGTCGACGACGTGGGCGGTCAGCAAGAAGGTGGGGAGCTGGGCGACCCTCGCTTATGTGCCGCTCGAGAACAATTACGAGTACGTGACCCCGGCCGGTCGCTGACGGGAGCATCCTTCATGAGCGATTTCAAGAGCGAGCTCCGCGACGGGATGTGCATCGACTGGGACGTTTCCATCACCGTGGACGACGGCCTCGTCCTTCGCGCCGACGTGTATCGGCCGAGCCGGGCGGGCCAGCACCCCGTCATCATGTCCTACGGCCCCTACGGCAAGTGGCTGCACTTCGAGGATCTCTACACCGATCAGTGGCGTCGCATGGCCGCCGAGCACCCCGACGTCGTCGCCGGTTCCTCCAACCGGTACCAGAACTGGGAGGTGGTGGATCCCGAGAAGTGGGTGCCGGACGGCTACGCCTGCGTCCGGGTGGACTCGCGCGGCGCCGGCCGCTCGCCCGGCTTCCTCGACATCTGGTCGGCCCGCGAGGTGAGGGATCTCTACGCGTGCATCGAGTGGGCGGCGAATCAGCCGTGGAGCACCGGCAAGGTCGGCTTGAACGGCATCTCCTACTACGCGATGAATCAGTGGCAGGTGGCGGCGCTCCAGCCGCCCCACCTGGCCGCCATCTGCATCTGGGAGGGAGCGGCCGACTACTACCGCGACCTGAGCCACCACGGCGGCATCCTGTGCACCTTCGGCAGGACCTGGTTCCCCTCCCAGGTCATCCGCGTTCAGCACGGTCGGGGAACTCGAGGCTATCGCTCGCGCATGAACGGCGACTGGGTGTCGGGGCCGCCCACGCTGGGCGAGGAAGAGCTCGGCGCCAACCGGCGCGACTTCTACGAGGACTGCTGCCGGAACCCGCTGGCCAGCGACGAGTACTGGCGCTCGCGCATGCCCGACTGGTCGAAGGTCAGGGTGCCCCTGTTCTCGTCAGCGAACTGGGGCGGGCAGGGCCTGCACCCCCGCGGCAACTTCGAAGGGTTCGTGCGCGCGGCCTCGGACGAGAAATGGCTCGAGGTGCACGGCATCGAGCACTGGACCCACTTCTACACGGACTACGGCGTCAATCTACAAAAGAAGTTCTTCGGCCACTTCCTCAAGGGCGAAGACACCGGATGGAAGAAGCAACCCAGGATTCTGCTCCAGGTGCGCCATCCCGGGGAGCGATTCGTCGAGCGTCACGAGGAGGAGTGGCCGCTGGCCCGCACCCGGTGGACGAAGCTCTACCTGAACGGGGCGGATCAGAGCCTCATCGCCGAGCCGCCCGCCCGGGAGGGCAGCGCGACCTACAGCGGCTTCGGCGAGGGGGTCACGTTCCTGACGAAGCCGCTGGACGCCGACACCGAGATCACCGGGCCGCTGGCGGCCAAGCTCTACGTCTCGTCCGAGACCACGGACGCCGACCTGTTCCTGGTGGTGCGCGTGTTCACGCCGAACATGAAGGAGATCACCTTCCAGGGGGCGCTCGACCCCCACACCCCGATCGCCCAGGGATGGCTGCGGGCCTCGCACCGCAAGCTCGACCCCAAGCTCACCCTGCCCTACCGCCCGTATCACGCCCACGACGAGAAGCAGCCGCTCACCCCCGGCCACGTCTACGAGCTGGACGTCGAAATCTGGCCGACCTCCATCGTGGTGCCGGCGGGCTACCGAATCGGGCTCACGGTGCGCGGGCGCGATTACGAATATCCCGGTGGCCCCGGCGCGGGGCTGGGGACGCTGGGCGCGGTCTTCACCGGGGTCGGACCCTTCCAGCACAACGACCCCCGCGACCGGCCCCCGGACATCTTCGGCAAGAACGTCACGCTTCACTGTGGTGGCGGGCGGCAGTCGCACCTCCTGCTGCCCATCGTCCCGCCCGCGCGCTGAGCGCGGGCCGGGTCTCACCTCACGGAGGACGGGATGGAGATTCTCGATCTGAAAGGGTCGCTGAAGTTTTCAAAAGAGCGGCACGTGTACAACACCCTGGCCGACACCCCGTTCTGTTCGATCAGCATCGTCGGCTGGGAGCCGGGGCAGACGTCGCCCATCCATTCCCACCCGGGGGCCGACGAGATCTACCACGTCCTGGAGGGCGAAGGGCTCTTCAACGATGGACGGACGGAGGTGCGGTTGGGTCCCGGGGACACGGTCATCTTTCCGGCCGGCGAGGTGCATCGCGTCCAGAGCCTCACGCGCATGGTGCTCTATCGCGTCCAGGCCGGGACCGACCGGCATCCGGAGCCAGCGGATGCCTGGCCGGCGCGCGGGATTCTCGGAGGATAAGGCGATGGCCGGATCGATAGATCGTCGGGCATTCCTCAGGCTGGGTGGAACCGCGGCCGCCGCTCTCACGGGCGCCACGCTCATCGGCACCAATCGCGCCGCCGCCGCGGGCGATCGCCTCGTCGTCGCAGTCGGGCAGTGGGGCACCGAGACGCCGTTCGCCTGGCGCTCCGTCCAGGCCGAGAAACCCCTGTGGGACTGCGTCTACGATCCGCTGATCGTGCGGGACGTGAAGACCTGGGAGTACCGCCCCGGCCTCGCTACCACGTTCCAGCCCTCGAACGAGATGCGGACGTGGACGTTCACGCTGCGCCCGGGAGTGAAGTTCCATGAGAACTGGGGAGAGCTGACGGCCGAGGACGTCAAGTTCACCGTCGAGCAGAGCTTCAAGCCCGACGCCCTGGGGGGCTCGGCGTACTTCTTCCGCAATCACCTCGACCGGATCGAGACGCCCGACAAGCACACGGTGGTGATGCACTTCAAGAGCCGGCAGTGGATCGTGCCGTCCCTCTTCACGCAGTACGTCGGCTACCAGAACGCCATCTCCAAGAAGTACATGGAGTCCGTGGGCGAACAGAAGGCCGCCGCCCACCCCATCGGCACGGGGCCCTGGCGCCACGTGGAGGGCAAGCAGGGCGACTACCACCGCTTCGAGGCGATCCCCAACCACTGGCGAAAGACGCCGGCCTTCAAGGAACTGATCATCAGGCGAATTCCGGAGCCGGCGACGCGGCTGGCCGGTCTGCGGGCGGGCGAGATCGACATCGCCCAGGTCTTCGGTGACTTCCTGGAGCAGGCGCAGAAGGCAGGCCTCCATATCCACGAGTCGGCGAACGCCGCCCAGTACTGGGTGATCCTCACCGGCCAGACGACCCCCAACCGCGAGGACTACTGCCCGGCCTGCCCGTGGGTGGGCGACCCCAACGACCAGAAGAGCTTGGAGAACGCCCGCAAGGTCCGGCTGGCCCTGAACCTGGCCGTCAACAAGAAGGCCATCCACAGCGGGCTGTGGAGAGGGCGGGGTGGCGAGACACCCTATTCCTACTACTACTACCCGTTCAACAAGGGCTACAGCACGGACTGGAAGCTTCCGCCCTACGATCCCGAGCGGGCGAAGAAGCTCTTGGCCGAAGCGGGGCACGCCGGCGGCTTCGAGGTCCGGGTGAACCCTTATGTCCAACTCGTCGCCCAGGACGGGCCGGACATCATGGAGGCGGTGGCGCTCGACTGGGAGAAGATCGGCATCAAGGTCAAGCGGGTCCCGGAGGCGGCCAGCAGCTTCGGCCCCAAGAGCCGTCTGCGCAAGACCAACAAGACCTTCTCGGTCTACGGCTCGCCGCCGTACGACGAGCCGGTGGCCGGCTGGGAGCGCGTGATCCACTCCAAAGGTGCCTTCAACCTGCTCCTCGACGGCGCCTACGACGAGGAGATCGACGCGACCATGCGGGAGTTCGACGCCGACAAGCGCGTGAAGATGAGCCGCGAGCTCGGGCAAAGGCTCTACGACGGGTATCACGGCGTCATGCTCGGGATGAAATCGATCACGTGGGCGGTGAGCAAGAGGGTCGGCGGCTGGCAGACGCTCGCCTACGTGCCGGCGGAGACCAACTACGAATACGTGAGTTAGCATCGGAGGGGGCCTCGACGGCCCCCTCCGAAACCTCCCCCAGGAGAGGGTTGCGCGGGCGGAACCCGCGCTCGAACGGCGGTCGTTCCCAACGGTCGCTGCCGAGGAGAGCGAGCGGCGTCGTGCAGCGGTACATCGTCGGACGGTTGCTGCAGTCGATCGTGTCAATGTTCGTGGTATCGGTCGTCGTCTTCGCGCTCGTGCGCCTCTCCGGCGACCCGATCCAGATCATGGCGCCGCCGGAGGCGACCGAGGCGGACATCAAGATCATGCGCGCTTATCTTGGCCTCGATCGCCCCTGGCCCATCCAGTACGGGCGGTTCGTGACGCGGGCCCTCCAGGGGGATTTCGGCCAGTCGGTCCGCTTCCGCCGCCCCGCCCTCGATCTGATCCTCGAGCGGTACGGTGCCACCTTCGAGCTCGGGGGCCTGGCCGTCCTCATCGTGATCGTCGTCGCGCTCCCCGTCGGCGTCTACGCCGCGGTCCGGCGGGGGACCGCCCTCGACTACGCTGCTCGGGCCTTCGCCGCCCTGGGACAGGCGGTGCCGCCGTTCTGGCTGGGGCTGCTCCTCGTGCTCGTCTTCGGCGTGCTCCTCCACCTCCTGCCGACGTCGGGGCGCGGCACGCCGCTCCACATCATCCTGCCCGGCATCACGCTGGGCTGGTTCGCCGTGGCCGGGCTGATGCGCCTGACCCGGTCCTCGATGCTGGACGTCCTCGGCAGCGAATACGTCAAGCTCGCCCGCATCAAGGGACTGCCCGAGCGGCAGGTGATCTGGAAGCACGCCTTCAAGAACGCCGCGCTGCCGGTGGTGACGTTCGCCGCCCTGCTGTTCGTCGCCCTGCTGAATGGCTCGATCATCATCGAGACGGTGTTCAGCTGGCCGGGACTCGGGCTGCTCGTCATCGAGGCCGTCGACTCCCGGGACTACCCGATCGTCCAGACGGTCGTCCTCTTCCTGAGCGCGATGTACATCGGCGTCAACCTGCTCGTCGACATCCTCTACGCCTACCTGAATCCCAAGATCCGATACTCGCCATGAGGATTCCGTCCGCCGCCGCCGCCGACCTCGCCGTCGCCGGACGCCCTCCCGAGCGCCGCTGGCCGCCCGCGATCCCGCTGGTGATCGTCGCCGCGCTCGTGTTCTGCGCGGTGTTGGCGCCGCTGCTGGCGCCCCACTCGCCCGTCGAGGGTTCGCTCGGCGAGCGGCTCATCCCGCCCCTCGGCATGGAAGGGGCGAAGCCCAACCATCCATTCGGGACGGACCGGCTCGGCCGCGACACGCTGAGCCGGCTGGTGTACGGCGCCCGGATCTCGCTGTCGGTATCGGTGGTCGGCATCACGCTGACGGGGACGATGGGCGCGTTCATCGGCCTCCTGGCCGGCTTTCTGGGCGGCTGGGTCGAGACGCTGCTCATGCGCCTCGTCGACATCTCGCTCTCGCTCCCCGGCATCCTGATCGCGGTGCTGCTCTCGGTCGTGTTCGAGCCGTCGTTCACCAACGTGATCATCGTGGTGGTGTTCCTCTTGTGGCCGAGCTACGCCCGGCTCGTCCGGGGAGAGACGCTCGGCCTCAAGCAGCAGGAGTTCGTGGCGCTGGCCCGTGTCGCCGGGTGCTCGAGCCTGACGATCATGTTCCGTCACATCGTCCCCAATCTGGCGCCCTCCATCCTGGTGCTGGCGACGCTGCACGTCGGCTACGTCATCGTGCTGGAGGCCGCCCTGAGCTTCCTCGGGGTGGGCATCCCGCCGCCCACGCCGTCGTGGGGCGTGATGGTGGCCGATGGGCGGGGCCTGATCGAGCAGGCGTGGTGGATCTCGATCCTGCCCGGCATCGCCATCCTGGTCACCGTGCTCTCGCTGAACATCCTCGGCGACTGGGTGCGCGACCGGCTGGATCCGAAGCTCCGCCAGGTGTGATGAGTCGCGGAGGCGTGGACGCCCGCTTCGAGCGCCGGCTTCGCCGGCTCGCTCCCCCCGACGTTGATCTTGTCTGACGCTCTGCTCGAGGTCCGCGATCTCCGCACCTACATCTACACCCGGCGCGGGGTCGTGAAGGCGGTGGACGGCGCCACCTTCTCGATCGGCCGGGAGACACCAGCAGAATGCGGTGCTTGGCCGCGAGCTCCATGATCTGTCGTCGGTTGAGGATCGTCTGCCGGGACGACGCGACGATGACGGCTTCCGCGCGGGCGGCAGTCGCGGCCTGAAACGTCGCCTCGAAGTCGCCTGGATTTCCGATTTCGAGGGATTGCACGTGGATCCCTAGCCGTTGTCCGGCAACCAGCGTCTCTTTATATTCGAAGTCCGGATGCGCGGGATTCCAAAGGACACCCACGCGCGAAATGCCGGGCGCGGCCTCTTTGAGGAGCTGGAGCCGCTTGGCCGCCAGCTCGGACGACACGAAGGTGACGCCGGTGATGTTGCCGCCCGGTCGCGCCAGACCTCCCACCAGCCCCACCTGAACGGGATCGAGGCTCACGGACACGACGATAGGGATCGTGCTCGTCGCCGACTTGGCGGCCGGCGCCACGTCGCCGCCCAGCGCGAAGATCACGTTCGGCTTGAGACTTGCCAGCTCGCGGGCGAGATCGGGCAGACGTTCGGCCTTTCCCTCCGCGTAGCGGTACTCGAGGACGATGTTTCTGCCTTCGACGTAGCCGAGGTCGCGCAACCCTTCACGGAGGGGCGGCAGACCCAGGTCGGTGGCTGGCGTGCCGAACAAGAGAACGCCCAGGCGCGCCATGCTCCCGGCGGGCTGGGCCTCGGCAGCCAACGGCGTGGCGAGGACGGTGAAAGCGAGAAGTACCGGCGAGAGTCGCGGCATGGGTCCTCCGTGCGGTGCATTATATGGCAATACGCTGTCCCGCGCCGGCCGGTGCTAGACTCCTGGCCCATGGCTGACGCTCTGCTCGAGGTCCGCGATCTCCGCACCTACATCTACACCCGGCGCGGGGTCGTGAAGGCGGTGGACGGCGCCACCTTCTCGATCGGCCGGGGCGAAACCCTGGGGATCGTCGGCGAGTCGGGCTCGGGAAAGTCGATGACGTGCCTGTCGATCCTGCGTCTGGTTCCGGAGCCGGGCGGGCACATCGTCGGCGGGGAGATCGTCTTCGACGGCGAGGATCTCCTGGCCAAGAGCCCTGATGCGATGCGGCGGCTGCGGGGGTCGCGGATCGCGATGATCCTTCAGGACCCGATGGCCTCGCTCAACCCCGCGCTGACGGTGGGCGAGCAGATCGCGGAGACGCTGCGCCTGCACCGCGGGTTGCGGGGCCGCGCGCTCGACGGCCGGGTCGTCGACCTCCTGCGCCAGGTCCGGATCAGCGATCCGGAGCGCCGCCTCCACGCCTACCCGCACCAGATGAGCGGCGGCATCCGCCAGCGCGTCGCCGGCGCCATCGCCATCTCCTGCCAGCCGAGTCTCCTGATCGCCGACGAGCCGACCACCTCGCTGGACGTGACCATCCAGGCGCAGTACCTCCGCCTCCTGAAGGAGATCCAGCGGGAGACGAATCTCGCCCTCATCTTCGTCACGCACGACCTCGGCATCGTGGCCAAGCTGTGCGATCGGGTCGCGGTCATGTACGCCGGGCGGATCGTCGAGACGGGGACGACGCGGGACATCTTCAACCGGCCGCGGCATCCCTACACCATCGGGCTTCTCAGCTGTCTGCCGACGCTCCGGAGCGGGCGCGAGCCGCTGACGGCGATCGAGGGCCAGCCTCCTGACCTCGCGAACGTGCCGCCCGGCTGCAGCTTCGCCCCCCGCTGCCCGCTGGCCGAGCCGCGGTGCCAGGAGGTACGCCCTCCGCTGGAGGCGGCCGAGCCCGATCACCTGGTGGCCTGCCTCCGCGCCGCGGAGACGGCCACGTGGGGCACCAGGCGCGTGATCTCTACGCCAGGCGCGCCGGCCCCGCACGCTGAGCCGGGCGCCACCGGAGACGTCGTGTTGGAGGCGCGGCGGCTCACCAAGCACTTCCCGGTGATGCGGGGCACGATCCTGAGCCGGACGGTGGGGACGGTCAAGGCGGTCGACGGCGTGGACTTCGTCCTGCGACGCGGGGAGACGCTGGGCCTGGTCGGCGAGAGCGGCTGCGGGAAGACCACGACCGCCCGGCTCGTTCTGCGCCTGGAGCGCCCAACCGCGGGGGGCATCCTCTTCCGCGGTCGGGACGTCCACGCCCTCCGCCGCCACGAGCTCGGCGACTACCGCCGCGCGGTGCAGGCGGTCTTCCAGGACCCTTACAGCTCGCTCAACCCGCGACTGACGATCCGCACGACGGTCGGCGAGCCCCTGGCCCAGAACCAGCCGGATCTCACGGGGGCCGAGGTCGAGGAGCGCATCGCGGAATCACTCGGGCGGGTCGGGCTGCGGCCGCGCATCGCCGACGACTATCCCCACGAGCTGTCGGGCGGGCAGCGCCAGCGGGTCGCGCTGGCCCGGGCCTTGACGACGAGCCCGGAGTGCATCCTGCTCGACGAGGCGGTCTCGGCGCTCGACGTGTCCATCCGCGCCCAGGTCATGAACCTCCTGCGCGAGATCCAGGACCGCCTCGGGGTCAGCTACCTGTTCATCGCCCACGATCTGGCCGCCGTGAAGTACGTCAGCACGCGGATCGGCGTCATGTACCTCGGCAAGCTCGTGGAGACGGCGACGAGCGACGAGCTGTACGCGCGCCCCCTGCATCCCTACACCCAGGTGCTGCTGAACAACGCCCTGCCGTCGCACCCGGACGACACGCGGGAGGAGGTCATCCTGAAGGGCGAGGTGCCGAGCGCGTTCGATCCGCCGCCCGGCTGCCGGTTCCATCCGCGGTGCCCCCAAGCCATGCCCGTCTGCGCCGAGCTGGAGCCGGTCCTACGCGAGCAGTCAGCGGGACATCAGGTCGCCTGTCATCTGTACGGGACGTGAGCCGAGCCGCCCCTTCGACGATTCTAAGGAGATCGAGCCATGCGCCAAGCGCCCGAAGTCACGACGCGCACCGAGATCCGAGACGGCATGCGCATCACCTGGCACCAGCCGATCCCGATGGACGACGGCCTCGTCCTCCGGGCCGACATCTTTCGTCCCATCGAGGACGGTCACTACCCGGTGATCCTCACGTACGGGGTCTATGCGAAGGGACTCTCCTACCAGGAGGGCTACCCGATGCAGTGGCAGAAGATGGTGGAGGACCATCCGGAGATCCTCGAGGGATCGACCAACAAGTATCAGAACTGGGAGGTCACCGACCCCGAGCGGTGGATCCCTCATGGCTATGCGGTCGTCCGCGTCGACTCGCGAGGCGCCGGCTGGTCCCCCGGCTTCATGGACCCCAACTGTCCGAGAGAGATCGAGGATCTCTACCAGTGCGTCGAGTGGGCGGGCCGGCAGCCCTGGAGCAACGGGAAGGTCGGGATGCTCGGTATCTCCTACTACGCCAGCAACCAGTGGCGGGTGGCGGGCAAGCATCCGCCGCACCTGGCCGCCATCATCCCGTGGGAGGGCCAGAACGACCGCTACCGCGACTCCGGCTACCACGGGGGTATCCTGAGCGAGTTCCAGAAGATCTGGGCCAAGCGCCAGGTGGTCAACATCCAGTACGGGCTGGGCGAGCGCGCCAGAAAGAACCCCAACACGGGTGAGTCGGTGGCGGGCCCCCTCACGCTCTCGGACGAGGAGCTGGCCAAGAACCGCGTGAACGTCTTCGCGGAGCTCAAGAAGCACCCGCTCGACGACGAGTGGCACCGCGAGCGCTCGGCCGATCTGTCCCAGGTGACGGTGCCGCTCCTGACGTGCGCCAACTGGGGCGGCCAGGGCATCCACCCGCGGGGCAACTTCAACGGCTTCACGGAGGCGCCGGCCCAACAGAAGTGGCTCGAGGTCCACGGCGATTCGCACTGGTCGCTCTTCTCCTCCGGCTACGGTCTGGCGCTCCAGAAACGCTTCTTCGACTACTTCCTGAAGGGCATCGACAACGGCTGGGACAAGACGCCGCCCGTGATGCTGAACATTCGCCACCCCGGCGAGAAGTTCGTGCTGCGGCACGAGAGCGAGTGGCCGTTGGCCCGCACCCAGTGGACCAGGTTCTACCTCGATCCGGCCACCACAACCCTCAGCGCGAAGCCGGTCGCCAAGGCAGGGAAGGTCGAGTACGAGGCCCTCGGCAACGGTGTCACCTTCTGGCTGCCCGCGCGCGAGACCGCGACCGAGATCACGGGGCCCCTGGCCGCCAAGCTCTTCGTCTCGTCCTCCACGAAGGATGCGGACCTCTTTCTGATCGTTCGGGTCTTCGACCCCCAGGGCAAGGAGCTCACCTTCATGGGCTCCACCGACCCGAACACGCCGATCGCCAACGGCTGGCTCCGGGCTTCGCATCGCCGGCTCGACCCCCAGCGGAGCGAGCCGTACCGGCCGTATCATCCGCACGACCGGGTCGAGCCGCTGACGCCCGGGGAAGTCTACGAGTGCGACGTGGAGATCGTGTCCACGTGCATCGTCGTGCCAGCCGGCTGGCGGCTGGCGCTCACCGTGCGCGGCAAGGACTATGAGTACGAGGGGGAGATCGGCGAGTTCGGGAAGAAGTTCCACTACGGCACCCGGGGCACGGGCGGCATGACGCACGACGACCCCGACAGCCGGCCGAAGCACATCTTCGGCGGCCAGGTGACGCTGCATGCCGGCGGCGGCCGGGAGTCCTATCTCCTGCTGCCGATCATCCCGACCCGCTGACTCGGCGGCTGGTTTGCTTAGCCGCGCACGAGGGGCGCGAGGTCGGTGATGGCACTCACCACTCGATCCGCCGTAAACCCGAGCTCTTCGGGCGGTTCGCCGGGGCTGCGCTGAATCCACAACGTGGTCAGCCCGGCGGAGGCGGCGCCATTGACATCCCAGGAGTTCGAGGACACAAAGCCCAACTCGGCGTTATTGACCTTCATACGCTCGGGACCCAGATTGTAGACCCGCGGGCTGACCTTGAAGATTTTGACTTCCTCGACACTTATGATCGTGTCGAGCAGAGAATCGATTCCCGCACTCTTGGCCGCCGCCTCCAGCATTCTCGGCTCTCCGTTGGAGAGGATGGCCAGCCGCAAACCCTGCTTCTTCAGGGCCTCCAGGCCCGGTTTGACATCCGGAAACGCGGTAAGGCTCAGGTAGGCCTCCATCAGCCGCTTGCGCTTCTCGGGGGTGAGATCCAGCTTCAGGCTCTTCGATGCGAAGACGAGTCCGTCGTCGGTGAGCTGCCAAAAGTCCTTGTGGCGGCCCATCAGGCTGCGGAGCAGACTGTACTGGAGCTGCTTGGCGCGCCAGAGTTGGGCCAGAGCGTTTCCCTTTCCAGGAAACAGCTGCTCACACAGTGCGGTCACCGAGAACACGTCAAACAGCGTCCCGTAAGCGTCGAAGGCGAACGCCTTGATGCTCTTGATGCGCGCGGGAGATTCAGCGGCCGATGCTACGCCCGCTGCTGACATCGCGCTCACAGCGGCGGCCGCGGAACCTGCAACTTTCATGAATTCTCTTCGATCAGTCGCCATACGCCCCTCCTTCCGTCCCTGAGCGTCCTCCTGGCCTGCTCCAGACCGGTGGCCTTCGGGAGTCCACAGGGCCAGCATCATAGTTCCCAGGCACACGCGTCGCAAGTCGCCGAACGTCATCGATCCTCGATGGCGCCACTCGGGTGCCCCATGGTAGGTTAGGCGCCCCGAAGCGTCGACAGGCCAGGCGAGCCGATAGGGAGATCGAACAATGAGCCCAGCGCCCAAAGTCAAGACACGCACCGAGGCCAAGCGCCCCGCCGTCACGCCCGCGCTGCTCGAGGAGTACTGCACCAAGTTCCGGAACTGGGGGCGCTGGGGGCCCGAGGACGAGATCGGGACGCTCAACTTCATCACGCCCGAGGTCGTCAAGCGCGCCGCCAGCCTCGTGCGCAAGGGCAAGGTGATCTCCTGCGCCCTCAACTTCGACATGCACGGGCCCCAGACCGGCGCCTTCGGCCGGGTGAACCCGCTCCACAGTATGGTCGCCACCGGCACGGACCACGCGGCTGGCCGGCAGAAGCTGGCCGGCTTCGAGAAGATTCCCTTTGGCTGGGGCTTCGCCGACGACCAGGTGACCATGTTCCTGCAGTGCGGGACCCAGTGGGACGGCCTCGGCCACATCTTCCACAACGGCAAGATGTACGGCGGCCGCGATGCGACGCTGGTCTCGTCCTCGGGCGCCACGCGGAACGGCATCGAGCACTACAAGGACAAGATCGTCAGCCGCGGCGTGCTGCTCGATATCGCGCGCTTCAAGGGCGTGGACTTCCTCCGGCCGGGCGAGCCGATCTACACCGAAGATCTGGAAGTCTGCGCCGCCAAGCAGCGCGTGCGCGTCGAGCCGGGGGACATCGTCCTGGTCAGGACCGGAGACGTGGGGCGCCGGGTCCGCGAGCGGAGCTGGGGCACGTTCTCGGCCGGGGACGCGCCCGGGCTCTCGTTCCTCACCGCCCCCTGGCTCCACGACACACGCATCGCCGGAATCGCCAGCGATACCTGGGGGGCCGAGGTCAGGCCCAACGAGCTGCCCGGGTCGTTCCAGCCGCTCCACCTGGTCATGGTGGTCAACATGGGGCTCCTGGTGGGCGAGATCTTCAACCTCGAGGCGCTGGCG
>MNEF01000116.1 GCA_001917535.1 Candidatus Rokubacteria bacterium 13_1_40CM_69_27
CAGCGTCTCCTCCACGGAGAGCTTGTAGCGGGCGGGGTGATTCAGCACGTAGAGGGTCTCGCGCTCCCCCATCACCTTTCCGACGTGCTGCGGGAACGGCTGATAGCTCAGCTCGACTCCCTGGAAGAGCAGGAGCCTGGACGCCAGTCTCTGGAGCGCCTGCCAGTAGGCATCGCTGATGTGGTCGTCGTGATCGGTGATGGCGAGGAAGTCGTAGCCGAGCCGCTCGTACTCCTCGATCAGGCGGTGGGGCGACAGCGCGCCGTCCGAGAACGTAGTATGGGCATGGAGATTGCCCCTGAGCAGCGCCATCAGCCGCGGCTCCGCCACTGGGCGCTCACCTCAGCCCAGGCCGAGCGCGCGCCCCCAGGCCATCGTGCGGGGGTCATCCGATCAGCGTGCGGGGCGCTTGGCGGGCGGCGGACCGCCCCACTCGAAGGCGAAGCCGAGGGCGAACCACCCGGTCACTTCGCGACGACCCGTCTGGGCCGCGCCGACCGGCGTGTTCGGTGAGGTCCAGCCGGCAACGCCCATCCGTCCCGGGCCCCCGGGGCCTTCGGTCTTCGAGGAGAGCGGACCGACGAACGTGGGATCGTGGCGGACGCGCGGCGTCTCCGGGTAGTAGTCCGCATCGCTCGGGCGCGTCGCCCGGTAATGATCGCCCGGCGGCAGCAACACGGGCTCCCGCGCCCGCTCCGGCGCCGGGGCCGTGATGTCGACCTGCTGGGCCGCCACCGGGGTCGCCAGGAGCGCCGCCAGCACGATGACGAGAGCCGAGATGATGGTTCCCATAAATCGATCTTACCAGAGTCTGCCACTACCTCCGTGCCATGCTCCCGCCGCCAGCCGATGCATCATCGACGCCTGCACGATCACAAGATCCCATCACGGAGGGACTCGATGGCCTCGACGAACGGGCGGCTGGACGGACGGTACTGATCACCGGCGCGGCGGGGGGCATCGGCGCGGCCTGCGCGCGGCGGCTCGCCGCCGAAGGCGCGCGGCTCGTGCTCACCGATCTCGACGGACCGGGCGTGGAGAAGCGGACTACATGACGGGCCAGGCCATCAACCTCGACGGGGGCCTGGTCATGGGCAACTAGCCGCGCCGGTCAGCCGGCGGCGATCACGGCATCGGCGTCGATCTCGATCAACGCGCCGTCCCGGATGAGCTGATCCACCCGGACCAGCGTGCTGGCGGGATACATGCCTTCGCTGAAGTAGCCCGAGCGGACCTCGTGGATCTCGCGCAGCGACTGTTGGTCGAGCTGGGTCACGTAGACTCGAACGCGCACGATGTCGTCCATCGTGCCGCCCTCGCGCGCGAGGATCGCCTTGATCTTCTCGAGCACCTGCCGGGTCTGCTCGCGCATCGTCCGCCCCACCACCGTCCCGTTCTCGTCGGTTCCGACCATCCCGGAGATGAAGAGCAATGCGCAGTCCGGAAGCTGGATGCGCACCGCGTCGGAGAAGACCGCCGGCACGTTGGTGCCCTTGAGGGCGTCGATCCCGCGCGATCTATCCTTGGCCAGGTTGATGGAGGCGCGCTTGACAGGCATGGGCCCGTATCTTACCAGAGGGGGCGCCGATGGATGGCACCGCCCCTGCACGTCGAGCGCTCGAGTCGCCCATGCGTTGCCCTCGCGGACCGGGCCTGCTGGTCACCGCCCTCCTGCTCCAGGGCTGCGCGGCCCTGGGAGTGACGGGGGGCGCCGTAGCCCTCGCCGCGATGGGGGAGGGTGCGGGAGCCATCGTCAAGGCCGGAACGGAGTACCGTGCGGGCGGGGTGGCCTACCGGACCTTCACCGTCCCGCTCGACCGTCTGCACGAGGCGACCAGAGCCATGTTGACGCGAATGGACCTCGAGCTCCAGAGCGAGCAGAGCACGGCGAAGGGGCGCGAGACCGTCGCCACGGCCCGGGAGCGCGGGCCCTCCTGCGATCCGACCGGGCCACGGCCAGCGAGATCATCGCCCAGACCGAGCGTACCCTCGACGAGGCCTCGGTGCTGGCCCGCGAGGCCGCCGCCTCGGCGCCGGCATGCTGCGAATGTCGCGGCGAGCCACCGCGCTGAACGCGCGCGGCATTCTTTTCACTTGCTCCTGAAGTGCGTTGGCACCCAGGTCCAGTAGTAAGCGCTGCCATGGGGCCGCACCTCCCAGTGCCCCTGGACGGTGAAGCCATTCACCTTCTCGGTGACGCGATAGCCCGGGAGTGTCACTTCCTGCCATTCGATCGTAGATGGCAGCGAGCCCGGCTGAACGACCTCCATCGGAATCACAACCGAGCGCGAGGGGACCTCGATCTCTCTGAGAACGAGACCCTGGTTGGAGAGGGCCCAGGGGGAATGCCAGGGCATCGCGGGGTGCGGGTTGTTGGAGAAGAAGTTCGGGTCCGCACCCGGCACGGATTGGGCGAAAGCCCATTCGCTGCTCAGGGGAAGGATGGCCATCGAGAGGACGATGAGCAAATTATCGGCACGCAGACGTCGCATCGGTCACCTCCAGAGTGGGCGGGATCATACTCCCGCAAAAGGCCGACAGCAAGAATCGTTTGACCCGATTTGCGCATCATACCGCCCTCTTCATGACGCCCACGAGAGCGGGGGCGCGGGCGAGCAGGCGGTGGACACGGGGCAACAGGCTGGTCTCTACACGGCGAAAGGTCTGATAGGCGAGCCGCCGGAAGACGAGATCCTGGTACGGCAGGCAGCCGACGAGCCGGCAGCCGAGCCCGGCCTTGAACTGGAACAGGCCGTAATTCGGGTGGCTCGGGAGGGGCACCCCGCCGACTCCGCTGGAGCCGAAGTCGACCAGGACATTGGCGGTCCGGTGGGCCCGATACCGCGCTTGCCGCGCGGCATGGCGAAACCGCCCCCGGCGACTGTGTTGATAGCGGCGGCCGGCCTCCCGGAGACTCGTCCGGCGGGCCCGCTCGGCGCACGTCCCAGAGCAGTAGCGATCGCCCCGATCACAGTGCCGGCAGAGAAAGAACACGCGGGGCGGCACTCGCCTCGAGCACAGATCACGAACCGGAAGGAATCCAGGCGTCCCAGCGTTCGGCACGCGGGGGTGGACAATCACGAGGCGATGTGCGAAAAGGGAGACCGCTGAGTCGCGTCCCTGTGATTCGGCCCGAGGGCCCGGGGTGTCCAGACTCCGGGCCCTCACCCTTCTCGGCGCCGTCAGCGGGAACGGTCTATCGTAGCTTGATCACACTGGCAACAGGCGGAGAGAGTGCCGAGGTGGGTCTGGCACACGGAGGTTTGGCGCTCCGGATCACCGGATTCAACGGCCCTCTGTGGGGCTCAGCCCTGACGCCCCAGGCTGCTTTAACCTCGTGCCTGGTATTTGGGCCCGTGCTCCACCACCCCGGCGGAGGCTACCCTAGCGAAAGCTCTCCCCTGGTGTCAACGTGGAGACCGTAGCTCTACCACCGACTCGTCTAGAATCCCGCGCTTTCAGGTGCTGCTCGACACAAAAAGGCCTCGGCCCTCAGAAGGTCGTCGCCTGCACCGCTTTCGCATCCCCACCGCTGGCGCCCGCCGTCGCAGATGCGACTACGACGTCCGCAACGCCATAGACGGTCGCGTGCAGCGCGTTCACGACCAGGGTGCCGTCCGATAGGACCTGCTGCTCGTTGATCACCAACTGGCCGCCGGGAATAGAGACCGTCTGGTTCACCGTCCCGTCGACGGGGACGTCCACTCCATTGATCGAGAGATTGGAAATGTACGAGGTGCCGGTGTTCGAGCTGCCGTTCAGGGGCGCCCGGGCTTCTGCTTCTGCGGAATCGGCGGCTATGCTGATTCCAGCGATGATGAGGTTGAGCGAGGCGAGATAGGATTCGGAGGCAATCTCATCCAGGTAGCCGATCACCCGCGCGGCTGGAACCTGCGCCGAGACCAGGGAAGTGCTGATCGAGTCAGCTTCGCTGTACAGAGCGTCAACCGAACCTGCCGCGAGCGTTCCCGTGCCGCCCAGCACCGTCGTGGTTCCGCCGACGATCCCGGTCACAGTGCCGACGGTCCCGGTAATGTCGCCGAGGGTTTGAGCTCGGGTGCGTGCGGGCCATCCCAGCAGCCCGACCGATAGCACGCCGAGTGCTACAAGAATCCCACGGTGAAACACTCTGTAGCGCATCGTTAACCTCCACCTCTCGGATTCGCCCACACTCGCAGCGGGTCCGGTTACTCCCGGCTCCCTGACAGAGCCGTCGACCCGATGTGGAGCGCTGTCAACGCGTTTCGAGTCTTGACTGACCCTGATGACCGCCGCATCTTGGCCTGCTTCCGCTCTGTCCCAGGCACCCGCGCTCGCCGTTACTGTTCGGATCGTCGAGCGCAGGTCTTGGTCAGTCCTTCAGGAAGATCAATTCGTAGCAGGCATCCCCGTCGCACACCGACGACCTCCCGAGGAGAGGGCTCAAATCAAACCACGCTCCACCGGTTCGCATGTCGTGTATAACATGCCACCCGGCCCGGTCCATGGTGACCATGGCCTCGTTACAGAAAGAACCCGCGAGCGAGACCCCCTCTGAGGGGGTACCGAAGCTGGAGAAGCTGTCCGCGACGATCGTGTTGGTGTATGCGTCGCAGATAGCGGTTTCGGCTCTCTTGAGGTCGGCGGACGCCTCGGGCACGTTCACCAGCGACAGGGTGAAGGTCAGCAGGGCTCCAAAACCCACGAGCGCGAGCATCCTCTTCATGTGTGTCCCTCCAATGCTTACCATCTGCCTTTGATCTCCTACCAAAAGTTTCTGCCCATGGATGTCGTGGACCTCTTCTCCCACCCCCTTATCGGGACCGCCTTCTACAGCACCGCCGGGCCGTCTGGTGTCGATTCATCCACCGGCGGGCCCCGCGTCGAACCCGTTGGTTGACCTCGGCCGTCGGCTCACCGCCCCTGAAGCCAGCGTTGGGTTGGCAGCGCCAAGGCGCCCGTTCGTCCCATGGCGCCATTGCAGCGGTCGGGAGTCGGCAGTGGTATCCGCGGGGCATGCTCGACGCTATTCAAAGCTTCGCCCCTTTAGTGTGTGACCTCTTTCGGGAGCGAGCGGCCGCGAGGTCATCGGCTGTTCGCCGTGCACTGCGTACGTATCAGAGCGCGACTGCGGTGCCTCGCATACCGCAGGGTGGGGGAATTTAGGACCCGAAAAAGGCGGGGCGGGGGCCCCCGAATGGGGACCCCCTCTCGCGATGGGTACGGCCGGACGCAAGGTCATCCTGCTCGGCGACCCGCTCCAACTCGCTCAGGTTTCGCAGGGTACGCTCCGGGCGGTTCTCGGGGTCTTCGCGCGGGCGCTGCTCCAGTTCTACCACCGGCGCGCCCGCGGGCGGGGAATCGCGGACGGCCGGACGGGCACGCTCACGGTGATCCAGCGCTTCGGGGGCGGGCTGAACCTGAACGTCCACTTCCACACGCTCGTCCTCGACGGGGTGTTCACCGAGCGGGTGCCGGCAGGGACGTTGGTTTTCCACGCGGCACCGCCGCCCAGCGACGCCGAGGTGGGCCGCCTGATCATCACGGTACGCCGGCGGGTCCTTCGCCTGCTCGAACGCCGCAGATACGGGCCGACGCCGAGGCGGCGCGAGACCCGCTCGTCGAGGAGTCCCCCGTGCTGGCCGGCATCACGAGCGCGTCGGTGCTTGGCCAAGTCGCGCTCGGCCGCCGCGCCGGTGCGCGGGTCTGGCGTCTCGGATCGGAGCCGGACGCGCCGTGGATTGCCTCCACGGGCCCGCGCCAATCTCATCGCGACGGCTTCGACCTCCACGCTGACCTGCGCGTGGCCGGCCACGACCGGAGGCGGCTCGAGCACCTCTGCCGCTACCTGCTGCGGCCGCCGGTGGCCCAGGAGCGACTGCGGCTCCTGCCCGACGGGCGGGTGCTGCTGCAGCTCAAGCGGGTGTGGGGCGAGAAGCTTGCGGCGATAACGCCGCGCCCTCGGATTAACCTCATCCTGTACCACGGCGTGCTCGCCCCGCACGCTCGGTGGCGGAGCCGCATCGTCCCCGGACCTGGCGTGCGGACGCTCGATGCCGGAGTGAGCCCCGACGAAGCGCGGGGCGCTTCCGCGGATGACACGCCCGGAGCGCCGCAGCCGGCCCGTCACTGGCCTTGGGCCGACCTGATGCGGCGGGCCTTCGACATCGACGTGCTCGCGTGTCCCCGGTGCGGGAACCGAATGCGCCTGTTGGCGACGATTGAGGATCCCCGGATCGTGCAGCAGATCCTCACTCACCTGGGGCTGCCCAGCGAGCCGGTGCAGGCGGACCCTGCCCACTCGCCTCCTGCCTACTCCGCCACAACCCTCTTCGCAGACACGCCCGCCTGATCGTCAGCCCCTCGGCCTTGACACGCCGGGCGCGGCGGCGCTATGTCTCCGGCGATGTGCTGGGTGGGCGGCGGGCCGGCGGCCCCCGACGGTCAGCCCTTTGTGGGATGTGGGGGGCTGGGATGTGGGGGGCTCCCGCCCTGCCGCGAGGTCGGCGGCACCCCGCTCGGAGGCACCGCAGCGCGCCTCCCGATGCCGAGAATGCCCCTTCGACGCCCTCGCGGTGCGGGTGAATGGTTCGAAGGCAGCCATCAGGCTCAACTACGTCTTCCCCGACACGAACGAGCGGCTCCTCGTCAGGGTCGAGAACGGCGTGCTGAACTACTGGGCGGGGAAGCAGGCGCCGCAGGCTGACGCCACCGTCACGCTCACTCGTCCAATGCTCAACCAGATCATCGTCCGGACAGCCGGCTTCGAGCAGAAGATCTCCGCGGGCGAGGTCCAGATCGAGGGCCGTCGAGAAGCGCTGGACGAGCTCCTGTCGCTGATCGATACCTTTGCCTACTGGTTCAACATCGTGACGCCTCGCCCACCTCACCCGTGATCGGCTCAGCGGGACGAGCGAGGAAACTCGAAGGTGCGCGGCTGGCACCGAAGGCACGGCCCGTCTCACCTATCGTGAACGGACAGACTGGGCTCGGCTGGCATCACGTGGCCGCTCAGCCGCACGAGAGCCACGAGAACTTGGTCCATATCGCGAATCCCGGAATAAAGGTCATGGTTAGAGGATACCCTCGCGTTCAGAGGTCCCTGATCCTATTGCTATTTCTCCTCCCAGGATGCGCTTCTATTGCGAAGCAGGTGACCACAGACCAAGTGGCCAGAATTGAGATTGGCAAATCGACGAGGGAGGATGTACTGCAAGTATTAGGACTTCCGAATGCGAGAGAGCTGAGGGGAGTTGAAGGCGGCGGGAAGCTAGAATTCTGGACATACTATCGGACTCCCGGTAGATCAACCATCCTCTTGTGTGGTTACGTGGGCTGTACCCCTCTCTTTTCCCTTGAAGAGAATAAGGATCCGGCGGCCATCGTGGTCTTCAATGAAAGCGGCCTCGTCGTGGACGTGCAGTAGCCGTGAACGACAGGACCGTTAGCCCGAACGGCGTCGTAATGCTTGGAAGTCTTATGCTCGCCGTGCTCTCCGTGGGTTGTACTGCCTTCGCCATATCCATGGACAAGAGCCATTGGCGAAATGTTGTTCAGAAGCCAATTGGCGTCATAGTCCTCATCCCAGAGAAAAGGCTCGTGTTGAGTGAGCTGCTATTTCGGGTTGTCTGGGCAGAACGGAGAGAGACCTATTACTCATTTGATGGGATATGGGACCCAGCGCCTATTCTCGAGCAGAATTGCGTCGCCACGCTCCAACGCGATTTCAACATCCGAACGCTGACCCTGCGCGGCGCCGTTGAGCCAGGGAGCTACCGTGACCTGGTTGCGGTGGCGGAGGCCGCGTTCAATACGGAAAGAAGGCAAGTCAAGGCGCCGGCAGACCGAGCTGCGTTGAGGGAAGAATTCTGGACAAAACCACCGATGAAGTATCTTCGAGCAAGGCCCACGCGGGATCTCGGTAAAATCGGAGAGCGCCTCGGTGTGGATTTCATCTTAGAACTGTCCTTGGCAGGAATCTCCATGGAACCCGTGGGACCGTTTGGGATCCAGGGAGGGACTCTTTCGGTATTTGTTTATGGTCGACTGATCCGGGTAGCTGATGAAGCCGTAGTCTGGCTGAACAGAGCCGCCGCGGGTGTCCATGAAAAAGAGTTAACGGATCTTCAGGAAGACCTGGAATTACTAAGGGAGGATTTTGACGAGGCAGTTATGCGCGTCTGCGAGCCCGATGGGATTTTTCGTGGCTTGAAGCCACATTGAGCTAGCAAAGGGAGTCAGCGCTTGGGGGTCGACGGAAGTCTCGCTTCCTCTGCGTCTGACAAATGAAGGGCTCGATCTCCAGCTCCTCGTCTCGGGCGCCTTTCGCTTTCGCCCTCAGCGTGTTCTTGCCGAGAACGAGCCCCCCCCAGGCCCTCGAGCGATCCGGGCGTATGGCCTGGGCGGAGCGCGTCGGTGACGTCCTCACCGTTGAGCGTCACGGTGACTTTGTTCAGCGGTACGTTTCCTGGCACGTCGCCCGCACCAGCGCAACTACCCATGATTTTCTGAGCAGTGTTGACACTTCAGACTCGAAAAGAAGAGGGCCATCTGGCCTATCGTTCCCAGAGTGACAACCCCCTGCAAGGGACCACTTTGGGAGGATCGACCGATGACCCTGGACGACAGCATACCCTCATAGATCTCGGACCGCGAGGATTTCAGGTCCCGGAGGCCGGCGAGGCCTTTCTCGCGCGTCACGACGCCCGCCTCGATGAGTTCCAGGGAGTCGGCGATCTTAGGGAAACCATGACCCCACCCGACATGAGGCCCGGCGCGAGGCATTGGGGTCCACGCAACGAAAGATAAAAATCTACCGTGTACCGCTACCCTCCATCATCTTGCCGTACTTCATCATGATGTCGCCCATGGCCTTCATCATCTCGCCGTGCATCTGCATCATCCGCGGGTCGGCCTGACCTCCCATCATGCCCATCATCATCGGGCACATCATCATGCCGCCCATGTGCTGGCCGCCCGGCATCCCCTGCATGCCGCCAGGCATCGGCGGTCGGCCAGGCGGCGACTGCGGCGACGGCTGCTGAGCCGCGACGGGAAGCACGGCCAGGACGAGCGCGAGCAGCACCGCAGTGACACCGACTCCAGTCTTCATCATAATCCTCCTCCGTCCCATGGTAACGCTCTGGTCACGAGCCCGCGAGCCTCTCTCGCGAAGCCGGCCGCTTAGGCCGGCCGGAACTTCCAGAAGTAGTTCACGTAGCCCTCGCCCTCGTGGATGCGGCGGACGCAGAGCTCGACGGCCATGTCGAAGCCGACCGCCGCTGGATCGCAGTCGGTGACCTGGGCGTAGAAGCGTCCACCGCCCTCGAGGTCGGCCGCGGCCATGACGGTGGGGGGATCGGGATTCGGCACCAGATGGTCCTTCGTGAACGTGAAGACCTTGCCCCGCCGCGAGAGCTTGTGGTCGGTGAGCCGGCTGGACGAGCACGTCCAGCACAGGTGGCGCTGGGGGTAGCTCACGGCGCCGCAGTCGACGCACTTCTGGCCGTAGAGACGGAAGTTCTGCCGTTCCTCGCGCACCAGCGTCGGGACGCTCGAGAACGAGCGGATGACCTCGGTGTCGACGTGGCGGCGGAATCTCAGGAGCTTGCCGTAATGCGCCAGCGGCCGGCCGGCGGTGAGCTGCCCGCCCACGGGCCGCGGGGGGCGGAAGCCGGCGATCGCATCGGTCGCCTCGAAGAGCAGCGCCTCCGCCCCGTTGCCGTACGACACCACTAAGATCTGGTCGTGAGGCTTCGCCTCTTCCATGACGGAGGCCAGCTCCAGCAGGCAGGAGGCGGCCCCAGTGTTGCCGGCGCGCCCGATGACGGGCTCCTTCGGCATCGCGCCCTCGGGAAACTTCAGCTGGCGGGCCAGCGCCCCGTGAGTGCGGGCGTCGGGGCCGTAGAGGACGAGCCGGGCGATGTCCTCGCGCTTCCGACCCGTTTTCCCGAGGAGCCCATCGATGGCCTCGGGGATGTGCTTGTCGAGCCCGTGAGCCTTGACGAACGTCAGGTCGGGCAGTGACTGGACGTAGCGCTCGCCATCGTTGCGCCAGAAGTCGGTGAACTCGTGGCTGGCCGTGAACGCGCCCTCGAAGGAGGCGAGGACGTCGGCGGTGCCCACCAGCGCCGCGCCGGCGCCGTCGCCCACGAGCATCTCCAGCTCGCCGCCGGGCGCGACCGGCCGCATGTCCGCGGCCGCCACCAGCGCCTCGGCCGCCGAGCCCGCCCGCACCATGTCGAGCGCCAGGCGGAGCGCGGTGGTGCCGCAGCGGAGGGATCCCCCGAGATCGGCGGTGAGCACGCCCACCCCGAGGTCGGCGATGCTGGCCAGAAGCGTGGCGTTGGACTTCTCGACGTAGGGCGCCGACGTGGAGGCGAAGAAGCAGGCGCCCACGCGGGAGACGTCGCGCGATCCGATGGCGTTGAGGGCCGCCGCGCAGGCCATGGTGAGGGCGTCCTCGTCGTAGTTGGCGACCGCGCGCTCGCCGCTGCCCCCGCCCCACACCTGCGCGACCGTCTGGCCCGACAGCCGGTAGCGGGGCACGTAGCCGCCCACGCTCGTGAGCCCGATCTTCGGATCAGCCATGGGCATGGCCGCGCTAGCGTGGCGAGAAGATGCGGGCCTTGATTCGACCCGGCACCCAGCCGGCCAGCAGGTGGGCCGCCCGCGCCAGCCGCTCCAGCGACGCGGCGCTCCCCGGCCAGTACTTGAGCAGCAGGGCGCGGTCGACGTAGTTGAGGATCCCGTCGAGGATGATCGCCGCCACCAAGAGATCGTCGAGGTAGCCCAGGAACGGGATGAAGTCGGGGATCAGGTCGATGGGACTGGCCAGGTAGACCGCGGCGGCGGCCAGCGCGATCTTGGCCGGGCGCGGCAACACCGGGTCGCCCACGAGCCGGGCGATCAGCCGCACGAGGTCGGGCAGCGCGCGCAGCAGCTCCTTCACTCCAGGCTCTCCGCCACCAGCTCACTCACGTCCTTCACCTGCAGCCGCTCCTCGGCCCCCTTGACCTTGCGGCCCAGGTCGATCATCGCCAGGCAGAAGGGGCAGGCGGTGCCCACCATGGTCGCCTCGGTCTCCAGGGCCTCCTCCACGCGGATGATGTTGACGCGCTTCCGGGACTTCACTTCCATCCACATGTGGCCCCCGCCCCCGCCGCAGCAGAGCCCGCGCTCGCGGTTGCGCGGCATCTCGACGACCCGGAGGCCGGGGAGCGCGCGGGCCACGGCCCGGGGCGCCTCCATGATGCCGTTGTAGCGTCCGAGATAGCAGGAGTCGTGGAAGGCCAGCGTCGCGTCGATGGCCTTTTTCGGCTTGATCCGCCCGGCGGCGAGCAGCTCGTTGATGAGCACCGAGTGGTGGACCACCTCGTAGGTGCCGCCGAACTGGGGGAACTCGTTCTTGATGGTGTTGAAGCAGTGGGGGCAGTGGGTGATGACCTTGCGGAAGCGGTAGCGGCCGAGGGCCTCGACGTTCTCCTGTTGCACGGTCTGGTACAGGTACTCCTCGCCCAGCCGCCGGGCCACCTCGCCGTGGCAGCGCTCCTCCGCCATCACTCCGAAGGACACGCCGGCCGCCTTGAGGATCCTCACCACGGACCGCCCGATCGACTGATTGCGCTTGTCGTAGGAGGCGGAGCAGCCGACCCAGTAGAGGTACTCGACCTCTTTGCCCGGCTCCATGAGCGGCACGTCGAGCCCGTGGGCCCAGGCCAGCCGCTCTCCGGCCGGCAGCCCCCAGGGGTTGCCTGCCCGCTGGATGTTCTGCAGCGACTGCGGCGCCGTGGACGGCAGGGCACCCTCCGACAGCGCCAGATACCGGCGGAGGTCGATGATGGTGTCGACGATGTCGATGAAGGCCGGGCACTCCTGCACGCAGGCCATGCAGGTCGTGCACGCCCACAGCTCCTCGGCCTTGATGAGCTGGCCGTGGATCGGCCCGGGCAGCTCGCCGTGCAGGTGCCGCTTGAGCTTCACGATGATCTGCTTGGGCGACAGCGGCGTGCCCGCCATGTAGGCGGGGCAGACCGCCTGGCAGCGCCCGCACTCCACGCACGCGTCGAAGTCGAGCCGGCGCTTCCACGAGAACTCCTCGAGCTTCGAGATGCCGAACGACTCGGCCTCCTCGATGTTCTCGATCTTGGGAATCTCGCCGCGGGGGCCGAGCTTCGAGAAGAAGATGTTCAGCGGCGTGGTCAGGAGGTGGACGAAGTAGGAGTACGGGATGGCGGCGACGAAGGCCAGGGAGATCGCCGCGTGGAACAGCCAGGTTCCCAGATGGAGCGCGCGCAGCGCGCCCTCCGACATCCCGGCCGTGAGCATCGTCCGCCCGAGCGCCCAGCCCACCGGCGACCACGGCGCCCACGCCGGCTCGACGACGGCCAGGCGGCAGGCCTCCATGATGAACCCGGTCACGTTGATCACCAAGAGCAGCGCCAGCACGCCGGCGAAGCGCGCGGTGGGATCGAGGCGATCCGGGCGCGCGACGAAGCGCCGCCACACCGCCAGGCCGAGCCCGATGACGAAGAAGAGCCCGAAGAGGTCGAGCACCATCTCGTAGAAGAGGTAGAACGGCCCCTGGAGGAGCTTCACGTCGAAGAGCGGCAGCGTGATGTCCCAGTCGACGGTGGCCAGCACCGTCCCCATGAAGAGGGCGAGGAAGCCCCAGAACATGATCGCGTGCATGACGCCCGGATAGGCCTGGGAGAGCGTGCGCGCCTGGCCGAGCGCGTGCACCAGCACGAGCTTGACACGTTCACGAATGCGGTCGAAGCGGTGTTCGGGACGGCCGGCGCGCCACAGCCGGACGCGCTGCCCCATGCCGTAGACGAAGACAGCGACGGCCACTAGAGCGCCGGCGTATAGCGCGATCTGAGCCCAGGCCGGAACATTCCAGAAGGTGTCGCGGAACGGGATCTGCCCGGTCATGAGCGTCCCAACGATAGCACGGCCAGAACGAGCTCCGCGGCCGAGTAGGGATCGAGCTGCCCGTCGGCGACCCGATCGAACGTCTGGGCCAGGTCGCCCGAGCGCAGCATCCGGTCCACGCTGGCCCTGAACTCCTCCACCAGGAGGCTCTTGAACTCGTCGCGCCGCCGGGCGCGGCGCCGTTCGGCCAGCGCGCCGGCCCCCTCCAGGGCCGCGCGGTGGCGGGCGACCGTGTCGAGCAGCTCGGCCATCCCGCCGTTGTTCTGGGCCTCCGTCGCCAGCACCGGGATCTCCCAGTCGACCTCGCGCGACACGGTGGGGCTCGTACAGGCCAGGTGGGCGGCGAACTTCAGCTCCGCCATCAGGGCCGGGGCGCCGGTGCGGTCGGCCTTGTTGACGACGAAGACGTCGGCCGCCTCCAGGAGGCCCGCCTTCATCGTCTGGATGGCGTCGCCGGACTCCGGCACCAGGATGACCACCGTCGTGTCGGCGAGCTTCATGATGTCGAGCTCGGTCTGGCCCACGCCCACGGTCTCGATGAGGATCCACGGAAACCCGAACGCGGCCAGGAGCTTGATGACGTCGCCGGTGGCACGCGCCAGCCCGCCGAAGGCGCCGCGCGTCGCCATGCTGCGGATGAAGACGCCGGGGTCGAGCGCATGGGCCTGCATGCGGATGCGATCGCCCAGCACCGCGCCACCCGTGAACGGGCTCGATGGATCCACGGCGACGACGCCGACCGTCTGCTCGCGCGCGCGCAGCAGCGCGATGAGCCGATCCACGACCGTCGATTTCCCGGCGCCGGGCGGCCCCGTCACGCCGACGACGTAGGCGCCCTGGGCCCGCGGATGGATCGCGCGCATGACCGCGGGCACCGCCTCCGTGCGGTTCTCGACCTGGGTGATGAGCCGCGCCAGCGCCAGCCGGTCGCCGGCCAGCATGCGCTCGACGAGCGCGTCGATTTTCTGCGTGCGGGTCTTCGGATCAGGCATCGGCCGACGGGTCCCCGGAATTGTAGCACTCTGCTAGTATGGCCGGCTGATGCGGGGCCTCCCCATGCTCGTCGCGCTCGCCGCTGTCGAGCGGTACCTCACTCCGCAGCGGGCGTGGCTCGACCACCTGGCGATCATCGTCCCGGGGCCTACCGCAACGCGCTGGCTGCTCGTCGCCGATCTGGCCTGCCTGATCGCCCTCGGCCTCGGCCGGCGACGGCCGCTGCTCGGCGTTTTCCTGGCGCTGGGCGGTGGATTCCTCGTCCTCAACGGCCTGGGCATGGCGCTCACGGATTTCTACCTGGGGCTCGCCCTCTTTCACTTCGGCGCCGGGGCGACTGCACTGCTGTTCGCGCGCCGCGCGCGTTGGCTCGGCGCGGCGACGCTGGGACTGGCCCTCGTCCTCGGCGCCCTCACCTGAGGGCGGTCCTACATCTCCTTGTGGCACTCCCGACAGATGGGGACGACCCGCGTCCGGGAGATGAACCGGCTGGGGACGTCGCTGTCCGTCGTGTGCGTTGTGTGACAGCCCACGCATGTCACCCTCACGGTGTCGTGCTCCCGGATGGCATGGTAGGAGGTGCCGCCGCGGCCCTCGGTCACCGCCTCCGCCGCGAACGTCGACTCGTCGCTGGGGTCGTCGGTCCGCGCCGGCGCCCCTGACGCTGCGCCGTCCGCGCGCGCCTTATGCAGGATCGGCGTGTGGCACTGGCGGCACTCGGCGTCGCGCAGCGGCAGCCGCATGTGCGTCGGCTCCCGATAGGCCCCGGCCAGGAACTTCAGGGTATCGAACCCGGCCACGGCCCAGACCGTGAGGCGCATCCCGGGGTCGGCGCCGCCGTGGCAGGCGATGCACCCGACCGTCGCGTCCTTGCGGTGATGCTGCCCGGCCAGATCGCCGGGCGCGAGCGCGATCAGACGCCCGAACTTCTCATCGTGCAGGTGGCAGGAGACGCAGAAGCGGTTGTCGCGCTCCTTGGCGGCGAGCGCCACCAGGAAGAGCGCGCCGAGGAGCAGGGCTCCCGCCCCGCCCGCCGCCCCGAGCACGAGCGACCGTCCCAGCGGCCGGGCGATGGCGAGAGCCTCCCCTCTCTTCGCGAACTAGCGAACGGTCACCGTCACGGGCTTGGCGAACATGATGCGCGCGGAGGCCCCGCCAGGACCGCCCCGGGGCAGGACCGCGCCCGTCGGCGTCGTCACGGTGCCGACGGCCGAGGCCTTCTCGGCGCCGAAGTGGAAGACGGCGGTGATCGAGTACGTGCCGGGCTCCTGCGGGGCCTTCACGGTCCACACGACCTTGCCCTCGGCCAGCTTCTTGGCGGCCAGATCCGTCTTCTGATCGAAGATGATGACGCTGTTGAGATTCTTCTTGAGCCCGGGCGCGCGGCTGTCGACCCACTTGGTTTGCTCCTGACCGTCGCCGCCCCATGCCTTCGGAGGACCGACGATGACCCAGCCGTCGCCCTGGACGGGGCGCGCCTGGAAGCGGAGGTCGGTATCGAGCAGGAAGACGCCGACGACCCCCTGGCCCCCCTTGACCGTCACCGTGATCTGGGCCTCCTGACCCGGTCGGAGGCTGGCGGGGGCGCTGAGATTGACCGAGGCCAGCTCGTCCATCAGCTTGACGTCGGCCAGCAGCTTCTGGCGGTCGGCGGGTGACATCTGCTGATAGGGGCCCGCGCCATCCTCGATGGCCTTGTAGTGCTTGTTCTCCTTCACCTGGCTGTTGGCAAACGCTTCCGGCTCGTTCCGGAGCTGGTCTTTGGAGAAGGACGAGTGGCAGGCGGCGCACGTCGGGGCGAGGTCGGTGACGTTGCGCAGCGGGCCTCCGGAAAAGCCGGAGACGTGAGGCGTGATCAGGAGGAGCATCGCGACGAGGCCGAGGACGCTGGCTAATCCTTTCATCAGGCTTCCCCCGTGACTGTGAAGTGCACTGCTGTCCAGCCAGACGATAATAAACCGGTCAGCGGTAGCGCCGGTTCCCCGGCGACGCCTCGCTCCGGCTGTCTCCCCCGAGGGTCGCCTCCATGACCAGCGCGTCCTCGCCCGTGTCGTAGTAGTAGCCGCGGCGCCGCCCGACCACCCGGAAGCCGAACGACTCGTACAGCGCGCGCGCTGCGGCGTTGCTGGGCCGGACCTCGAGGATGACCAGCCGCAGCGCTCGTCCGCGGGCATCGTCGAGCAACTGACCGAGCAGCGCCCGCCCGATCCCCCGCCGGCGTGCGGACGGGTGCACCGCGATGTTCGTGATGTGCAGCTCGTCCGCGACCTCCCACAGGCAGACGTAGCCGACGAGCCGCCCGTCCTCGCGGATGACGTTGCAGCGCGCCACCCGGTTCTGCTCCATCTCGTAGAGGAAGGCGCCCCGTGACCATGGCATCGAGAACGAGGCGCGCTCGATGGCCAGCACCTCGTCCAGATCGGCCGGGCTCATCCGCTCAATGGACAGTGAGGGCACGGCGCTTCAGCTCCGCTTCGGACGGTCGCAGATAGATCGGGACGAGGTCGGCGACGCCGACGGTATCGCCGGCGAGGAGCCGGGCGAGCCCGAGGACGCCCACCGAGGCCGGCGACGGGACGCGTCGGTGCGGCGGGGCCGGGGGCGCATGCGGGGTGCGAATGGTGACCGCCGCATCGCCGAGGAGGATGACGGGCTCCGTCAGTCGGGCGGCCAGGGCCCCGGGGGCGAGCGCGAGGTAGTCCCACTCCCGCCGCATCGCGGCCCCGTCCCAGCGGTAGAGCGCGCAGTACACCTCCCCCTTTCGGGCATCGAGCACGGGGCACACCGGGAGCGATGCGAAGGGAAGCGACGCTGCCATCGCGTCGAGGGTCGGCACCGCGGCGATCGGGATGCCGAGGGCCAGCGCCAGCCCCTTCACCGCGCTCAGCCCAATCCGCAGTCCGGTGAACGAGCCGGGTCCGACAGCGGCGGCCAGGCCCTGCAGGTCGGCAGGAGTCCAGCCGGCGTCGGTCAGCACCCGGTCGATGGCGGGCATCAGCCGCTCGGAGTGCGTGGCGCTCACGTCGAGCGAGTATTCGCCGCGGATCCGCTCGCCGTCCAGCAGGGCGACGCCGCCTGCCAGCGTCGAAGTTTCGACCGCTAGAACGCGCACGGGCGCCAGTCTAGCACGCGGCGCCAGAGCCGCAGCCGGCGTGCGATAATACGCCCGGGAGGGAGCGGATGAGTGCTGCGCCGAAGAACGATCCCGCCGCCGTCGAGGTGGAGGTTCGTGAAAAGATCCACCTCGAGATCCTCAAGCGGACGGGTGCCTACCACGCCAACGACCACGTGCTCCTACCCTCCGGGCAGCACACCAGCGAGTACATCGAGAAGACGCTGGTGACGACGGAGCCATCCTTCACCGAAGGGCTCGGCGCCGTCATCGCCAAGCACTTCGCTCAGTGGCCCGTCGACGCCGTGCTCTCGACCGGTCCGGGCGCCCTCATCCTCTCCCACTGCGTGGCCCGGGCGCACCCTTCACGCCCCGTTGTCATTTATGGCACGAAGGGGCTGTCAGGTGGCAAGCGGCGGGTTACCCTACCCGTCGAGTTCCAGCGCCTGATCCGGGAGGGCGCGCGCGTCCTGCTGATCGAAGACCTCGTGAGCACCGGCACGACGCTCGACCTCTTGATCAACCTTGTCGAGCAGTTGGGTGCCGAGGTGGTGGGGGTCGGGTGTTTATGGCGCCGCACGTCGGTCGAACTGAACGGCAAGCCAGTCTTCAGCCTGGTGAGCAGGGACTTTCCGACCTACGACCCGTCAGAATGTCCTCTATGTAAAAGGGGAATACCACTGAACGAAGAGTTCGTCCGGAGGCGGCACCTGCGGCGTCCGTCGACCGCACAGGAGCCTAAGACCCCGTAGTTCCGGCCTTTCAAGCTGTCCGGCCAAGCCCCGCCCCGTCTGTCACCAGGTCTTGGCACCCCTCTTGCGTAACCTATCATCGTGAAAAGCGACTTCGGGCATCGCCCGAGAGGTGCCTAATGTATAAGCAAGCAATCCCGCTTCTCGGTTTCGCTCTTACGCTTGCACTCGCGAGCCTCGCGGACGCCGAGCCGGTGACGGTGCGGTTTCCGGAGGGCGTGACGCGGGCCTTTCCCGTCCTGCGCTCTGTCGACAACGAAAAGCTCGCCCAGGGTGACCTCAGCCAGGTCGTACGGGGCGACAAGGTGTCGAGCCGCCTGGTGTTCCACTTCAAGGACGGCTCGATCTACGACGAGAGCGTCGTCTTCTCCCAGCGCGACGTGTTCACCCTCTTGAGCTATCGCATTGTGCAGCAGGGCCCCTCTTTCCCGGAGACGCTGGAGGCGGCCGTCGACCGGGACACGGGGCGCTATCAGGTCCGCTACCGCGCGGACGATGACAGTCCCGAAGAGGTCCTCACCGGAAAGTTCGCGCTCCCCGACGACGCCTACAACGGCATGCTCTCCCTGATCGTGAAGAACCTGCCCGCGCGGGCCGAGGAGACGGTCTCGGTCGTGGCGTTCACGCCGAAACCGCGGGTCGTGAAGCTGCTGCTCCAGCCGGTGGCTGAAGAGCGCATGCTGGTCAGCGATTCGCCGATGCAGGCCACCCGCTACCACATCAGGCCGCAGCTCGGCCTGTTCGCCTCGCTCCTGGTGACCGACATCCCCGACCTCCGCATGTGGATTCTCCCCGGGGAGGCTCCGGCGTTCCTGCGCGCGGAGGGTCCGCTCTACTTCATGGGGCCGGTCTGGAGGATCGAGCCCTACTAGATCCTCGGAGGGGGCTTCGCCCCCTTCCGCCCGCGCCGGCCCTGATCGCTCTTAGCCGGGTCGTGCTTCCCTGCCCCTCAGCGCTTCAGGCGGCTTCCCAGAGGCCCTCGGCGACGCCGGCGTTCTTGTAGGCGGCCCGGATGCGATCGAGGTTCTTCGTGAAGAGGAGCCCGATCTTCGCGAACGGCTCGAAGACGGGACCCTGGCCTTCGATCAGCGGGAAACTGACATTGGGGAGCTTGTCCCACTGTGCCCGCAGCGCTGTGTTGACCGTCGCCAGCCGCGCGTAGAACTCCTCGCGCTCCTTCGCCGCGCGCTTGACGATCGGCGTGATCAGACAGTCGATGGTCTGGCGCGCCCGCGCCGCCGCGCCCTCGACGGCCGCCTCTGCCAGCGGCACCACGGTCACGCCCAGCTCGCCCAGGAACCTCTGCAGGAGCCGACCGACCGAATCCTGGAGCAGCACCTCGGGCAGCCCGACCGTCTTCAGCTCGCGGTGGCCGAGCTGGTGGGCCTCTGCGTAGAGCTGGTCGCGCAGCCACTGCACGTAGGCGCGGTTTTCCTCGTCCTTCCACCACTGCTTGATCATCTTCTTGCCCCAGTAGCGGATGGCCACGTAGTACAGGTCCCGCTTCCAGAGCTTCTTGGCGATCCCCTGCCAGGAGTAGAACTTGGCCATCGCGTTGATCGCGCCCGTCTGCAGCTCGTAGGGCGACATCCGCCGCGGCTGGTGAACCGTGTGGTGGCCGTCGTAGAAGGACCAGTTCCGGTTGATGACGTACTTGTCGCCCTTGGCGTAAAGGGTGTCCCAGTCGGGCGAGCCCGGGATCGGCGTGAGGATCATGAACTGCACGGAGTCGATGTCGTGCTTTAGCGCGAAGTCGGCGGTGGCGTCGATGGTCTCGAGGTCGTCCTCGTCCGAGCCGACGACGAACATGCCGTGGATCCGGATTTCATGGGCGTGGAAGCGCTCGATCGACCGCTCGATCTTGGCCAGATCCTGCTTCTTCTGGAAGAGCTTGAGCGTGCGAGGATTGATGGACTCGAATCCCACGTATACGTTGAAGCAGTTCGAGTCGCGCATGAGCTCGAGAAGCTCGGGATCGTCCACCGTCTCCGTGCGCACCTGGGCGCCCCACTGAGGCGTGAGGCCGCGCTCGATCATCCCCCGCAAAAGCTCCTTCACGCGCTTCTTGTTGGCAGTGAAGATATCGTCGGCGAAGAAGGTGTAGAGGTTGCCCTTGTGCAGCGTCAGCTCCTCCAGCACCCGCTCGATCGAGTGGGTGCGGAAGGCGTGACCGTACATCCCCGGCACCGAGCAGAAAGTGCAGGAGAAGGGACAGCCGCGGGAGGTGGCGATGGAGATGACCCCGCCCGGCTTCCAGCCGGTGATGAGCCCGTAATCGGGGATCGGATTCACGTCCAGGTTGGGGATCTTGGGGCGCTCGGGGTTGTGCACCGCCCGGCCGTCCACCCGGTACGAGAGATTCTGGATCTTCTCGAACCCCTCGCCGCGCTGGATGGCGTCGGCCAGCTCCTGGAAGGCGGCCTCCCCCTCGCCCCGGATGACGAAGTCCGCGTGCGCGAGCCCCTCGTCGGGCAGGAAGCTCGTGTGGGTGCCGCCGAGCACGACGATCCTGCCCGCCTGCCTCACCTGGTCGGCGAGACGATACGACTGGGGGGCCGTGGAGGTGATGGCGGAGATGCCTACGAGATCGGCCGAGAGCGCCTCCGTCATGTCCACCTGGTGGATGTCCTCGATGTACACGCGGACGTCGTATCCCTTGCTCCGCATGATCGTGCCCAGGAGCACGGAGCCGAGCCGTGGAATACACACCCGGGTGTACACGTGGAGGTGCGTGGACTTCGGCTCGACGAACACGAGCTTCTTGAGCGCACGCTTCATGGGTGGTTTCTCCCCAAGTGAAGAGGAAAGACGATTTCGCAGATGCGCCAACGCTAGCACCCGCCTCCGCGGCTTGTCAATGTACGGCTGCCGCCTCCTCCCCTAGATATGGGGTGTCCGGCCCGCCGGGAACCCCGTATCTTGGATTTTGGGCTTGACAGGATTTCCGGGCCGCCTCTAGCATGCCGGTGACGTCAGTCGCGTCGCGAGGGAGGTGAGCCGGTGGCGAAGAAGAAGGCCAAGAAGAAGAAGTAAGCGCCGTTGAGGCGCGCGGCCCTGTCGGCCTTCCCTTCCGGCAGGGCCGCACCATCTTTGATACTGAGTTGGGGTACCCCCCTCAGACTCCCCCGCAGATTCTTCCCGCAGATTTCCCCCCGCAGATTCTCCCCCCGACGGTGCGAGCTATTTGGTCTTGGCGAGCGCGCGTGGCTTGGGCGCGGGCGGCTTGACCTTGTCCTCTTTGAGGAGCCCCTTGAGCTGGTTCACCGTGTCGGAGAACTGCGAGACGTCCTGGAACTGGCGGTAGACGGAGGAGAACCGGACGTAGGCGACCTGGTCGAGCTTCTTGAGGTGCTCCATCACCAGCTCGCCCAGCTCGTGGTACTTGATCTCCTTCTCGGCGCGCTCGTGGAGCTGGGCCTCGATCTCGGTCACGATCTCGTCGACCTTCTGCACGGCCACCGACCGCTTCTCACACGCCTTGAGGATGGAGTTACGGAGCTTCTGGCGGTCGAAGGGCTCCCGCCGGCCGTCGCGCTTCTCCACGTGGGGCAGCACATCCTCGATGTACTCGTACGTCGTGTACCGGCGGTGGCACTTGAGGCACTCGCGGCGGCGCCGGATGAACTCGCCGTCCCGACCCACCCGGGAGTCGACGACCCGATCCTCCGGGTGGCCGCAGAACGGACACTTCATCGGGGCCCTCCCCTCACTTCACGCGGTCCGGGTAGAGGGGAAACCGACCGCTCAGCTCCTGGACCTGAGCGCGTACCGCCGCCTCCACTGCAGAGGAGCCGAGCTGGCTCAGCACGCGGTCGATGAGCTCGGCGATCCGCGCCATCTCGGGCTCCCGCATGCCCCGCGTCGTCACCGCCGGCGTCCCCAGCCGGATGCCGCTGGTCACCATGGGCCCGCGGCTGTCGAAGGGCACGGTGTTCTTGTTCGCGGTGATCCACGCGCGGTCGAGCGCCTCCTGGGCGTCTTTGCCGGTGATGTTGCGGCCGGTCAGATCGACCAGTATGAGGTGCGTGTCGGTGCCACCGCTCACCAGGCGATAGCCGCGTCCCAGCAGCGCGTCGGCGAGCGCCTTGGCGTTGCGGACGATCTGCTGCTGGTAGGCGCGCCACTCCGGCGTGAGGGCCTCCTTGAACGCCACCGCCTTGGCGGCGATCACGTGCATGAGCGGGCCGCCCTGCACTCCCGGCATCACCACCTTGTCCAGCGTCGCCGCGTCCTTGGCCTGGCACAGGACCATGCCGCCCCGAGGGCCGCGCAGCGTCTTGTGAGTGGTGGTGGTGACGAAGTCGGCGAGGCCGACCGGGGAGGGATGCAGTCCCGCCGCCACCAGCCCCGCCGGATGGGCGATGTCGGCCATCAGGACGGCGCCCACCTCGCGCGCGATCTCCGCGAACGGCCGGAAGTCGATCGCGCGGGGAAAGGCCGAGCCGCCGGCGATGATGAGCTTGGGCTGGTGCTGGCGGGCGAGGTCTCGCACCTGGTCGAGGTCGATCCGCTCCGTGTCCTTCCGGACGCCGTAGGGAGCGATCTTGTAGAACTTCCCCGAGTAGTTCACGGGGCTCCCGGCCGTCAGGTGGCCGCCGTGCGAGAGGTTGGGCCCCAGGACCGTGTCACCGGGCTTGAGGACGGCGAAGTAGACGGCCATGTTGGCCTGGGCGCCCGAGTGGGGCTGGACGTTGGCGTGCTCGGCGCCGAACAGCTCCCGGGCGCGGGCGATCGCCAGCTCCTCGGCGATATCGACCACCTCGCAGCCGCCGTAGTACCGGCGCCCCGGATAGCCCTCGGCGTACTTGTTGGTCATGACCGAGCCCAGCGCCTCCAGCACCGCCTCGGAGACGAAGTTCTCCGAGGCGATCAACTCGAGGTTCCGGTTCTGCCGCTGCGCTTCCTCACGCAGCGCCTTGGCGATGTCGGGATCGACGTCAGCGAGCCGGGGCATCGGAGACGCCTGCGCGCGGGATCGCGCGTTCGAGGGCCGCCAGCTTCTCCACCCGGCGCGCGTGGCGGCCGCCGCCGAAGTCGGTCCCCAGCCCTGTCTGGAGGATCGCGATCGCCGCCTCCCGCCCGGTGACACGGCCGCCCAGGGCGAGCACGTTCGCGGCGTTGTGCTCGCGGCTCATCCGGGCCGCGTGGGTGTCGGCGCAGGCCGCCGCCCGCACCCCGGGAACCTTGTTCGAGGCGACGGCCATGCCGATGCCGGTGCCGCACACGAGCACCCCGCGCGCCGCCGCGCCGATCGTCACTGCCTCGGCTACGAGGAGGGCGTCATCGGGATAGTCGACCGCGTCGAGGGAGTCGGTGCCGACGTCGAGGATCCGGTGGCCCCGGGTGGTGAGCCACGCCTTGAGGTCTTCCTTGAGAGGGAAAACGGCGTGGTCGGCGCCGAGGGCGATGACCGTCATACCTGGCTCACCATACTGGTAGGGGCCCAACGTGTCAAGCCACCTAGATGTCGGGGGTCGAAGCGCCCGTCACGGATACGCGTCCCGATCGGCGAGAATCGTGCACCGCGGGTGGTTTCTGAGGACCGAGGCGGGGATCTCGGGGCTCGCCGGACCGTCGACGAGCCGCCGGAGCGCGGCCCGCTTGCCGCGGCCGCTCACCAGGACGACAACCTCGCGCGCCGCGGCGATCGTCGAGAGCCCCAGCGTCACCGCTCGGTCCGCGACGGCGCCCCCGGCCAGCGTGAGGTTGACCTGGTCGGTGCGGATGTACTGCACGGTTTCGGGCAGGAGAGGGACCGGACGGGTCACCGAGTCGAAGGGCGCCCCCGGCTCGTTGGACGCCAGGTGCGCGTTCGGTCCGAGCCCCAGCATCACGAGGTCCAGCCCGCCCGCCTCGACGATGACCTTCTCGTAGGCCTGGCACATCTCCTCCAGATCGACCGTGTCGATCCGCAAAGGGTGGCACCGGACGAGCGGCACGCCCGCCCAGTCCAGGAACTCGTGGCAGACTTGCTGCCAGAAATAGCCGCCGGCGGGCGCTGGGGGACAGAGCTCGTCCACCGAGAAGACCCGCAGGCGCGAGAAGTCGACGGGCGCCGTGGCCTGGAGCTTGCGCAGCAGCGCGTACATCCGGCGAGGTGTGCGTCCCGCCGGGACGGCCATGGCGAGGTCAGGCTTGGCCCCGACACGCTCGCGCACCAGCGCGGCGGCGGTCGCGGCCAGCTCCTCGGCCTCGCGGAAGACGATCAGTCGCATCGTCCTCGCAGCGCAGGCCCTCCCCCGGCGGCGACCCCCGTTGGGAATTCGAAGGTCTCCAGCACCGCCCCCTCGACCCCCATGGCGACGAGCCGGGGGATCGGGAGCCGCGCCTCGACCGCGCGCATCTCGTCCGCCGACACACCCGTCGCCGGGTGCTTCGGCACGAAGAGCGTGCAACAGTCGGCATCGGGCTCGATCGAGATCTCGAACGTGCCGAGCCGCTGGGCCTCGGCGGTGATCTCCAGCTTGTCCATACCGATGAGCGGGCGCAGCACCGGCAGCCCCGCGATCTCGTCGATGCGGGCGATGTTCGTGAGCGTCTGGGACGCGACCTGCCCCAGGCTGTCCCCCGTGGTCAGCGCCAGCGCGCCCGCTCTCCGGGCCAGCGCCTCGGCAATCCGCACCATCATCCGCCGGTAGACCACCACCCGGGCCGGTGGCGGTACGCTCAGCACCACCTCGCGCTGGATCTCGCCGAGGGGCACCAGAAGGAGCTGGGACCGGTACTGCCACTCCGTCAGGCGCTCCACCAGCGCCCGGGCCTTGGCCTGGGAGGTGGCCGGCAGGTACGGCACGCTGTGGAAGTGGACGAACACCACACGGCACCCACGCTTCATCATGCGCCAGGCGGCGACCGGCGAGTCGATGCCGCCCGACAGAAGGGCGGCCACGGTGCCGCTCGCCCCCACCGGGAGCCCGCCGGGTCCGGGGACGCGGTCGGCGTAGACGAACGTCTCGGCGGGCAGCACCTCGACGTGGATCTCCAGCTCGGGCTCGCTCAGGTCCACCCGCGCGCCCGAGCCCTTGACGCGCTCCAGCACGAACGCGCCCAGCTCGCGGTTCAGCTCGACAGAGGTCATGGGGTACGTCTTGAAGGCGCGGCGCGCCGAGATCCTGAACGACCGGAACTGCCGCCCTTCGATCAGGCCGGCGATGGCGACCTTCATCGGCTCGACCGACGAGGGGACGCGATACGCGAGGGCGGCGCTGGCCACGCCGCAGACGCGGGCGGCCCGGGCGCGGACGACCTCCGGCCAGTCGTGGCCCGCGAGCTCGAGCACGATGCGTCCCGGGAGCTGCTCGAGGCCGACCCCGCCCAGGTCGGAGGTCGCCCGCTCCAGGTTGCGGGAGAGCTGGCGGAGGAAGCGTGGGCGGTTGCCCCGCTTCAGGCTGATCTCGTGGTAATGGATGACCACGGCGGCGCGCAGCCGGCCCATCGCTGCCTTCAGTACACGCCGCCCGGGAACGTCGAGACCTCCGCGTGGCGGCCGGGCACGCGGTACATCTTCACGCCGGATCCTCCCGCGCCGAACGGCGTGCCGAGAATGCCGTCGTGGACGGCCCAGCTCCGGCCCCGGATCGAGCCGTCGAACCCCCGTCGCCGGAACGGCGTCGAGTCGTCGAGGCACGCGTGGAGGGCGCCGCCGGGCTGAAAGCCGGCGTGAATGGCGTCCATGCGGTCGCGGCCGATGAAGTAGTCGCAGCCGTGGCGCTCGTAGAGGAGCGCCGAGTGGTAGAAGAGCGGCTCGACGAGATAGAACTCGCGCCCCAGCAACCGGCAGAACGCGTCCATGCACTCCAGCACGCGGCCGATCATGCGGAGGCCCCGGCGGACCTGACCGGGCGCGAGGCCCGCCGCCAGAGCCCGTGCCTCCTCGCCGGCGTTGCGGCAGGCCGTACCGAGCAAGGTGTCGTGCCCGTTGTCGTCGCGATCGACCCCGTAGCGGGGCGCCTCCGGATCGTTGATCTGAACCAGCGACAGCTCCGGCGCCCCGAACGCCGACATGCTGACGTCGAGGAGGAGGACCGGGTCGCGATCGTGCTCGCGCGCCCAGAGCTCGATGCGCGCCCAGGGCTTGTCGTCCTCGGCGGTGACCCGCACCAGACGCTCGCCGAGCGGGCCGTGCAGCCGCTGCCGGTCGACCCCGTAGCGTACCAGCACCTCCTCGGGGATGAGTCGCAGGTAGAGCTGGTCACGGACGCCGAGGGGCAGAGCGTTCAGCGCGACGATGGAGTCCATTACTGCACGGCCATCAGGCGGGCTCCCGGACCAGCGCCCGGGCGCGTTCCAGCTCCTCGGGCGTGTTGACGTTCATGAACATGACGGCGGGGTCCCCGTAGCGTGCGATCTCCGCCTCCCCGATCGCAACGACGCGCACCTTGTCGAAGAACCCCACGATCTTCAGCTGCCCGGCCAGCAACCGCTCCTCCATATGCGGCAGGCAGCTCTTCTGGTAGGCGGCGTGCATCGTCTCATACTGATCGCCCACACGCGGGATCACGACGTCCCCGAGCGGGGCGCGCGCGACCACGAGACGGACGACCTCGCGGCGCAGGAACGGCATGTCGCAGGCCACGGTGAACGCCGCCTCGCCGGAGGCCGCCTTGAGGCCCGAGTAGATGCCGCCGAGGGAGCCGTGATCCGGATAGACGTCGGGCACCACCGGCAGACCCAGGAAGGCGTAGAGGTCCGGTGTGTTCGTCACGATCAGCAGGTCGTCCACGGCGCCTGTCAGCGCCCCCACCACGCGCTCGATGATCCGTCTGCCGCCCAGGTCCATCAGGGCCTTGGGCTGCCCGCCCATGCGGGTGCTCTTGCCGCCGGCCTGGATCACGCCCGTGATTTTCATTCGGAGGGGGCGACTTCACAGGCGCGCCCACAGGGCGCGACGGCCCCCTCCGAGGCCTCCCCCAAGATCGGCGGCGCCGGCAAAGCCGGCGCTCGAACGCGGGCGTCGCCACGGTGGGGCGTCATATCACACGCACGGCGCCCTGGCGGATCATGCGCGGTGGATCGACGGTGACGTCGAGCACCGTGGAGGCCAGCCCACCGGTCGTGGGGCCGCCGTCGAGCACCAGCCCGATCGTGCCGTCCAGATCGCGCAGTACCGCCTGTGCGGTCGTCGGCGGAGGGTGGCCGGACCGGTTCGCGCTGGACGCCGTCACCGGTCCGCCGAGCACTCGGGCCAAGCCGCGCGCGATCGGATGAGGCGACAGCCGCACGCCGACCGTGCCCGTCCCCGCCGTGACCTCCTCCGGCACCGAGGGCCGGGCGGGCAGCACCAGCGTCAGGGCTCCGGGCCAGTGTTGGGCCATGAGTCGGCGGGCGGGCTCGGAGATGACGGCCAGCCGCTCGATCATCTCCACCGAGTCGACGAGCACCAGCAGCGGCTTCGATTCGGGCCGGCCCTTGACCTCGAAGATCCGCCTCACCGCGCCTCCATCCAGCGCCGCAGCGCCGAGCCCGTAGAAGGTCTCGGTGGGATAGGCGACGAGACCGCCCTCCTTCAGCGCGGCCGCCCCGCGCTGGAGCGCAGCGGGGTCAGGGTTCGCGGGATCGACCTTCAGGACCTCCGTCCCCATGCCCTCACCGGCTATTCGCGTGCCTTCATCCGCTCGGCGACGCGGCGCGCCCGCTCGTCGACCTCGGCGGCCAGATGCCTTCGGTAGGCCGCCAGGCGCTCGCTCACTGCGGGATCGGCGACGGCCAGAATCTGCGCCGCCAGGATTGCGGCATTCACCGCGCCCCAGGCGCCGATGGCCACCGTGGCCACGGGCACGCCCTTGGGCATCTGGGCGATCGACAGGAGCGCATCGAGGCCGCCGAGCGGCGTGGAGGCGATGGGCACGCCGATGACCGGCAGCGGCGAGGCCGCCGCCAGAACGCCGGGCAGCGCGGCGGCGCCGCCGGCCGCGCCGATGAGGACGCCGAGGCCGCGCGCATGAGCGGTCGCCGCGTAGTCGTGGGTCCGCTGGGGCGTGCGATGGGCGGAGGCCACCACCACCTCGCTGCCGATCTCGAGCGCATCCAGGACCTTCACCGCCTCCAGCATGACCTCGAGGTCCGAATCGCTGCCGAGCACGATGCCGACGCGCACGGGTCTGTCCACTATCTGATCCCCTTCCTGCCGATGTCGGTGCGATAGTGCACGCCGTCGAAGCGGATCCGCGCCGCCGCCGCGTAGGCGCGCGCGATCGCGTCGGCCAGCCTTGGCGCCGTGGCCGTCACGCTCAGCACGCGCCCGCCGGCGGTGACGAGCTTGCCGTCGCGCTCGGCCGTCCCCGCGTGGAAGACGCGCACGCCCTCCACCGTCTCGGCGGCGTCGATGCCGTCGATGGGGAGGCCCATCGGGTAGCGCTCCGGGTAGCCGCCGGAGGCCAGCGTCACGCACACCGCCGCCTCGGGGCTCCAGGCGACGCGCTCGGGCAGCCGATCACCGCGCGCGGCGGCCAGCAGAAGCGGCACGAGGTCACTCCCGAGCCGCACCACGAGCGCCTGGCACTCCGGGTCGCCGAAGCGGCAGTTGAACTCCAGGACCTTCGGATCAGATCCCTCGCCAGTCATCATCAGCCCGACGAAGAGCACGCCGCGGTAGGGCATACCGTCCTTGGCCAGCGCCGCGATCGTGGGATTGACGATACTCTCCATCACCCGCTGTTCGGCCGCCGCATCGAACCCCGGCACCGGCGAGTAGGCTCCCATGCCGCCGGTGTTGGGTCCACGGTCGTCGTCGAAGACCGTCTTGTGATCTCGGGCGGCGCCGAGCGGCACCGCGGTCTCGCCATTGGCCAGGGCGAAAAACGAGACCTCCTCACCATGCAAGAATTCCTCGATCACGACCTTCTTCCCGGCATCGCCAAATACCCTGAGTTCCATCGCCGCCGATGTGGCCTTGGCCGCTTCCTCGGCCGTCTGACACACGGTCACGCCTTTGCCCGCGGCGAGTCCGTCGACCTTGACGACCACGGGCTGGCGAAGCCCCTGGCAGTGGTCGATCGCGGCCCTGACGTCGTCAAAGGTCTCAAATCTCGCGGTGGGGATCCGGTAGCGCTTCATCAGCGACTTCGCGAACGCCTTCGATCCCTCGATCTGCGCCGCGGCCGCGGTCGGCCCGAAGACGCCGAGCCCCCGCGCGGTGAAGCGATCGGCGAGTCCGGCGACCAGCGGCGCTTCGGGCCCCACGACGGTGAAGTCGATCCGCTCCCGCTGGGCAAAGGCGAGGAGTTCCTGGTGAGCCTCGGCTTTGATGGGCACGCACCTCGCGTGACGTGCGATGCCCGGATTGCCGGGCGCGGCGTAGAGCGTGTCGACCAGCGGGCTCTGCGCGATCTTCCAGGCCAGCGCGTGCTCCCGTCCCCCGCCGCCCACCAGCAGCAGCTTCATTCGGGCGGACCCCCTCCGGGCGGATCCACGACTTCCAGGTGCGCGCGGGCGATGCGGGCCCACGGGCTGCCCGAGTCCAGCTCGAGATACCGCTGCCAGTGCCCGACCGCCTCCGCGTTGCGGCCGGCCCGCGCGAGCGCCGCCGCGAGGTTGAAGTGAGCGTCGGCGTAGTCGGGCGACAGCTCGAGCGCGCCCCGGTAATGAGCGATCGCCTGCTCGGCGTCGCCGCAGTCCTCATCGAGCGATCCCAGGTTGTAGGCGGCCTCGGCGCACCGGGAGTCCTGCTCGAGCGCGGCCGTGTACGCCGCTCGCGCCTCCTCGTACCGTCCCATCCGGTGCAGGAGGAGCCCGAGGTTGTTCCAGGCGGCGGCGTAGGTTGGATCGAGGGCCACCACGCGGCGATAGGCGTCGATGGCGTCCTCCCAGTGCCCGGGATCGGCATCCCACTCGCTGGCCCGCTCGAACCAGGTCTCCGCCTGGGCCGCGGGCGGATGCAGCGGCCGGACCAGCCCCGTGGCGAGGGTCGCCGCCACGTCCTTGGTGAGGCCGCCGGCGTCGAGCGCGAGCACCGTCTGCCCGGTGCGCGGATCGAAGCGGATGCGGTCGGACTGGGCCAGGAGGCGATCGCCCTCGACGATGAAACGCACCTCTGCCAGCGGGTTCTCCAGATCGGGGTCCTGCTTCCGGAGCGCCAGCAGCGCCTCGCGGATCTGGCGCACCGATGCGCCCGCGTCCAGCAGCGCGCTGGCCGCCTTGAGCGCCAGGAGGTCGCGGAAGGTGTAGCCGGCATCGCCACGGAGCAGCTCGAGCCGCCCGAGCTGGGCCAGCCGCCTGGGGGTGAGGCTCAGAATCCGGGTCAGATCCCGGAGCCCATAGATCCGTTCGGGACCCCGTGCCATCCCGTTCAGTGGCGGAAGTGACGGATGCCGGTGAAGACCATCGCCACCCCTCGCTCGTCGGCCGCCGCGATGACTTCCTGATCTCGGAGCGAGCCGCCCGGCTGGATGACGGCCGTGACTCCGGCCTGAACGACGACGTCGAGACCGTCGCGGAACGGGAAGAAGGCGTCAGAGGCGCAGACGCTGCCCTCGGTGCCGAGGCCGGCCTCGCGCGCCCGCATGACGGCCAGGCGCGCGGAGTCCAGGCGATTCATCTGCCCGGCCCCCACGCCGACCACCTGATCGCTTGTGGTCAGCACGATGGCGTTCGATTTGACGTGCTTGGCCACGCGCCAGGCAAAGCCGAGCGCGGCCCGCTCGTCGGGGGTGGGCGCGCGCCGGGTGACGGTCGTGACGGTATTCTGGTCGAGGTCGACCGCGTCCGCCGCCTGCGCCAGCAGACCACCGAGCACGCTCCGGTACTCGACGAGCCCCGCGGGTCGCTCGCCCGGCACCTGGAGCACACGGCACTTCTTCTTCGTCCGCCGGATCTCCTCCAGCGCCTCGGGAACGAAGGCGGGGGCGAAGAGGATCTCGACGAAGATGCCGGCGAGCTCCCGGACGACGGCCAGGTCGAGGGCGCGATTGACGCCGACGATCCCGCCGTAGATCGATACCGGGTCCGACGCCTTCGCCTTGGCCATCGCGGCGCCGACGGTGAGGCCGATCGCGGCGCCGCACGGGTTCGTGTGCTTGACGACGACGGCCGCCGGCTCGGCGAACTCGAGCAACAGCCCCAACGCCGCCGAGAGGTCGAGCAGGTTGTTGTAGCCGAGCTCGGGTCCGTGCAGCTGCTGCAGGGTGCCGAGCCCCCACGGCGCGCCTTCGCGCGGGCGGTAGAAGGCCGCGGCCTGGTGGGGGTTCTCCCCGTATCTGAGGACCTGCGTCCGCTCTGCCTCCAGCCGCAGCCGCTCTGGGAAGTCCGACTTTCGAGCGCCGGCTTCGCCGGCGCCGCCGGTTCTGGGGGAGGTCTCGGAGGGGGCCGCCGAGGCCCCCTCTGACGGGGATGAGGGGCGAAGCCCCCCTCCGAGGGAGGAGGGGGCCGTCAAGGCCCCCTCCGATTGGAGATAGGCGGCGATCGCCGCATCGTACTGCGCCGTCCGCCGGAACGCCTCCTGGGCCAGACAATAGCGCGTCTCGTCGCTGAGGGCCCCACCGCTGGCCCGCAGCTCGCTCAGGACCCACACGTACTGCGAGGGGTCCGTGACGACGGCCACGCTGGCGTGATTCTTGGCGGCGGCGCGGATCATGGCCGGCCCCCCGACGTCGATCTGCTCCATCGCCTCGGCGCGCGTGACGCCGGGACGCGCCACCGTGGCCTCGAACGGATACAGCGCCACGACGACGAGGTCGATCGGCGGGATCCCGTGCTGCTCGAGCGCGGCCGCGTGCTCGGGGGAGTCCCGGCGGGCCAGGATGCCTCCGTGAATCTTGGGATGGAGCGTCTTGACACGACCGTCGAGCATCTCGGGAAACCCGGTGACGTCGGCGACCTCGCGCACCGGCACCCCCGAGTCCCGGAGCAGCCGCGCCGTCCCGCCCGTCGAGAGGAGCTCCACCCCTAGCTCCCGGAGGGCTCTGGCCAGCTCGACCACACCGGTCTTGTCGTGAACGCTCACGAGCGCACGCCGGACCTTCATTCGATCACCATTCCACGATCACTCTGCTGCCGACGATCCTGAGCCGCCCTTCCGCGAAGAGCCGCACCGCCTGCGGATAGAGCCGGTGCTCCTCGGCGAGGATCCGTGCCGCCAGCGTCTCCTCACTGTCGTCGGGCTGCACGGGGACGCTCGATTGTAAGATGATCGGGCCGGTGTCCACGCCCTCGTCGACGAAGTGCACGGTGGCGCCCGAGATCTTCACGCCATGGTCGAGCGCCTGGCGCTGGGCGTTCAGCCCGGGGAAGGCCGGCAGCAGCGACGGGTGGATGTTCATGACCCGTCCCCTCCACGCCCGGACGAACGCCGGCCCCAGGATGCGCATGAAGCCGGCCAGGCAGACGAGCCCGACCTGATGCGCCTCGAGGACCTTGGTGATGGCCGCGTCGTAGGCCTCGCGGTCGCCGAAGTCCTTGGGGTTCAGGAACACGGCCGGCACTCCCCGCTCGGCGGCGATCTTCAGCGCCCGGGCGCCCTCGCGATCGGAGACGACCACGGCGACGCGGGCCGGAAAGTCGGCCCGCGCGCTGGCGTCGAGGATCGCCTGGAGGTTCGAGCCGCGACCGGAGGCGAGCACGCCGACCCGGAGAGGCTCCTTCACGCGACGTCACGCTCCTTGGGGGCGACGGCGTGATGGGCGCAGATCGGACAGCGCGGCACCTCGCGCATGATGGCCGAGTCCCGCGGGAAGAAGCGGGCCAGCGACCAGTCGAGCGCCACCTGGAGCTGCTTGCGGACACCGACCAACTTCAGGAGGTGGAGCGCGTTCCAGAAGAGCCAGGCCGGGTAGCCGGAGAACCGGAACCCCATGACCTCGACCACGGCGTCCTTCTCGCCCAGCGACACCAGCATCCCGCGCGGCGCAAAGTCGATCGGCCGCAGCGCACGGCCGGCGAGGTCGGCCACGATGTTCTCGGCGACCAGGCGCCCGTGGGCCAGCGCCGCCGGGATGATGGGAATGGAGGCTTCGGGCTTGCCCTCGATGCTGACCGCGTCCCCGGCGCCGTAGACCTCCGGATGGCCGGGAATCTGGAGGAAGCTGTTGACGACCATCCGCCCCAGTCGATCGTGGGCGACGGGGAGGTGGGCCAGTGCCGGGTGGCCCTTGACGCCCGCGGCCCAGACGATCAGGCCCGCCACGATCGGCTCGCCGCCCGCCACCTCGACCGCCCCCGGCAGCACCCGCGTGACCCGCGTTCGGGTCCTGACCTCGATGCCGTCGCGGCCGAGCCGCCGGTTCGCCCGCGCCGCCAGCGTGGGATGGACGCCGCGTAGGATCTCCTCGCCGGCCTCGAGGACGACCAGATGATAGTCACCGGCGCCGATGCCGCGGTAGCGCGGCACCACATACGAATGGAAGAAGTCATGCAACTCCGCCACCAGCTCGACGCCGGTGTAGCCGCCGCCGACGACGCAGACCGTCAGCATGCGGCGGCGGACGTCACCATCGGGCTCGTGATCGGCGTGCTCGGCCAGGTCGATCAGATGATCGCGCAGGAGGATGGCGTCACCGAGGTGTTTGTAGGGGAGCGCGTACTCCTCGACACCAGAGATCCCGAAGCTCGGCGTCGTTCCGCCGAGCGCGATCACCAGACGGTCGAAGGGAACGGCCCCCTCGGCGAGCATGACCCGACGTCCGGCCAGGTCGACGTCGAGCACCCGGTCGCGGCGGAATCGGAATCGTCGGCTCCCGCGGATGTCGCGGATCGGCTGGATGATGTGGCGCGGCTCGACGAGCGAGGAGGCCACCTGGGGCAGCAGTGGCGTGAACAGCAGATAGTTGTGGTCGCTCACCAGGAGCAGCTCGACGTCCTCCCGGCCGCCCAGGCGGCGCTCCAGCACGCGGATCGCCTCCAGCCCGGCGAAGCCGCCGCCCAGCACCACGATGCGGCTCACGCCACCAGCTCCACGCCGCGCTCGCCGGCCACGATCTCGCCCAGCCGGTGCACCGTCTCGCCGGCCAGGGCGAGCGCCGCCCCTGCGGCCTCGGCGTGCGGCGCCGGCACGACGACCACGTAGCCGATCCCCATGTTGAAGGTCCTGAACATCTCCGCGTCGGCCACCCGGCCGGCCCGCTGCAGCGTCTCGAACACCGCCGGCGCCCGCCACGACGTGCGGTGGATCAGGGCGCGACACCCCTCGGGCAGCACGCGGGGGACGTTGCCGACGATCCCGCCGCCCGTGATGTGCGCCATCGCGCCCACCTCCATCCGCTCCAGCAAGGCGAGGATCGGGCGCACGTAGATCCGAGTCGGCTCGAGCAGCTCGTCGGCGACGGCGCGGCCCGTTCCGGGCAGCTCCGCGTCGATCGACAGCTTGAGAACGTCGAAGACGATCCGGCGCGCCAGCGAGTAGCCGTTCGAGTGGAGGCCGGACGACGCCAGCCCGAGCAGGATGTCTCCCGGTCGCACGCGGGAGCCGTCGACGATGCGGCTCTGCTCCACGACGCCCACGGCGAACCCGGCCAGATCGTATTCTCCCGGTCTGTAGAAGTCGGGCAGCTCGGCGGTCTCCCCCCCGATCAGGGCGCAGCCCGCCCGCCGGCACCCCTCGACCACCCCGCGCACGATGGTCTCCACCCGCAGGGGGTCCAGGCGAGCGATGCCGATGTAATCCAGAAAGTAGAGGGGCTCGGCACCATGGACGAGAAGGTCGTTGACGCCCATGGCCACGAGGTCGATGCCCACGGTCTGGTGGCGGTCGGTCATGAACGCCACCTTGAGCTTCGTGCCGACGCCGTCCGTCGACGACACCAGCACCGGCTCGCGGAACTTCGGGGGCACCCTGACGAATCCGGCGAAGCCCCCGATGCCGCCGATGACCTCGGGCCGGAAGGTGGCGCGGGCCAGCGGCACGATCCGGCGCACCGCCTCGTCGCCAGCCTCGATGTCGACGCCGGCGTCACGATAGGTCAGTCGATCCATCGGCGGCGCTAGCTCAGCCGGAGGAGGCCGTCGCGCCCTGTGGGCGCGCCTGTGAAGTCGTCCCCTCCGAGGCCTCCCTCGGGGAGGGATGGCGCCGGCGGAGCCGGCGCTCGAAACAGCGAGCAGTGGCCGGAGTAAGCTCGCGCCATTCGCCAACAACCGCTAGGCGTCGAACAGCCCGAGCTGCGGGCTCGGCTCGGGCGCGATCCCCACTCGGTAATTGCCGGTGAAGCAGGCGTGGCAGAAGTGGCTGGGATCGGCGCCGGTGGCCTTCAGCATGCCCTCGAGCGAAAGGTACCCGAGCGAATCGGCGCCGACATACCGACGGACCTCGTCGACGCTGTGACTGGCGCCGATCAGCTCCCCCCGGGTCGGAGTGTCGATGCCGTAGTAGCAGGGCCACTTGATCGGCGGCGACGAGATCCGCATATGGACCTCGCGCGCGCCGGAGCTCCGGATCATCCGCACGATCTTGCGGCTGGTGGTGCCGCGGACGATGGAGTCGTCGACGACCACGACCCGCCGCCCTTCCAGCATCTCGCGCATCGGGTTGAGCTTCACCTTGACGCCGAAGTGGCGGATGCCCTGCTTGGGCTCGATGAAGGTGCGGCCCACGTAGTGGTTGCGGATGAGACCCATCTCGTAGCGCACCCCCGACTGCTCCGAGAAGCCGAGCGCCGCGCTGGTCCCCGAGTCCGGCACCGGGATGACGATGTCGGCCTCCACCGGGTGCTCGCGGGCCAGCTCGCGCCCGAGCGCCTTGCGGACGGTATGCACGTTGCGGCCCCAGAGGACGGAGTCGGGCCGCGCGAAGTAGACGTACTCGAAGACGCAGTGCAGGCGCTCGCCGGCGGGGGCGTAGCGCAGAGACTGCAGGCCGCCATCCGAGATGACGACGATCTCCCCGGGCTCGACCTCGCGCTCGTACTTCGCCTCGATCAGGTCGAGCGCGCACGTCTCCGAGGCGATCACCCAGGAGTCGGCGAACCTCCCGAGCCCCAGCGGCCGGAAGCCATTCGGGTCGCGCACCGCGTACATCGCGTCCGGCGTGAGGATCAACAGCGAGTACGCTCCCGTCACCTGCCGGAGCGCGTGGGGGAGCTGCTCCACCAGCGTCCCGGCGGGGGCGCGCGCGAGCAGGTGGAGGATGACCTCGGTGTCGGAGTTGGACTGGAAGATGGCGCCATCCCGCTCCATCTCCCTCCGCAGCGCCTCGGCGTTCGTCAGGTTACCGTTGTGGGCGATGGCGATCGGCCCCCGGGCCGTGTTGGCCGTGATGGGCTGGGCGTTGCGGAGCTTCGAGGAGCCGGCCGTCGAGTAGCGGACGTGACCGATGGCCCGGTGGCCGGGAAGCCGGCGCAGGCGTTCGGGGCTGAAGACGTCGGCGACCCACCCCATCGCCTTCTCGGTATGGAAGCCCTGTCCGTCGGTCGCGGCGATGCCGGCGGACTCCTGCCCGCGGTGCTGGAGCGCGTAGAGGCCCAGATAGGTGACGTTGGCGGCCTCTGGATGATTCCAGATGCCGAACACTCCACACTCGTCGTGGAACTTGTCGTCACGCCAGGTGACGCTCAAAGCCCCTCCTCCACGCCTGTTCGAGGCTCTCGATCGCGGCGTCGATCACCGTCGTCGAACCGCAGCGAACTCTCAGCCGCTCGCTCCCCGTGGTCCCGATCCAGCACCAGGGGATGGCCGACTCCGCCATCAGCCCCTCGAACTCGAGCACCCGCGCCGGATCGACGGACACGACCACCCGCGACGGTCCTTCGCCGAAGAGCGTGAGATCGGCCCTCGCCCCCTCGGGCAGCGTCACGCTACCGCCCACCAGCTCCCGGCCGGTGACACAGCCCTCCGCCACCGCCACCGCCAGTCCGCCCTCGGCGCAGTCGTGCGCAGAGAGCACGAGCTCCGTGCCGATCGCCGCCTGAACCGCCGACTGGACGCGCCGCTCCAGCCCCAGGTCCAGAGGCGCCAGCGCGCCGGCGAGGCGGCGGTGGAGCGTCCACAGGTACTCGCTTCCCCCCAGGCTGACGGCGTCGGGCCCCAGCAGGGCCAGACGGTGGCCCGCCCCCTTGAACCACTGCGTGGCCGCCCGCCCCGCCTCCTCGAGCACGCCGACCACGCCCACGATGGGGGTGGGGAGAACCGCCTGCCCGTTGGTTTCATTGTAGAAGGAAACGTTGCCGCCCACTACCGGCAGATCGAGGGCGCGGCAGGCCTCGGCGAGGCCGTCGATGGCCTCGGCGAACTGCCAGAGGATCTCCGGCCGCTCGGGCGAGCCGAAGTTCAGGCAGTCCGTGACGCCCAGTGGTCGACCGCCCGCGCAGGAGACGTTGCGCGCCGCCTCGCAGACCGCCATGGCCGCCCCGCGACGCGGATGGAGAAACACCTGCCGGCCGTTGCCGTCGGTCGAGATCGCCAGGGCGCGGCGCGTGCCCTTCACTCTCAGCACCGCCGCGTCGGAGCCCGGCAGCACGAGGGTGTTGATCCCGACCTGCTGGTCGTACTGGCGGAACGCCCACTCCTTGGAGCCGATGGTCGGTGACCCCAGGACTGCCAGCAGCGCCTCCTCGTAATCCGCCGGCTCGGGCAGGGTCAGGGGGTCGAAGGCCCGGAGCTCGGCCATCCAGGGCGGCGGCGCGGTGGGCTTCTCGTAGCGAGGCGCCTCGGCCAGCGCCTTCACCGGCAGGCGGGCGGCAATTTCTCCGTGGTGGCGCACGGTCAGGTCGCCATCGCCGGTGACCTGTCCGATCTCCACGGCGTCCAGCTCCCACTTGGCGAAGACCCGCCGCACCTCCTCCTCGCGGCCACGGGCCACCACCAGCAGCATGCGCTCCTGCGACTCCGAAAGGAGGATCTCGTAGGGGGTCATCTCGATCTCGCGCCGGGGTACGCGCGACAGCTCCACCTCCATGCCGGTGCCAGCCCGCGCCGGCATCTCGGAGGTACAGCAGGCCAGCCCGGCCGCACCCATGTCCTGGATTCCCACCACGGCGCCGGTCTGCATGAGCTCCAGACATGCCTCGAGGAGCAGCTTCTCCGTGAAGGGATCGCCCACCTGCACCGTCGGCCGGCGCTCCTCGGCGCGCTCGTCGAACGTCGACGAAGCCATCGTGGCGCCGTGGATGCCGTCGCGCCCCGTCTTGTTGCCGACGTAGAACACCGGATTCCCGACTCCCTCGGCGCGGGCGCGGAAGATCCGGTCGGCCCGGACGAGCCCCACGCACATCACGTTGACGAGCGGGTTGCCCGCGTACTCGGGCGCGAAGGCGATCTCGCCGCCGACGGTGGGGCAGCCGAAGCAGTTGCCGTACCAGCTGATGCCGGACACGACGCCCTCGATCAGCCGGCGTGTCTTCGGGTCGTCCGGCTCGCCGAAGCGCAGCGAATCGAGGAGGGCGATGGGGCGGGCGCCCATCGTGAAGATGTCCCTCAGGATTCCGCCCACCCCGGTGGCGGCGCCCTGGAAGGGCTCGATGAACGAGGGGTGATTGTGGCTCTCGATCTTGAAGACGACGGCCCAGCCGTCGCCGATGTCGACGACGCCGGCATTCTCGCCGGGCCCCTGCAGCACGTGCGGGCCCGTCTGGGGTAGCCGCGCCAGGAACACGCGCGAGTGCTTGTACGCACAGTGCTCCGACCAGAGGGCGGAAAACAGCCCCAGTTCGGTGTAGGTGGGCTCGCGACCGAGCCGCTTGATGATCCGGTCGTATTCGTCGGCGGTGAGGCCCAGTTCGCGCGCGAGGTCCGGTGTCGCCTTCGGCTCCGACCCCGTCAATCCGCCTCCAGCGGTTACCGCTTCAAGAAGCTGCCGTCCTCGACGAGGCTGCCGAGGAGGGACTGGAAGATCAGCAGCCCGTCGGTGCTGCCCATGGCCGGCTCGGCCGCCCGCTCGGGATGCGGCATGAGTCCCAGCACGGTCCCCTCCTCGTTGACGACGCCGGCGATGCTCTCCAGGGAGCCGTTGGGATTGGCCGTCCGGGTGACCTGGCCCTCGGCCGTCGCGTAGCGGAACACGATCTGGCCGTTCTTCCTGAGCTTTGCCAGCGCGCCGGCGTCGGCGTAGTACTTGCCCTCGCCGTGGGAAATCGGCATCGTCAACACCTGCCCCACGCGCAGGCCCCGGGTGAAGGGCGTCTCCACGTTCTCGACCACGAGATGCGTCTGCTGGCAGCGGTACTGCAGGCACTCGTTGCGCATGAGCGCGCCGGGCAGGAGGCCGGCCTCGCACAGGATCTGAAACCCGTTGCAGGAGCCGAGCACATGCCCCCCCCGCGCGACGAAGTCACCCAGCGCCTCCACCACCGGTGAGCGACCGGCCACGGCGCCGGCCCGCAGATAGTCGCCGTAGGAGAAGCCGCCCGGCAGGACGACGCAGTCGACGTCGTCCAGGTTGCGGTCGCGATGCCAGATGTACTTGACCGGCTGCCGCAGGACTTCCGAGACCACGTAGTGGAAGTCGCAGTCGCTCCACGTCCCCGGGAACACGACCACGCCGAATCTCATGGAGTCGAGTCTCCTCTCGAGGCAGGGTTATCTTACCGCCGCCAGGCGGCACCGAGCAAGCGAAGCGCGCTCACTCGATCGTGTACTCCTCGAGCACCGGGTTGGCGAGGAGCCGACGGCACATCTCGTCGGCGCGGGCGCGGGCCTGCGCGGCCGTGGGCGCGTCCAGCTCGACCTCGATCACCTTGCCCACCCGCAGGTCAGCCACCTCCGTGAAGCCGAGGCCCATCAGCGCACGTTTGACGGCCGCGCCCTGAACGTCGAGGATACCCGGCTTGAGCCGGACGAGTACGCGCACCCTCATGTCCGGGTTACGGCGCCCTCGACGAGACGCCGGAACACTTCCTGGTACGCGTCCTCCACGCCGCCCAGGTCCTGGCGGAAGCGGTCCTTGTCCAGCTTGGTCCGGGTCCGAGCGTCCCACAGGCGGCAGGTGTCGGGTGAGATTTCGTCGCCCAGGTAGAGGCGGCCGCGGGCGCGCCCGAACTCGAGCTTGAAGTCGACCAGCAGGAGTCCCCGGCGCGCCATGTGCGGCCGCAGCACGCGGTTGATCCGAAGGGCCGTTCGCCTGATCCAGCCGAGCTCCCGGGGCGTGGCCAGCCCCAGCAGCCGCACGTGGTCGTCGGTGATCATGGGATCGCCGAGCGGATCCGATTTGTAATAGAGCTCCACGATCGGCTCCCTGATCGGAGTCCCTTCCTCGAATCCGGTGCGCTTGGCCAGGCTCCCGGCCACGATGTTGCGGACGATTGTCTCGATGCGGATGATCTCGAGCCGCCGGCAGAGCATCTCGCGGTCGGAGAGGATGGCCAGATAGTGGGTGGGCACCCCCGCGCGCTCGAGCCGCTGGAACAGCGCCGCCGACATCCGGTTGTTCACCACGCCCTTGCCGACGATGGTCCCGCGCTTGAGCGCGTTGAAGGCGGTGGCGTCGTCCTTGAAGTACTGGATGATCAGATCCGGCCGGCTGGTCGCGTAGACGATCTTCGCCTTGCCTTCGTACATCTTCTCCCGCTGCTCCACCTCCGGAACCGCTCTCTTCACCGTTCTACCCCCTATTTCGCGCGTTTCGAGCGGCGGCTTTGCTGCCGCAATCCCCGGGGGGAGGTTCCGGAAGGGGGGCGGAAGCCCCCCTCCGGGATGAGCCCGGCCCGCTTGAAGATCACGTCGACGTGACGGAGGTACCACGCCGGATCGAAACACGCCTTCAGCTCGTCCGGCCCCAGCCGCTCGGTGACCGCGGAGTCGGCGGCGAGCAGTTCCAGGAACGGCCGCCGCTCCCGCCAGGCCCGCATGGCGTTGCGCTGCACGATCTCGTAGGCCGCCTGGCGCGCCAGCCCCGTCTCGGTGAGCTTGAGCAGCACCCGCTGGGAGTAGACGAGCCCGTAGCTCCGCTCGAGGTTCTCCGCCATGCGGGCGGGGTCGACCTCGAGGCCCTCGACGACGAATGTCGCCAGATCGAGCAGGTAATCGACAAGAATGGTCGAGTCCGGCAGGACGACGCGCTCGACGGAGGAGTGGCTGATGTCGCGCTCGTGCCACAGCGCGACGTTTTCGAGCGCGGCCAGCGCGTTGGTCCTGACGAGCCGCGCCAGCCCACAGATGCGCTCGGTCAGCTCGGGGTTACGCTTGTGGGGCATGGCGCTGGAACCCTTCTGGCCCTCGGCGAAGGGCTCCTGGGCCTCCAGGATCTCCGTGCGCTGGAGGCCCCGGATCTCCAGGGCGATCTTCTCGAGGGAGGCCGCGGCGACGGCGAGCGTCGTGCAGAACTCCGCGTGGCGGTCGCGCTGGACGATCTGGGTGGAGACGGCCGCCGCCTCCAGCCCCAGCTCCCGGCAGACCTCCTCCTCGACCTCGGGCTCGACGTGGGCGAAGTTGCCGACGGCTCCCGACAGCTTCCCCACGGCCACGGCCGCCCGCGCCCGCCGGAGGCGCTCGAGGTTCCGCCCGGCCTCCGTGTACCACACCGCCACCTTCAGGCCGAACGTCGTCGGCTCGGCGTGAACGCCGTGAGTCCGGCCGACGATCAGGGTGTCCTTGTGGCGGCGGGCCAGCTCGCCGAGCGCCGCCCGCAACCGCTCCTGGCCGGCGATGAGGAGGTCGGCGGCCTCGCGAAGCTGGAGGGCCAGGGCGGTGTCCCAGACGTCGTTGGTGGTGAGCCCGATGTGGACGAAGCGGGAGTCCGCGCCGAGCTGCTCCTCGAGGCTGGTCAGGAGCGCGATCATCTCGTGCTTGACCCGCCGCTGGATCTCGAGGATACGGGCGACATCGACGCGCGCCTTGGCCCGGACGCGGGCCAGCGCCTCGGCCGGGATGCGGCCGCGGCGGGTGTAGGCCTCGCACACGGCCAGCTCCACGCGCAGCCAGGTGGCGTACTTGGACTCCTCGTTCCAGATTCGCCCCATGGCCGGACGCGTGTACCGCTCGATCACGCCCTCACCTTAAAGGAAAACCCGGGCAAGGGAAAGCGGCAAGCCGGGCCGCAGAGCGAGTCAGACGAGGCCCGAGGGAGGAGCCCACCGCCGCGTGGACGCGGGCCAAGAAGCGAGCCGGCGGTCGCGGGCGAAATGACGAGTCAGGCGAGGCCCGAGGGAGGAGGCAGCCGCCGCGTGGACGCGGGCCAAGAAGCGAGCCGGCGGTCGCGGGCGAAATGACGAGTCAGGCGAGGCCCGAGGGAGGAGGCAGCCCCAGCGTACGGCGCCGGACCGGAGAACGAGCCAGACGAGGCCCGAAGGAGGAGCCCACCGGAGCGTACGTGTTTGTACGTGAGGATGGGCGACGACTGAGAACGAAGTCTGGCGAAGCTATCCGGCCCGGCTGAGTTCGCGGGGGAGGTTGCGCCGGTCCAGCGGGCCATAGGTCGTCAGCGCCAGCCGGTCCTCGTCCAGCAGCTCGCTGACGAGCACCTGGACCTCCTCGTGGCGGACGGTGTCGATGGCCGCGAGCATGGCGTCCATCGTGAGGAACGAGCCGAAGTGCATCTCGTGCTTGGCCAGCCGGTTCATCCGGCTCGAGGTGGACTCCAGCGACAGCATGAGGCTGCCCTTGAGGTGATCCTTGGCGCGCCGCAGCTCGTCCTCCCGCACGCCGAGCTTCTTGAGATCCCGGATCTCCTTGAGGATCGACTTGAGCACCTTCGAGAAGTTGGGCGCGTCGGTCGCTGCGTAGATGTAGAGCATGCCCGTGTCGCGGAAGGCCTGGACACCGGAGTGGATGGAGTAGACCAGCCCCTGGCGCTCGCGGACCTCCTGGAAGAGGCGGGAGGACATGCTGCCGCCGATGATATCGTTGAGAAGGAAGAGCGCGTACCGCTCGGGCGCCGAGTGGCTGAGGCCGGGGAAGCCCATCACCACGTGGACCTGCTCCAGCTCCTTGTGGACGATGTTCACGCCCCCCTTCATCACCGGCACCGTGTTCGGGCGCTCGACCGGCTGGCGGCAGAAACCTTCGAAGCCGGCGCCGAACAACTCCAGCACCCGGTCGTAGGTGACATTGCCGGCCACGGCGATGATGATCTTGGGGGGTGCGTAGTGCTCGGCGAAGTGGGTGCGGATGGTGTCCCGCCCGTAGCCGATGACACCCTCCCGGGTGCCCAGAATCGGCCGCCCCAGCGGGTGCCCTTCCCACACGTGCGCGGCGAAGAGATCGTGGATGAGGTCGTCGGGCGTGTCCTCCACCATCTTGATCTCCTGCAGCACCACAGACTTCTCCCGCTCCAACTCCTCGGCGTCGAAGAGCGGGTGCAGGAGGATGTCGGTGAGCAGGTCCACCGCCAGCGGCAAGTGCTCGTCGAGGACCTGCACGTAGAAGCAGGTGTGCTCCTTCGTGGTGAAGGCGTCCATCTGCCCGCCCACGGAATCCATGGTGCGGGCGATCGTCTCCGCGCTGCGCGTCGCCGTGCCCTTGAAGACCAGGTGCTCGATGAGGTGGGACATGCCGGCCCGGCCCTCCGGCTCGTGGCGGGAGCCGGTCTCCACCCAGACGCCGACGGCCACCGACCGAACGTGGGGCATCCGCTCGGTGACGATGCGGATGCCGTTCGGCAGCAGGCTCTTCCGATACTCTTCAGTCACGGGGAGGGTTCGCCGCGTTGGGGTTCCGGAGCCTTTCCTTCTCGGCCAGCGCCGGCTGCTCGCGGAGCGCGATCTTGCGCGAGAGCCGCATCTTACCGTTGCCGTCGATCTCGATCACCTTGACGGCGACCTCGTCGCCTTCGCTCAGCACGTCCTGGACGGAGCGGATACGCGACTCGGCGATCTGCGAGATGTGCAGCAACCCCTCGGTATTGGGAATCACTTCGACGAACGCGCCGAACTCCACGATCTTCTTGACCTTGCCCACGTAGATCCGGTCCAGCTCCACCTCTCGGCAGATGTCCTGGATCATGGCGATCGCCTTCTGGACGGAGGCGCTGTCCGGCGAGAATACCGTCACCCGGCCGTCGTCCTCGATGTCGACCTTCGTTCCCGTCTGGTCCTGGATGGCCCGGACTACCTTGCCTCCGGGGCCGATGATCTCGCGGATCTTCTCGGGCCGGATCTTGATCGTGACAAACCGCGGCGCGTAGGGGCTGAGCTCGGGGCGTGGCTTCTCGATCGCCTCGCGCATCTTGGCCAACACGAACAGGCGCGCCTCACGGGCGTTGGCCAGCGCCGCGCGCATGATCTCCAGCGAGACGCCGGAGATCTTGATGTCCATCTGGAGCGCCGTGATCCCCTTCTCAGTGCCGGCCACCTTGAAATCCATGTCGCCGTAGTGGTCCTCGGTGCCCATGATGTCGGTCAGGATCCCGACCCGGTCGCCCTCCTTGACCAGTCCCATGGCGATGCCGGCCACGTGCGTTTTGAGCGGCACGCCTGCGTCCATCAGGGCCAGCGAGGCGCCGCACACCGTGGCCATCGACGAGGACCCGTTGGACTCGAGGATGTCGGAGACGATGCGGATCGTGTAGGGGAACTCCTCCTTGGGCGGCAGCAGGACCCCCACCGCCCGCTCGGCCAGCGCGCCGTGACCGATCTCACGCCGTCCCGGCGAACCGAAGCGACGCACCTCGCCGACGGAGAACGACGGGAAGTTGTAGTGGAGCATGAAGCGCCGCCACTCATCGCCGTCCAGCGCCTCGACCTTTTGCTCGTCGGACTTGGTGCCCAGCGTCGCCGACACCAGGGCCTGCGTCTCGCCCCGGGTGAAGAGACTGGAGCCGTGCGCCCGGGGCAGGTAGGACATGTCGATCGTGATCGGACGGATCTCGCTCACCTTCCGGCCGTCGACGCGAATGCCGCGCTCGACGATCATGCGCCGGACCTCGGCCGCCTCCAGCGCCGCGAAGACCTCGCGGGCGGCGACCTTCGTCGTCTCGTCGAGACCGAGCGCCTTGACGATCTCCTCGAACACCGCGCTGACGGCGTCCGCGCGCCCGTGCTTCTCGTGCACGGCGAGGGCGGCGGCCAGCCGGTCGCCGGCCAGCGCCCGGACGCGCGCCTCCAGCTCGCGATCCCGGCCCGCCTCCCGATCGAACGGCCAGCGCGGGCGGCCCGCCTTCTGGCCGAGTTCCTTCTGGGCCCGGACCAGACGCTTGCATTCGGCGTGGCCAAACACGATCGCCTCCAGCATCGTCTCCTCGCTGACTTCCTGGGCGCCCGCCTCGACCATGAGGACGGCGTCCTCGGTGCCGGCGATGACCAGGTCGAGCGTGGAGACATCCTGCTGGGCCAGGGTCGGGTTGACGACCAGCTTGCCGTCCACCTGCCCGACCCGCGCTGCGCCCACCGGGCCGTCGAACGGGATTCCCGACAGGCAGAGCGCGGCAGACGCCCCGTTCATGGCCAGTACGTCGGGATCGTGCTCCTGGTCGGCGGAGATCGCCAGGCAGATGACCTGGACCTCGTTCCTGAACCCTTTGGGGAACAGCGGGCGGATCGGCCGGTCGATCAGCCGCGAGGTCAGGATCTCCTTCTCGACGGGTCGGCCTTCGCGCTTGAAGTACCCGCCTGGGATCCGCCCGCCGGCGTACGCCCGCTCGCGGTACTCGACCGTCAAAGGAAAGAAATCCTGGGCCTCGTTGGGGGTCTTGCTGGCCACGCAGGTGGCCAGCACCATCGTGCCGCCGTGGCGGACGACGACGGCGCCTTCGGCCTGCTTGGCCACCTTGCCCGTCTCCATAGAGAACGGGAGCCCATTGAGATCGACGTGAACGCTCTGAGTCATACGAATGCTTGTCCTCGCGTGTCGGCCGGAGTCCGGCGAACGCCGTGTGGCGCGGGGCGTGTTGCCCGCGCAGGGGCCCCCGGAACCGTTCCGTCCGAGGACCTGTCCGTGAAAAGCGAGACCGCCGTCACCGGCGGATTCCGAGCTTCTCGATGATGGCGCGATAGCGTTCGGTGTCTTTGTTGCGCAGATATTCGAGGAGCCCGCGCCGCTTGCCGATCAGCATGAGCAGGCCGCGCCGCGAGTGGTGGTCTTTGGTGTGCTGCTTGAAATGCTCGGTCAGCCCGTTGATCCGCTCCGTGAGGAGCGCGATCTGCACCTCCGGCGAGCCCGTGTCACCCTCGTGGACACGGAACTGCTCGATGAGGCTTCGCTTCTTTTCGATGGACAGCGGCATCGGGAGGCCCTCCTTCAATCGCCACGCTCCAGGGAGACCACCTCCGCCAGAACGGGTTCCCAAAAACCTTTTTCTCTCAGTGTTTACAGCAGGATACTATCACCGAAACGCCGCGGAGTAAAGCCGACAGTCAAAGACGCCGGCGGGCCGCCGCGATGTCGAGGCCGATCTGCTCCCTGAGGGCTTCCAACCCTGGGAACTTTCGCTCATCCCTGAGCCGGCAGACGAACGCCAGACGGATCGCATGACCGTACAAAGCGCCAGAGAAATCGAGGAGATGGGCCTCGATGACGAGGCGTTCTTCGTCGAAGGTCGGCCGCACACCGACGTTGACGACGGCCGGATGGCTCTCACCGTCAACCTGGGCGTGGCAGGCATAGACGCCTGCCGGCACGAGCAGGGGCCGATCGGGTCGGAGGTTCGCTGTCGGAAAGCCCAGGGTCCGACCACGCCCGGCGCCCTGCACGACCTCGCCTCCAACCGCATAGGGCCTGCCCAGGTACCGGTTGGCCCGCTCGACCTGACCGGCATTCAGCGCGGCGCGGATCTCGGAGGAGGAGACGGCGACGCCGTCGATCATCAGTGGCGGCACGACGTGGCAGCGGAACCCCATCCGCTGGCTGAGCGCCTGCAGGAGCCGGGCGCTGCCCCGCGCTCCCCGGCCGAAGGTGTGGTTGAACCCAACGACGACGTCACGGGCGCGCAGCCGTTCGAGCAGCACGTCCTTCACGAAGGCCTCGGGCTCGACCGCGGCCAGGTCGGAGGTGAAGGCCAGCACGACGGTCGCGTCGACGCCCGTCTGAGCGATCAACGCCAGTCGCTCGTCCAGTGTGGAGATCGGCGCGGGGGCGTGCCCGGGCTGAAGCACCTCGGCGGGGTGGGGATCGAAGGTGCAGGCGAGCGCCTGCAACTCCGAGGCCCGCGCCTGCGCTACCGCGGTCGCCAGGATCGCGCGATGGCCGAGATGGACGCCGTCGAAGACGCCGAGCGCGACCGCGGTCGCGGGCGCCTCAGGCGGGTAGGACTCGAGGCCCCGGACGATCCGCATGCAGAATCCGCGCGGGCCTGACTCGGCCGCCGTCCGCCATCAGCTCCCCCACCCCGAAGAATCCGCCCTCGGCCGCGTGCACGGCCACGAATCGTCCGTCCCGATTGAGGGGCGGCGTCACGTCCACCGCCTGCCCCTGAAGAAAGCGCGAGGCTGCCGGCACGTCGAGGCGGATCGCCGGCCAGCCAGCCAGGGTCGACTCCGGAGGCAGGACACGCCGCCAGAGGGCCTCCGCTGCGGCCTCCTCGATCTCCGAACACGCGATGGCCTCGCCCAGCCCGAAGGGCCCGACCCGACTCCGCACCAGGCGCTCGATGGCGGCGCCACAGCCGACCGCCTCCCCCAGATCCGCCGCCAGAGTCCGGACGTAGGTGCCCTTGCCACAGACGATCCTCAGCGTCGCCGCCGGGGGAGTCACTCCCTCGACCGTGAGGGCATGGACCATCACCTCGCGCGGCGCCCGCGCCACCTCGACGCCCCGTCGCGCCAGCTCGTAGAGGCGCCGCCCCTCGTGGTGGAGCGCCGAGTACATCGGCGGCACCTGCTTGATCCGGCCGACGAAGGCCCGCGTGATCCGCGTCAGGACATCGCGGTCGAGCAGCGGTACCGGCGATGTCGCGATCACGCGCCCGTCGAGATCGAGGGTGTCGGTCCGGACCCCGAAGCGCAGCGTGGCGAGATACTCCTTGTCCATATCTTGCAAGTAGGGCATGAGCTTGGTGGCCTCGCCGATGAGCACCGGCAGGACGCCGACCGCGCCGGGATCCAGGGTGCCGGCATGACCCACCCGCCGCGGCCCCAGCCGGCGGCGCACCAGCGCGACCACGGCGAAGGAGGTCATGCCGGCGGCCTTGTCCACCACGAGCACGCCGGAGCGGGGGGCGCTCGCCGTCATCGCGCCTCGAGGGCGGCTCGGATGGCCGTCAGCACGTCGCGCGTGACTCGCTCGAGCGGCCCCGGCACCGTGCAGCCCGCGGCGTTAGGATGTCCTCCCCCGCCGAACTGCGCCGCGATGCGGCTCACGTCAACATCGCCCTTGCCGCGCAGGCTCACCTTCACCACCCCGTTCCGCTCGCGCAGCAGGCAAGCCACCCGCACCGACTCGACGGAACGCGGATAGGTCACGAGATCCTCGGACTCGATGATCGTCTCCGGGATCGCGCCCGCCGGTAGGGCCAGCCACGCCACGCGGCCGTCGGGGCTCACCTCGATACGGGTGAGGGCCTGACCCAGCCAGCGGAGCGCCTCCAGGGACCGTCGCTCGTAGAGCTGACCCGAGACGAACGCGGGATCGGCACCCGCCGCCACCAGCGCCCCCCCGATGCGGAAGGTCGTGGGCGTCACGTTGGAGTAGCGGAACGACCCCGTGTCCATGTGGATGGCCGTGAAGAGGTTCGTGGCGATGGCGGGCGTGATCGGGGCGCCCAGCGCCATCAGCAGCTCGTAGATCATCTCGCCCGTCGCCGCCGCCCCCGGCTCGACCCAGTTCACGTCGCCGTAGCCGCGGTTGTCGTGGTGGTGGTCGATGTTGACGATCGCCGCCCCCGTCCGCCGCGCCTGATCGAGAAGGCCCTCGGTGCGCTCGGGGTTAGGGCAGTCGGTCAGCACGGCGACATCGAGCGGCCCCTCCACGCGCTCCAGGCGCGCGTAGCGCTCGATGCCGGGCAAGAAAGCCAGCATCGGCGGCGCCGGGTGGGGCCCGCCCCACGCCACCGTCCAGCCGCGAGTGCCCAGCGCCAGGCCGAGCGCGAGCAACGTGCCGAGAACGTCGGCGTCGGGGTGGACGTGGCCCAGCATGAGCGCGCGCTGCGGGCGCTTGAAAGCGGCCAGGACTTTATCGGTGACGGCCACCGGCACCCCCCTTCAGCGCTCGACGGAGAGCTGCTTGAGCAGCTGCTGGATGCGCGCCGCGTGCTCCAGCGATCGGTCCGCCCGGAAGTCGAGCTCGGGCGTGACGCGCAGCTCGAGATGCTCCCGCAGCCAGTTGCGGATGAACCCCCGGGCGTGGACGAGCGCCGCCAGCGACGAGGCCCACTGCGCCTCGTCGCCGAGGACCGAGACGAAGACCTTCGCCGACCGGAGGTCCTTGGTCGTCTCCACCTCGGTGACGGTTACGAAGCCCAGGCGGGGGTCCTTGAGCTCGCGCTGGAGCAGCAGCGAGACCTCCTCGCGAATCAGCTGGTTCACGCGATCGAGCCGCTTGCCCTGCATCAGAGGATCTCCACGCTCGTCCCGATGACGGAGCCGTCGATACTGGCTTCGATGAAGTCCATCGCCTTGGACACGACCTCGTTGGCGTGGCGGGAGTCGTGCGAGACGCAGGCGACGGCGAGCGTAGCCCGCTGCCAGATGTCGTGATGGTCGACCTCGGCGACCGCCACCTCGAACCGGGCCCGGACGCGCTCTTTCAGCCCTTTGAGAACGTGCCGCTTGCCTTTCAGCGAATCGACGTCTGAAAGGTGCAGCTCAATCGTGCCGACGGCGACGCGGGCTCGAGACACGGGGCTCCGCCATCACAGCGTGCGCGCGACTTCCTCGGTGGCGTAGACCTCCAGGATGTCCCCGGGCTGGATCCCCTTCACCGCGTCCACGCCGATGCCGCACTCGAGGCCAGACGCCACTTCGCGGACGTCGTCCTTGAAGCGCTTGAGCGAGGTCACCGTGCCTTCGCCCACGATCGTGTCGCCCCGCCGCACCCGTACCTTGGCGTTCCGCACGATCTTGCCTTCCTGGACGAGGCTCCCGGCAATGGGCCCCAGCTTGGAGATGACGAAGATCTGGCGCACCTGGGCCCGGCCCAGCGTCGTCTCCCGGATCTCGGGCGCCAGCAGGCCCGCCAGCGCGGCCCTGACGTCGTTGATCACCTCGTAGATGACGTTGTAGTAGCGTACGTCCACGCCGTTGGCCTGAGCCTGGCTCGCCGCCTTCGGCTCCGCCTTGACGTTGAAGCCGATGACGATGGCGTTCGAGGCTGAGGCAAGCATCACGTCGCTCTCGTTGATGGCGCCCACCGAGGCGTGGATGACCTTCAGCTTGACCTCCTCCGTCGAGAGCCGTTCCAGCGATTCCGTCAGCGCCTCCACCGAGCCCTGGACGTCGGCCTTGAGCACGAGCCGCAGTTCCTTGATCTCGCCGCTCTCGATCTGCCGGTGCAGCCCCTCGAGCGTGATGCGCTCCGCGGTCTTGACCTTGGCCTTCTCCCGCTCGAGCCGCATCTGCGCGATCTGGCGGGCCTTGCGCTCGTCCGACACGGCGACGAGCACGTCGCCGGCCGACGGCACGCCGGAGAGCCCGAGGATCTCCACGGGATCCGACGGCCCCGCCGACTTGACCTTCCGCCCGCTGGGGTCGATCAGCGCGCGGATGCGGCCGGAGTGCGAGCCCAGGACCACGGGGTCGCCTTCCTTGAGGGTGCCGTTCTGCACCAGCGCGGTGGCCACCGGGCCGCGCCCGCGGTCCAGCCGGCCCTCGATGATGACGCCCTTGGCCGCGCGGTTGGGGTTGGCCTTGAGCTCGAGGATCTCGGCCTGGAGCGCCGTCATCTCCAGGAGATGGTCGATGCCGGTGCCCTTCTTCGCCGACGTGTTGACGAAGATGGTCTGCCCGCCCCACTCCTCGGGGACCAGGCCTTGGTTGCTGAGCTCGCGCTTGACCCGGTCCGGGTCCGCCTCCGGCTTGTCGATCTTGTTGACGGCGACGATGATGGGCACGCTGGCCGCCCGCGCGTGGTTGATCGCCTCGATCGTCTGGGGCATGACACCGTCGTCGGCCGCCACCACCAGGATGACGATGTCCGTGGCCTGGGCGCCACGCGCCCGCATGGCGGTGAAGGCTTCGTGCCCGGGAGTATCAAGGAACGTCACTTTGCCGTGCGACGTCATGACTTGATAAGCGCCGATGTGCTGGGTGATCCCGCCGAACTCCTTCTCGGCAACCTTCGACTTCCTGACCGCGTCCAGGAGCGACGTCTTGCCATGGTCGACGTGGCCCATCACGGTCACCACCGGCGGCCGGAGCACGAGCTGCGAGGGATCGACCTCGTCCTCTTCGAGAATGTCGCCTTCCACCGATCGGACCTCGACGTCGAAACCGAACTTGTCGGCGACCAGCTTGGCCGCGGTGGGATCCAGCAGCTCGTTCACCGTCGCCATCACGCCCAGCTCGAGGAGCGCCTTGATCACCTCGCCGGACTTGCGGCGCATCTTTTCGGCCAGCTCTGCGACCGTGACCGACTCCGGCACCCGGACCATCTCGCGCTTGACGTCGGCCAGGAGCGCGGGCGGCGCTTCGACGGTCGCCACGGCAGCCGGCTTGGTCGGCGCGACCTCGACCGACGGCGTGGCGGCCGCGGCGGGCGCCACCGGCTCGACGCGGCGAGGCTCGCGCGGCGGCGCCGGTCGCGGAGGCGCCTGCGTGACGCGAGGCTGCACGAAGGGAGGCGCGGGATGACGCTGCGGCGGGCGCGACGGAGGCGGCGCCGCCGGCCGCTCGATCGGTCGGAACGGGACGATCCTGGGCTCGGGCTTCTTCGCGGGCGCGGCCGGCGTCGAGGCGGGGCTCGCCACCAGAGGCTTGAGCGGCGCGGACACCACCGGCTCCGGTGGCTGCGCGACAGCGGGCTTCGGCTCGGGTATCGCCTCCGCCACGGGCCTGAGCGGCTCCGGCACTTCCCCTGGCGCCTCCGCCGGCTTGTCGACCGGCTTCGGCTTGACGATCGTCGCCGCCGGCCGGAGCTCGACGGGCGCCTCTTCGGGCGGCTGGACCTTCGCCTTCCGCGGGCGCGCGGCGGGCTTCTCCGCCGCTCCCTCCTCGGCCGCGGGCTTGGGCGTTCGGGGCCGCGAGGGACGCTTCGGCTTCGTCTCCTCCGGTAGCTCCCGTCCTTTGCCAAGCTTGAGCCTCAGCGCGTTTGCAAGCGTGGTGTCGAGAGGGGTCATGGCGCGGACGCCCTTCTTACCCATCTCTTCGGCCGCCAGCATCAGGTCCTTGCTGGTGACGCCGAGTTCTTTCGCCAACTCGATGACCTTTATCTTTGCCGCTGCCACAGCCCCCTCACCTCCCAGATCGGGCTTTATCGCTCGCCTCGGACGCGGGGGCCCCTGCCCCCGGCCGTCCTGCGGCTCGCACGTCCGTTACCAGGCTGACCCCAGCCTCGCACGGTTTCCTGAACGCCTGCGCGAATCTGCCGGACTTCATCGCGCGCTCGAGACAGCTCGGATCCGCACACACGTAGGCGCCGCGGCCCGCTCCCCTGGGGTCATGGACGACGACGCCGTCCGGGCGGCGAACCAATCGCACCAGCTCCAGCTTGGGCCGCACCTGCCGGCATCCCACGCACGTACGCCGCGGACCTTCACGCGGAGACCGCATCCTCGGATCCGGACACGCCCGGATCGTCCCCGCCGCCTCGGCGCGCATGGGCGGCGACCCACTGCTCGGCGGCTGCATAAACCGTTTCGGCCCGCTCGCCGACCTCGGCGATGCCGGCGAGCCGCTCCCGCCCCGCCCTCACGATATCCAGCGGAGAGCCGAGCCCGGCGGCCACCAGCGCCGCCACCAGCTCGGGGCTCACTCCGCTCAGTGCCGCGAGGGCCGCCCGGTCGCCCCCGCCCTCGTCGGGCTCCGACCGCTCCGTCTCCAGCTCCGACTCGCTCTTGATATCGATGCGCATACCCGTGAGCTTCGCCGCCAGCCTGGCGTTCTGGCCCTTCTTGCCGATGGCCAGCGAGAGCTGGTTGTCGGGGACGACGACCAAGGCGGAGGGCTGGCCCTCGGGGTCGGTCTCCTCCGCCATCGTTACCGACGAGACCTTGGCGGGGGAGAGGGCCCTGGCCACGAAGGTCGTCGGATCGTGCGACCACTCGATGATGTCGATCTTCTCGCCCCGCAGCTCCCGGCTGATCACCTGGATGCGGGTGCCGCGCAGCCCGACGCAGGCGCCGATCGGGTCGACGTCGCGCTTCGTCGAGGCCACGGCGACCTTGGCGCGCTCGCCCGCCTCGCGGGCCGCGGCCTTGACCACGACGATGCCCTCCTGGATCTCGGGGATCTCGGTTTCGAAGAGCCGCACCAGATACCCTGGATGCGTCCGCGAGAGCGTGATCTGCGGGCCCTTCGTGGTCCGGCGCACCTCGAGCACGTAGGCCCGCACGCGGTCGCCCGGATTGTAGCGCTCGCCGGGAATCTGCTCCCGCTCGGGCAGGATCGCCTCGGCCTTGCCGATCTCGAGGATGACGTTCCGCTTCTCGATGCGGTGGACCACGCCCCGGAGGATCTGCCCCTCTTTGCCCTCGAACTCCTTGTAGATCCGATCACGCTCGGCGTCTCTCACGCGCTGCAGGATGACCTGCTTGGCCGTCTGGGCGGCGATACGGCCGAACTCCTGGGGCGGCAGCTCCTGTTCCAGCTCGTCGCCGATCTCCGCCTCCGGGTTCAGCGCCTTCGCCTCGGCCGGGCCGATCTCCAGCTTGGGATCCGTGACCTCCTCGACCACCTTCTTGCGGCAGTAGACCTTGAGCGCGCCGGTCTTGCGGTCGATCTCCATCCGGACGTTCTCGGCCGCGCCCAGCGTTCGGCGGGATGCCGAGAGAAGGGCAGACTCCAGCGCTTCGAAGAGGACCTCGGGATCGATCCCCTTCTCGCGTCCGATCTGCTCGATCACCTGCAACAGCTCTCGGTTCATCCCTCTCCCCGCCGGGGCCAGGGCACGTCGGCGTCCAGACGCGCCTTGGTGACCACCGCCCGCGGCACCTCGACGCGCTCGCCTTCGCGCTCCAGCACCAGGCGCTCCGGCGCCACCTCGGCCAGCCGGCCGTTCATCTCGGCCCCACCGGCCAGCCAGCAGCGCACGCGCTTGCCGGTCGCCCAGCGGTACTCGCGCTCGGTGCGCAGCTGCCGGTCCAGCCCGGGCGACGACACCTCCAGATCGTAGGACTCGGCGATCAGTCCCGCGACGTCCAGCAGATCGCCGAGCTCGCGGCTCAGCCGCTCGCAGTCCCCGATGGCGACGCCACCCGGCTTGTCGATGAACACGCGCAGCACCGCCCGGGGACGGCGCGGACGCCATTCGAGGTCCACCAGCTCGAGCCCGTGGTCGCGGAGCACCGGCTGAATGACCTCCTCGATCTGGGCGCTCCGCTCCTCGTCCTGCATCGTGACCAACCCGCTAAAGTAAAAAACTGGGCAAGGCCCAGTTTTTCAAGACTTTAGCACGTGCACCCGGCGGAGGCAAGATCATCCGGGCATTTTCAGCGCCCCGCTGGACTTGATGGTCGCCAGGACCTCGGCCTTGGCCACCCGGCTCTCCCGCCGAGTGCGACGCTCCCGGACTTCCACGATGCCGTCTTTGACGAAGGCGTTGCCGACCGTCACCCGGAGCGGCATGCCCAGCAGGTCGGCGTCCTTGAACTTGACGCCCGGCCGCTCGTCGCGGTCGTCCAGCAGGGCCTCGATCTCGTGGCGCCCGCATTCCGCGTAGATCTCCTCGGCCGCGGCCGCCTGAGCTGCATCGCGGACGTTCACGGCGACGATGTGAACCTGGAAGGGCGCGATGGACGGGGGCCAGATGATCCCGTCGGCGTCGGCGAGTTGTTCGATCGCCGCCGCCGCGATCCGGGCCGGTCCGATACCGTAGCTGCCCATCACGATCGGCTGCTGGCGCCCCTGCTCGTCCAGGTAGGCGGCGCCGAGCGGCGCCGAGTACTTCGTGCCGAGCTTGAAGATGTTGCCAATCTCGATCACGCGCTCGACGGCGAGAGGCTTGCCGCACTCGGGACACGCCTCGCCCGCGGCCACCGTGTGCAGGTCGACGAAGCGGCAGGGGAAGTCGCGGCCCGGGCTGACGCCGCGGATGTGGACGCCCTCGCGGTTGGCGCCGACGACGTAGGTTCCGGTCTTGAGCGCCTCGTCGGCCAGCACGGGCATGCGCACGTCCAGCGGTCCGATCGATCCCGCCGGGGCGCCCAGCAGCGTGCGCACCTCGTCGGGATGCGCCGGCCGGAACTCCTCTCCGAGCGCGCGCGCGAGCTTCCGCTCGTGCAGCGCGTGGTCGCCCCGCACCAGCGCCAGGACCGGGCCCGTCTTCGCCGCCACGTAGACGAGGGTTTTGATGATCAGCCGCGGGTCGATCCTGAGTACGGCCGCTAGCTCGGCGGCCGTGCGCGCGTTCGGCGTGGCCACCTCCTCGCGCGTCCAGCCTGGAACGTCGGGCGGCGCCGGAACGCCCCGGGCGAGCTCGACGTTGGCCGCGTAGCCGCAGCCGCCGCAGAGCGCGATCTCGTCCTCGCCGGCGGCGCTGGGCGCCATGAACTCGTGGGAGCCGAGCCCGCCCATCATCCCCGTATCCGACTGGACGACGTGGTAGGCGAGGCCACAGCGATCGAAGATCCGGCGATAGGCCCGCTCGTGGGCGGCGTAGGAGCGCTCCAGGGCGTTCAGGTCGGGATCGAGCGTGTACGAGTCCTTCATGAGGAACTCGCGGGTGCGGAGCACGCCCGAGCGCGGGCGCGCCTCGTCGCGCTCCTTGGTCTGGATCTGGTACCAGATCTGGGGCAGATCGCGGTAGGAACGGATCTCCCGGGCTGCCAGCCAGGCCACCACCTCTTCGTGCGTCATGCCCAGGCACATGTCGGCGCCCTTCCGATCCTTCAGCTTGAACATTTCTGGAATGCCGTCCCAGCGCCCGCTCTTCTGCCAGATCTCGGCGGGATGGAGCACCGGCATGGTGATCTCCTGCCCGCCGATGGCGTTCATCTCCTCTCGGATGATCGCGTTGATCCTGTCGATCACGCGTTGCCCGAGGGGGAGATAGGCGTAGATCCCGGCCGCCAGTTGCCTCACCAGCCCGGCCCGCAGCATCAGCTTGTGGCTGAGGGCCTCGGCCTCGGCAGGATCCTCCCGCAGCGTGGGAACGAGGGCTTTGCTGAGGCGCATGGGCTCAGCGAGTGCCCGGCTTCTTGTTCGGTCCCTTCACGCCGGGGTTGTAGAGGAGACGCTCGACGGGCTTGCCGTGGAGAATGTGAGACTCGAAGATCTCCTGGAGATCGGACTCCCCGACGCCCGCGTACCAGACATCGTCAGGGTAGACGACCATCATCGGCCCGTGGCCGCACTGCGAGAAGCAGCCGGCCTTGTTGACGCGGACCTCTGTCTTGAGGCCGGCCTTGGCGCACTCGCCCCGCAGGTATTTCACGAATTGCTCGACGTCGCCCTGGGTCGGGCAGGTGTCGCCACTCGTGCACACGAAGACGTGGGTGCGGTACTGGCCCATCAGTCTGACTCGGCCGGCGCCGCCGCCCGGGCCGCCTTGCGCTCGGCGATGAACTTGTCGACCTCCTCGCGCATCGTCTTCACGATGTCTTTCTCGGCGACCTTCCGGATCACCTCGCCGTTCTTGAAGATGAGGCCGATGCCCCGCCCCCCGGCGACGCCGATGTCGGCGGCGCGCGCCTCCCCGGGACCGTTCACCTCGCAGCCCATGACCGCGATGTGGATCTCCTCGTTGAGGCCGCGGAACTCGTCCTCGACCTCCTTGGCCAGCTTGACGAGGTCCACGTCGGCGCGGCCACAAGAGGGACAGGACACGAAGGTGAGCCCGCCCGTGCGGAGCCCGAGGGCCTTGAGGATGTCGATCCCCACCCGAACCTCTTCGGTGGGATCGGCGCTGAGCGAGACGCGGATCGTGTCGCCGATCCCCTCGGAGAGCAGCGCGCCGAGGCCGACCGCGGACTTGATCGTCCCCACCCCCGGCGTGCCTGCCTCGGTGACGCCGAGATGGAATGGATAGTCGACCTGATCGGCGAGCACCCGGTAGGCCTCGATCATCATCCTGGGGTCGGACGCCTTGAGCGAGACCTTCATCTCCGGGTAGTTCAGGTCCTCGAGGATCCGGATGTGCCGGAGCGCGGACTCGACCATGCCCTGGGCGGTGGGCCCGTTGTACTTGGCGAGCAGGTCCTTTTCCAGCGAGCCCGCGTTGACGCCGATGCGGATGGGGATGCGCTTGTCCTTGGCCAGGTTGACGACCTCCTGGACGAAGTGCTTGCCCCCGATGTTGCCCGGATTGAGCCGCAGCCCGTCGACCCCCTGCTCCAGCGCCATGAGGGCCAGCTTGTAGTTGAAGTGGATGTCGGCGACCAGGGGGACGCGGATTTGCCGCTTGATCTCGCCGAGCTTCTCGGCCGCCTCCCGGACGGGGACCGCGCAGCGGACGATCTCGCACCCGGCCGCCTCCAGCGACCAGATCTCCAGCAGCGTGGCCTGGACGTCGCGCGTGTCGGTCTTGGTCATCGACTGCACGGTGATCGGCGCGTCGCCACCGACCTTGACGTTACCGAGCTGGATCTGCCGGGTCTTGCGCCGTTTGGTCATGTCCAGATCCTATTTGAGAAATCGGAACGCGTCGATGCGCACCAGGTCATTGTAGAGTGCCAGCACCATGATCAGCATCAGCAGCACGAACCCCAGCTGCTGGGCCAGCTCCCGCTTTCGCACCGACAGCGGCCGGCCCCGGACGGCCTCGATGAGGAAGAAGAACAGGTGACCGCCGTCGAGCATCGGCACCGGCAGCAGATTGAGCACGGCGAGGTTCACGCTGATGACGGCCGTGAACACCGCGAGCGGCGCGGCACCCTCCTGGGCCTGCCGGCCCGTCTCGGAGGCGATCTGCACGGGCCCGCCCAGGTTCGACAGCGGGATCTGGCCGGTCACGATCTTCCAGAACCCCTTGGCTGTCAGCCCCGTCATGTCCCAGGTCTTCACTGCCCCCTGCCACACGGCGGCGGGTGGCGAATATGGCGCGTAGGTGACGGTGCGGGTGACGATGGAGACGCCGATCCGGCCGACCTCGATCTCCTGCCCCGTCGGGCCTTTCTCCTTGACGACGTTGGCCGTGACCGGGAACGTCTCAGACCTGCCACCGCGCTCGACCGTCACCTCGAAGGTCTGGCCGGCCCGCTTCTGGATCGCCTGCATCAACTCTTCGGGCGTGAAGACCGGTTGACCGGCCACCGCCACCACGTGGTCGCCCGCCTTGAGGCCGGCCCGTTCGGCCGGCGAGCCCGGGTTCACGGCCCCGATCTGGGGCGTCAGCCGGGGGCCCACCCCAAGGTCCCATACGTCTTTGGCGTCTTTGAAGATCGGATCGCGGACCGTCATGAGCCGCGGCGTGACAACCACTGTCTGCTCGGCGCCCTCGCGCCGAAGGCGTAGCTCGACGGACCGGCCGCCCGAGGCGGCGACGGCGTGCTCCAGGTCCTCCCAGTGCGCGACGGCCCGCCCGTCGATCGCGGTCACCACGTCCCCCGTCCTCACTCCGGCCGCCGCGGCAGGACCGTCCGCCGCCACGCGGCCGATCGCCGCCGGCCACACGGGCCGGCCGATGGTCGCCAGCACGACGACGAAGATCGCGGCCGCCAGGACGAAGTTCATCCCCGGGCCGGCGAAGACGATGAGGAAGCGGATCCACAGCGGCTTGAGGGCGAAGGCCTTGCCCGGGGCATAGGGCAGGGCCGCCCCGCCCTCGAGGGGGTTCTCCTCGCCCATCATCTTCACGTAGCCGCCCATGGGGATGACGCTCAGGCAGTACTCGGTCTCCTTCCCCCGCCAGCGGAACAACACGGGGCCGAAGCCGATCGAGAAGCGCTCGACCCCGACGCCGGCCCAGCGTGCCACCAGGAAGTGGCCCAGCTCGTGGATGAGGATGAGGACGCCGATGACGACGACGAACGAAACGACGGTAGTCACGTGAGTCACTTTCCTCCGGCGAGGGTGTCGACGGACCGCTGCACTCGGCGCCGCGCGTCGGCGTCGATCGCCACGCACTCCTCGATCGACCGGAGCTCGCCGACGGGAACCTCTGCCAGCACGCGCTCGATCAATTCCGGAATCCGGGTGAAGCCGATCTTACGGTCGAGAAACGCGGCCACCGCCATCTCGTTCGCCGCATTGAGCACCACCGGCGCCGAGCCGCCGCACTCGAGGGCGGCGCGGGCCAGGCGGAGACAGGGGAATCGTTCCGTATCGGGCTCGAAGAAGGTCAGCTGGCCGATGCGGGTCAGATCCAGCCGCGCGGCCGGGGTCGGACGCCGCTCCGGATAGGTGAGCGCATAGAGAATCGGCACGCCCATATCGGCGACGCCGAGCTGGGCGATCACGGAGCCATCGATGTACTCGACCATCGAGTGGACGATCGACTGCGGATGCACGAGCACCTGCACCTGGTCGGGCTTCAGGTCGAACAGCCAGCGGGCCTCGATGATCTCCAGGCCCTTGTTCATCAGCGTCGCCGAGTCGATCGTGATCTTCGCGCCCATCTTCCAGGTGGGGTGCCGCAGCGCGTCCTCCACCGTGACGCGCGCGAACTGCTCCTTGGGCAGCTCCCGGAACGGGCCCCCGGACGCCGTCAGGAGAATGCGGTGGAGGTCACCCTTGTTGTGCCCGACCAGGCACTGAAAGACGGCGCTGTGCTCGGAGTCGACGGGCAGCAAGGGCACGCCGTGCCGCCGGGCGGCGGCCGTCATCAGGCTGCCCGCCATCACCAGCGTCTCCTTGTTGGCCAGGGCGACGATGCGGCCGGCCTCGATGGCGGCCATGGTCGGCAGCAGCCCGGCACCACCGACGAGCGCCGAGACCACGATGTCGGCCTCCAGGTCACGCGCCAGCGCGACGAGCCCCTGCGGCCCGGAGAGCAGCTCGGGCCGGGGCGGGGGCAGGAGGCGGGCGAGCCGATCGACGGCGGCGCCGTTGAGCACCGCGACGGCGCGTGGCGCGTACTTGCGGCAGAGGTCGGCGATCAGCTCCACGTTCGATCCGCGCGCCGCCAGCCCGGCCACCGAGAATTCCTCGGAAAAGCTCGAGACCAGCTCGAGCGTGCGGAGGCCGATGGACCCGGTGGCACCGAGCAGCGTGATCCGCTTCACGCGCCGCCTCCCAGCGCCGCGTAGTAGTAGAGGGCGGGCGCGTTGAAGAGCAGGCCGTCCACCCGGTCGAGCACGCCGCCGTGGCCGGGGATGAGGCCGCCCGTGTCCTTGACGCCAACGCTCCGCTTCATCACCGACTCCGCGAGGTCGCCGATCTGCCCGACCAGCCCCAGAAGCGCGCCGGCGGCCAGGAGGCGCGGCACCTGCCAGTCCAGGAGCCATGCGCCCAGCGCCAGCGCGGCCAGCACGGACGCGAGCAGCTGAGCGACGGCGCCCTCGACGGTCTTGTTGGGGCTGATCACCGGAGCCAGCTTGTGGCGTCCGAGCGCCGAGCCCACCAGATACGCCGCCGACTCGCCGATCCACGTCACGCCCACCAGGAACAGGACCAGATCGGCCCCGTCGACGAACTGGCGGAGAAGGATGGCATGGCCGAGGAACCAGCCGACATAGAGTACACCGAGCAGGGTGAGCGCCACCGGCTCGATGGTCGGGCGCATCCCGAGCCATACCGGCAGGCTGAGGACGGCGGCGATGGCGACGGTCAGGACCACGGTGGGGAAGGCCGGAATGAGGGCGTTGGCGGGCGTAGCGAAGCTTGCCGTCACCGCAACGGCCGCCAGCACGCCGACCCGCCCGTAGGTGGGCACGCCCGCCTGCTCGAACATCCGCGCCAGCTCCCAGGTGGCCGCGGCGCCCACCCCGATGACGAAGAGGACGAAGACCCATTCGGGGGCGCGCATCACCATCCAGACGAACACCGGGATGAGGACAACGGTGGTGGCCACGCGCTTGAGCAGGCCCGTGGCGCCACCGGTCAGGGTCATCGTCGCCGAGTCCACCTCAGACTCCGCCGAACCGTCGCGTCCGCCCCTGGAAATCGGCGACGGCCCGGTAGAGATCGACCGGGTGAAAATCCGGCCAGAGGGTCGAAGTGATCCACAGTTCGGTGTAGGCGATCTGCCACAGAAGGAAGTTCGACACGCGCATCTCGCCGCTGGTGCGGATCAGCAGGTCCGGATCGGGCGTCTCGGCCGTGTACAGCGCCCCACTCACGTCGGCCTCGGAGATGTCGTCGGGCTTGAGATCGCCCGCGGCCACCCGGCGTGCCAGCGTCCGGAAGGCGTCGATCAGCTCGTCGCGCCCGCCATAGTTGAAGGCCATCAAGAGGTGCAGCCCGGTGTTGTGGCGCGTCGCCTCCACGACCCGGTCGATGCCGCGGCGGATCGGCACCGGCACGCCGTTGGCGCGACCGATGACCCGGAGCCGCACGTTGCGCTCCATGAGCTCGGGCAGCTCCCGGTAGATCGCCTCCTCCAACAGCTTCATCAGCATCGAGACTTCATCCTCGGGCCGGCTCCAGTTCTCCGTCGAGAAGGCGTAGAGCGTCAGGTAGCGAAGCCCGAGGTCGCCGGCGGCCCGCACGATCGCCCGCGCGGTCTTGACCCCTTCCCGGTGGCCAGCCACGCGGGGCAGCCCGCGCCGCGTGGCCCAGCGCCCGTTGCCGTCCATGATGATGGCCACGTGCTGGGGCACGGGCTGCGTGCGCACCAGGGCCAGCAGCTCGGTCTCGGTGGGCGTCGACAGCCCGGCGCGCGGCGTCTCGCTAGGCGATCTCAGGGCCATCGGCTCTCATCGTATTAGAAAGAGAGGATCTCCTGCTCCTTTTTCTTGAGGAGCTCATCCACCTTGACGATGAACTTGTCGGTGGTCTTTTGGATCTGGTCGTGCCCCCGGCGCTCCTCGTCCTCGGAGACCTTCTTGTCCCGGGACATGGCCTTGAGCTTGTCGTTGGCCTCGCGGCGGATGTTGCGGATCGCGACGCGGCCGTCCTCGGCGAGCTTGTGGACGGTCTTGGCCAGCTGCTTGCGTCGCTCCTCGGTGAGCGGCGGCATCACCAGCCGAATGGTCTTGCCGTCGTTGACGGGAGTCAGACCGAGGTCCGACTTCATGATTGCCTTCTCGATGGCCCCCAGCTGCGACGCCTCCCACGGCTGGATCGCCAGCGTGCGGGCGTCGGGCACCGACACCGACGCCATCTGGGTTACCGGGGTGGGGGTGCCGTAGTAGTCGACGCGGATCGTGTCGAGCAGGCCGGTCGACGCCCGGCCCGTCCGAACCGACGCGAACTCGCGCCCGAGCGTGTCGAGCGCCGCGTTCATGCGGACCTCGATGTCCTTCAAGAGCGCTTGCATCGCCCCTCCTTCCCGCCGCGGCTAGGCCGAGACGATCGATCCCACGGGCTCACCCAGCACGATGCGCTTGATGTTCCCGGATTTCGTGAGATCGAAGACGATGATCGGCAGCCCGTTCTCCATGCACAGCGAGATCGCCGTGGTGTCCATGACCTGAAGCCGGCGGGTGAGCACGTCGCGGTACGTGGTCCGCGCCAGCCGCTCAGCGCTGCTGTCCCGCTTGGGGTCGGCCGAGTAGATGCCGTCCACCTTCGTCGCCTTCATGATCGCGTCGGCCCCGATCTCGATGGCCCGGAGAGCACCCGCGGTGTCCGTGGTGAAGAAGGGGTTTCCCGTCCCGGCGGCGAAGATGACCACGCGGCCCTTTTCCAGGTGGCGGATTGCGCGACGGCGGATGTACGGCTCGGCCACCGCCCGCATCTCGATGGCCGACAGCACCCGCGTCTGAAGTCCCGCCTTTTCGAGCGCGCCCTGCAGCGCGAGCGCGTTGATGATCGTCGCCAGCATGCCCATGTAATCGGCGGTGGCGCGGTCCATCCCGTCGGCGCTGGCGGCAACGCCCCGAAAGATGTTACCGCCGCCGATGACGATGGCGACCTGGACGCTGAGCGCGACCACCTCACGGGTCTCCACTGCGATCCGCTCGAGCACGGCCGGATCGATACCATAGCCCTGGCTCCCGGCGAGGGCCTCTCCCGAGAGCTTCAGGACGATACGGCGATAGGCCGGGCGGACGCTGCCGGCTTCCGCCGCCACGGCTAACCGCCCTCGCCCACCTGGAAACGCGCAAACCGCTTGACGACGATGTGCTCGCCGGTCTTGGCGTTGACGCCGGCGACGAGGTCCTTCACCCTGGTCTTGCCCGACGGGTCCTTGATGAACGCCTGCTCCAGCAGGCACTGCTCCGAGTAGAACTTCTCCAGCTTGCCCTCGATGATCTTGTCGAGCGCGGGGGGCGGCTTCTTCTGGTCGGCCATCTGGCCCCGGTAGATCTCACGCTCCTTGTCGATGACCGCCGCTGGCACGTCCTCCCGCGCCACCCAGCCGGGGTTGGCGGCCGCGACCTGCATGGCGAGGTCCTTCACCAGCTCCTGGAAAGTGTCGGTGCGGGCGACGAAGTCCGTTTCGCAGTCCACTTCGATCAGCACGCCGAGCTTGGCGCCCGGATGGATGTAGGCACTGACCTGCCCCTCCCGCGTCTCCCGGTGCGCGCGCTTGCCGGCGTCGGCCAGCCCCTTCTTTCTAAGATACTCCGCGGCGGCCTGCAGATCGCCCCTAGCCTCCTGCAGCGCGACCTTGCAGTCCATGACCCCGGCGCCGGTGCGGTCGCGCAACTCCTTCACCAGCTGCGCGTTCGACGCCATCGCTAGGCCTCCGTCTCGGCCGGCGTCATCTCCACGTCGCCGGTGGCCTCGGCCGCGGCCTCTTCACCCTCCTCCTTGGTCAGCGTGCCGCGCCCCTCCAGCATCGCGTCGGCGACGCGCGAGGTGATCAGGCGCACCGCCCGGATCGCGTCGTCGTTGCCGGGGATCGGATAGTCGATGCCGGTGGGATCGCAGTTCGTGTCCACGATGGCGACGATCGGAATCCCCAGCCGCTGCGCCTCGGCCACGGCGATCTTCTCCTTCCGGGGGTCGATGATGAACACCGCCGAGGGCAGCTGCTCCATCGCCTTGATCCCGATGAGCGCCTTCTCCAGCTTCTGGCGCTCGCGGTCCAACTCCAGCGCCTCTTTCTTCGGCAGCCGCTCGTACTCGCCGGTCTCCTTCATCTCCTCCAGCTTCTTGAGGCGGGCGATGGACTTGCGGATGGTCTCGAAGTTGGTCAGCGTCCCGCCCAGCCAGCGCTGGTTGACGTAGAACATCCCGCAGCGGCTCGCCTCCTCGAACACGGTGTCCTGCGCCTGCTTCTTGGTCCCGATGAACAGCACGGTGCCGCCCTTGGCCGCCAGGTCGCGCACGAAGGCGTAGGCTTCGCGGAACTTCTTGAGCGTCTTTTGTAGATCTATGATGTAGATGCCGTTGCGCTCGCCGAAGATGTACTTCTGCATCTTCGGGTTCCAGCGCTTGGTCTGGTGGCCGAAGTGCACGCCGGCCTCCAGCAGCTCCTTCATCGTCAAGGCCGCCATGGATCCTCCCTCGGTTGTTCCCTCCGCTGTGCTTTCGGAGCCCTTCTTCGTCGGCTCGCCTCGGACGCGGAAGCCCCCGCCCCCGGCCGTCCTGCGGCTCGCACGGCGGGGCTCCGCACCGATGCGGCGCACAGCGTGCGTGATGGTGAGCTACGTCGTGTACTTGGCATTGATCCGCACATACTCCTCGCTCAGGTCGCACGTCCAGACCCGGTCTTCGCCCCGGCCCAGGCCCAGGTCGATGGTGATCGTGTACTCCGACCTTCCCATGATCTCGCGAATGCGGTCCAGGCGCGCGCCTTCCCGGACCTCGCCCCGCTCGACCAGCGGCTCGTCCTCGAAGAGGATCCCCACCCGGTCCGGCTCCACCTTGGCCGCCGACTTGCCCAGCGCCATCATGAGGCGGCCCCAGTTGGGGTCCTGCCCGTTGAGCGCGGTCTTCACCAGGAACGAGTTGGCGACGCTCCGGGCCGCCAGCCGGGCGTCCTTGCCCGTCGTCGCCCCCCGCACCGCGATGGTGACGAGCTTCGTCGCGCCCTCGCCGTCGCTCACCAGCATCCGCGCCAGCCGCGCGGTCAGCGCGTCGAGGCCGCGGGCGAACTGCCGGAGGCCGCGCCCGCCCGTCTCCAGCGGAGCGTTCTCGGCCAGGCCGTTGGCCAGCACCGCCACCGTGTCGCTGGTGGACTGATCGCCGTCCACCGTGATCCGGTTGAAGGAGCGGTCGACGCTGCCCCGCAGCACGCTCCCCAGCACACCCGTGCCGATGACGGCGTCGGTCGTGATGAAGCAGAACATCGTCGCCAGGTGAGGCTCGACCATCCCCACCCCCTTGGCGATCGCGCCGATGGTCACCGGTCGGCCGTTGACCTCGACTCGCAGCGCGGCCTCCTTGGGTCGCGTGTCGGTCGTCATGATGGCCTCGGCCGCCGCCCGGCCGCCCTGCGGAGACAGCGCCTTCACCAGCTTCGGCAGGGCCGCGCGGATCTTGTCCATCGGCAGGAGCGGCCCGATCACCCCGGTGGCGCCGATCAGCACGTGCTTGGCCGGGATCCTCAGCAGCTCCCCTACCAGCCGAGTGATCTCCCGCGCGTCACGCAGGCCCTGCTCGCCGGTGCAGACATTGGCGCAACCGCTGGAGGCGACGATGGCCTGGCCCACCCCGCCGCGGACGTGCTCCATGGAGACCAGGACCGACGCTCCCTTCACCCGATTGGAGGTGAAGAGCGCCGCCGCCCGCGCCGGCGCCGATGAGTAGACCAGCGCGAGGTCTTTCTTGCTGCTGGGCTTGATGCCGGCGGCCACGCCGCCGGCGAGGATGCCGGGAACGGCGGTGACGCCGCCCTCCAGCCACTCGATGTCGCCCGACTTGCTCTCGGGCCTGGCGCCGGAGACCGTGGTGCCGGGCACTAGGGGTACACCGGCGGCGCTTCGAGACCCGTGCGCTCGTTCCACCCGCACAGGATGTTGAGGTCCTGGACTCCGTTCGCCGCGCCTCCCTTGCCGAGGTTGTCGAGCGCCGAGAGGCACACTGCCCGGCCCGTGCGGGCGTCCGCCACCACGGTCACGTCGCAGTAGTTGGAGCCGACCACGGCGCGCGTGGTGGGCCGCTCACCCTCGGCCAGCACCCGCACGAACGGCTCGCCCGCGTAGAACTCCCGGTAGAGGGCCACGAGGTTGACCGTCGTCATCGTCGTTGCCAGCGGCACGACGGCCGTGGTGAAGAGACCACGGTTCAGCGGCGCCAGATGGGGCGTGAAGGTGACGCGGACCGGCCCGCCGGCCAGGGCCCCGAGCTCCTGCTCGATCTCGGGCGTGTGACGGTGCGACGTGATGGCGTAGGCCTGGATGTTCTCGTTGGCTTCCGTGTAGAGGTACATTGGATCGACCTTCCGGCCCTGGGCGCCCGCGCCGCTGACGCCCGACTTGCCGTCGATGACGATCCCGTCCAGGCGTGCCAGGCCGGCCCTGACCAGCGGCGCCATGGCCAGGATCGCGCCGGCCGGGTAGCAGCCGGGGGCGGCCACGAGCGCCGCCGAGGCGATGGACTTGCGGTGCAGCTCCGGGAGCCCGTACACCGCTTCGGCGAGCCCCTCGGGATCGATGTGAGGCGCCTTGTACCACACCGTGTAATCGTTGGCCTCATGCAGCCGGTAGTCGGCGGAGAGGTCGATGGCCCTGACGCGCCGGCGGCGCAGCACCGGCACCACCTTCTGAGATTCTAGATGGGGCAGCGCCAGGAAGACGACGTCCGCCACGTCGGCCAGCCACTGGGGCTCGAGGTCGTGGAGCGCGAGATCGGTGAGGGTCCGGAGATGAGGGTACACCGTGGCCAGCGGCTCGCCGGCCCGGCGCTCGGAGGTGACGCCGGTCACCTCGACGTTCGGATGCCGGAGGAGCAGGCGCAGGAGCTCGGCGCCGATATAGCCGCTGGCGCCGGCGACGGCAACGCGGATCGCTTTCGAGCCCACCACCGACCTACCGCTTGGAGTACTGGAACTTCTGGCGCGCGCCGGGCTGACCGTACTTCTTGCGCTCGCGCATCCGCGGATCGCGCGTCAGGAGTCCGGCCTTCTTCAGAGGCAGGCGGAGCTTCTCGTCGAACTGCACGAGGGCCCGCGCAATGCCGTGGCGCACCGCGCCGGCCTGGCCCGAGGGGCCGCCGCCGGCGACGCTGACGAGCACGTCGAACTGTTCCGCGGTGTTCGTCAACTGCAGCGGCTGCGCGATGATCATCCGCAGCGTCTCGCGGGGAAAGTAGTCCTCGAAGGGTCGGCGGTTGATGACGATGCGCCCCGCCCCCGGCCGGATCCACACCCGCGCCACCGAGGTCTTCCTCCGACCGGTCCCGTAGAAGCGATCGAGGACGGCCATCAGCGGCCTCCCGTCTTCGGCCCCAAGCCCGCCGGCAGCGGGGCGGGCTGCTGCGCCTGATGGGGATGCGCCGCGCCGCGGTAGACCTTCAGCTTCTTACCCATCGCGCGTCCCAGCCGGTTCTTCGGCAGCATGCCCTGCACGGCCCACTCGATCACGCGCTCGGGATGGGTCCGGAGCATCTTTCCCGCATTCACCTCGTGCAGATGGCCAATATAGCCCGTATGCCAGCGGTACATCTTGTCGCGCAGCTTGCGTCCGGTGAGGTGCACCTTCTCGGCGTTTACCACCACCACGTGGTCGCCGACGTCGAGATGGGGCGTGAAGGTCGGCTTGTGCTTGCCGCGCAGAATTGCCGCGACGCGGCTCGCCAGGCGCCCGAGCACCTGGCCGTCGGCGTCGACGACGAACCATTTCCGGTCGATCTCACTCTCCTTCGGTATCGGCGTCGGCATCGTTTCCCCTTGGTGTCAGGGCCGGCTAAGTAGGCCTGAGAACGGCAAAATTGCAACGTCATAGCGTAACGGAAAACCCCGGTCCTGTCAACGAATCGGCCCCAGGGCCCATTCATCCGCGCGTCTTGTCGGGCCAGGGACAGAGCGTCCGCACCGGGCAAACAGGGCAGAGGGGCTTGCGCGCCGTGCAGGTCCGGCGTCCGTGGGCCTGGAAGAGGTGGCAGGTCCGTGTCCACTTCGTCCGGGGCAGCACCTCCCGGAGCTGGTCGTGGATCTGGTCGGGGTCCTTCGACTGGGCCAGACCCAGGCGCTGTGACACCCGGAAGACGTGGGTGTCGACCGCGATGGCCTGCTCGCCGAAGGCGTTGCCCAACACGACGTTGGCGGTCTTCAGGCCGACCCCGGGCAGCGCCACCAGCGCTTCGCGCGAGCGCGGCACCTCGCCGCCGTGCTTGTCCAGGAGCGCCCTGGCCATGCCGATGATCGCCCGGGTCTTGGCGCGGAAGAAGCCGGTGGACTGGACCTCGCGCTCCAGGGTCGCCTGATCCGCTCGCGCGTAGTCCTCCGCGCTCCGGTACTTGCGGAACAGCGAACGCGTGACGATGTTGACCCGCTCGTCCGTGCACTGCGCGGAGAGGATGGTGGCCACCAGCAGCTCGAGCGGAGTGCTGAACTCCAGCGCGATCTTCGCGTCCGGATACGCTCGCTCGAGCGCGGCGACGATCTTCCGGGCGCGCGCCCTCTTCGCCTCCCTGGACTCCCGCATGATCCGCGACCTATGCCCTCAGCGCGCCAGTCGACCGCGGATGAGCGCGATGCGCTCGCCCAGCTCGGCGGCCGTCAGCCGCCGTGGTTCGTGGTCCACGCGCCAGGCCGGTCCCCCGGGGGCGGGATCGCCCGCGAGGCGGGGGATGAGGTGCCAGTGGATGTGCGGCACCTGATTGCCGAGCAGCTCGTAGTTCAGCTTCACGGCGCCGAACGCCACCGCCAGCGCGCGCGCGACGTCCGTCACCTCTTCGATGAGCTGGCCGCGCTCATGGCGGCTGAGGTCGAACAGCTCCGTCGCGTGCCGCTTGAGCACCAGCACCGTCCAGCCGACAAAGAACTGATCGTCGTGCAGATAAGCCACCGACAGACCCAGGTCGGCGATCCGATGGTCTCCGCGGGGCCACCCACCGCTGCACGCCGGACAGTCGGCCTTCACCCGCGCGTGGCGAGAAAGCGCCCCAGCCGACGCAGCCCCTCCTGGATGCGCGGGAGCGAGGCGGCATAGGAGAAGCGCAGGTAGCCCTCGGCGTTGGCGCCGAACGCCGCCCCCGGTGTGACGGCAACGTGACACCCCTCGAGGATCTGGAAGGCGAAATGCGTGGAGTCGCTGGTGTACCGGCGCGCGTTGGCCAGGACATAGAAGGCGCCGGTGGGCTCGAAGCCCACGCCGAGCCCGGCGGCCCGCAGCCCGGCGATCATGGCGCGCCGCCGCTCGTCGAAGATCTGCCGGAACCGGCGGGCGTCCTCGCCGGCCTCGCGCAGGGCCGCGACCCCCGCCCACTGGACGAACTCGTTCGTCGAGATGAAGAAATTGCCGAAGATCTTCTGGAGCGAGCGGATGTGGCTAGGGGGCGCGATGAGGTAGCCCAGGCGCCAGCCGGTCATGGCGAAGGCCTTCGAAAAGCCGTTGAGCACGAAGGCGCGGTCCGTGTATTCCAGAATGGAGCGGTCGCGACCCGCGTAGGAGAGGCCGTGGTAGATCTCGTCCGAGATGACGACGAGGTCGCGTCCCGGCGTCAGCTCGGCGATGGCCGCCATGCGCTCGGGCGAGAGGACCGTCCCGGTGGGGTTGGCCGGCGAGTTGATGAGGATCGCCCTGGTGCGCGGCCCGAGGCGCTCGCGGATGGCCTCCGGCCGGTACTGGAACGCGTCCTCCTCGGTCACGCCGACATAGGCGGGCACGCCCTCGGCGTAGCGGATGAAGTTCGGGTAACACGCATAGTACGGATCCGAGAGCACCACCTCGTCGCCGGGGTCGAGGAGATGGCCGAACAGCAGGAGCATCGCCGGCGAGGTGCCCGGGGTGACGAGAATCTGGTCCGGCGAGACCTCGACGTCGTAGGTCTGGGCGTAGTGCTCGGCGATCGCCTCGCGCAGGGGCAGGATGCCGAGGCTGGCCGCGTAACGGGTGCGGCCGTCCTTGATCGCCCGCTCCACCGCCTCGACGATCACCGGCGGTGTGTCGAAGTCCGGCTCGCCGAACTCCAGGTGCACGACATCGGCGCCCGCGCGCTCCAGCGCCTGGGCCCGCTCGAAGACCTCGACGGCCAGGAACGGCTCGATGTGCTCGGTCCGCCGCGACGACCTCATGCCGCTTTGCCCCTACGCAGCCGCGCCAGCACGACCTCACAGAGCATCCGGGGCCCGCTCTTGAAGATACCGGTCTTGCTGCCCGCCTGATCGGTCCAGTTCACCGGCACCTCGACGACGCGGTACCCCAGCACGCGCGCCAGCAAGAGCAGCTCGACGTCGAAGCCGAAGCCGGCGGTCCGCAGACGCGGGAACAGATCGCCGGCGGCGGCCGTGAAGGCCTTGAATCCGCACTGCGAGTCGGCGATCGCCCCCACCCCGAGCCGCGCGACGATCCAATTGAAGAGGCGCTCGGCCGCCACGCGGTGGCGCCGCGCATTGACCGACACCCCTCGATCGGGCAGCCACCGCGAGCCGATGGCGATGTCGGCCCCCGACGCCAGGGCGCTCTCGAGCCGGTTCACCTCGGCGATGGGGGTCGCCCCATCGGCGTCCGTGAAGAGCCGGAGGGTGCCGCGGGCCGCCAGCATACCTTGGCGCACCGCGGCACCCTTGCCACGGTTGCGCTCACTGCGGAGCAGCCGCATCGTCCGATGCGCCTGAGCGGCCGCCTGGACCACGCCGGCGGTCCGGTCGGCGCTCCCGTCGTCCACGACCAGCACCTCGTAGGGCTTCCCTCGCCCTGCGAAGAAGCCCGCGAGCGGAAACCTCGACGCGCCGGCGTCGGCGGGCGGTCCCCGTCTCCTGGGAGGCTCGGGCCACGCCGTCCGCCACCGCCAGCGCCACGTTCTTGTTGAAGACGCTGGGAATGACGTACTCCTCACCGAGCTCGCTCCGCGTCACGCACCCGGCGATGGCGCGCGCCGCCGCCAGTTTCATCTCGTCGTTCACCGTCCGCGCCCGCGAGTCCAGGAGGCCGCGGAAGAACCCCGGGAAGCAGAGCACGTTGTTGATCTGGTTCGGGTAGTCGGACCGGCCCGTCGCCATCACGCGCACGTGCCGCTCGGCCTCCTCGGGCTGGATCTCGGGGACTGGGTTCGCCATGGCGAAGACGATCGGATCGCGGGCCATGCGCTTGATGTCGCGGACGGTCAGGATGCCGGGAACGCTGAGCCCGATGAAGACATCCGCCCGCTCGAGCGCGTCGCCGAGGCGCCCCTTCACCTGGCGGGGGTTCGTGGCGGAGGCGACCCATCGCTTCATGAAGTCCAGGCCCTCCGGGCGGCCGCGGTAGATCGTCCCGTGCTCGTCGACGCCGATGATGTCCCGCACCCCGCTCGACAGGAGGATCTTGATCGTCGCCGTGCCCGCCGCCCCCACCCCCGTCACCACCACGCGGATCTTTTCGAGATGCTTGCGCACGATCTTCAACGCGTTGAGCAGTGCGGCCAGGACGACGACCGCGGTGCCGTGCTGATCGTCGTGAAAGACCGGGATGTCGAGGTCCTTGCGCAGCCGGGTCTCGATCTCGAAGCATCGGGGAGCGGCGATGTCCTCGAGATTCACGCCTCCGAAGGCCGGCGCCACCAGCTTGACGGTCTCGACGATCTTGTCTACGTCCTTGGTCGCCAGACAGAGGGGAAAGGCGTCCACGTTGGCGAACTCCTTGAAGAGCATCGCCTTGCCTTCCATGACCGGCAGGGCCGCCTCGGGTCCGATGTCGCCCAGGCCGAGGACGGCCGTCCCATCGGTGACGACGGCGACGGTGTTCTGCTTGATGGTCAGCGCGAAGGCGCGCTCCCGGTCGTCCCGGATGGCCAGGCAGACGCGGGCGACGCCGGGCGTGTAGACCATCGACAGGTCGTCGCGCGTGCGAACGGGGACCTTGTTGTGGATCTCGATCTTGCCGCCCAGGTGCATCAGGAAGGTACGGTCGGAGACGTTGACGACGCGCACGCCGGCGATCTGCTTGAGCCGATTGACGATCTGCTGGCCGTGCACGCTGTCGCTGGCCTTGACGGTGATGTCGCGCAGCACCCGGTCGCGCTGGGACTCGACGAGGTCGACCGCGCCGATGTCGCCCCCGGCCTCGCCGATGGCGGACGCGACGCGGCCGAGCATGCCGGGACGGTTCCGGATCTCCACGCGGACCGCGATGCTGTAGCTCGCGCTCGGCGCCACGGCCATCAGCGCGGCTCCGCCGGCAGCGTCCGGCGAATGAGATCCAGCAGCAGGGTGGCCGTCCGGATCCGCATGGAGGGCAGATCGCCGCCGAAGCGGTACTCGCGGGCCTGGCCGTGAGCGCCGTTGGCGCTGACGGCGACGATCGCCCGCACGGTCGGCGGCGACGTGCCGGGCACAGGCTCGAGCCAGCTCGCCGCCCCCATGGCGGCGCCGGCCCACTTCGCCGCGGCCGCAGCCAGGGCACGCGTCCGCTCTGCGGATCCCTCCGCCGTCCTGGCGTCGAGCCCCAGACGCTCCGCCTCCGAGGAATCGGCCAGCACGATGCCTCCTGCGAACACCCCCGGCGCCGACGCGGCGAGGCGGCCGCTGGCCACGCCGGCGCCGCCGACCTCGACGATCGCCACCCGCCCCTGTACCGCCTTCAGGCGGGCCGCGATCTCGGTCTCCAGCGTCGCGTCGTCGGCGCCGAACACGGCGTCGCCCAGCCTGGCGCGGATTTCGGTCTCGACGGGCGCGATGAGACGCTCGGCCGACGCCGCGTCGTCGGCCTTGGCGGCGATGCGGACATCTACCTGGCCCAGGTGCGCCAGCGTGCCGACCGTGGGATTGGCGCCCTTCTCCATAAAGTCCGCCAGAAGCTCGCCGATCCGGCTCTCGCCCAGGCCGACCGTCTTCAGGACGCGCAGCCGTATCTCCCCTTGGACGCCGAGGCGCTTGCGGAGATAGGGGATGACGCGGTTCACCAGCAGGTACTCCATTTCCCGGGGAACCCCGGGCAGGGTAATGACGGTTTTAGCGTGGTGCTCCACGATGAAGGCGGGCGCCGTCCCGACGGGGTTCTCCACCGGGATCGCGCCGGCGGGGATGTGTGCCTGGCGGCGGTTCGAGGGCGACAGCCGGAGTCCCCGGGCGGCGAAGTAGGCCTCGATCTGGCCCATCAGCTCACCCGAGAACACCAGTTCCCGATCCGTGGCAGCCGCCACCGCCGCCCGGGTGATGTCGTCGGCCGTGGGGCCGATGCCTCCGGTCGTGATGATGACGTCCGAGCGTCCCAGGGCCTGGCGGAGGGTCGCGGTCAGCCGACTCAGATTGTCCCCGACGATCGTCTTGTAGAAAAGGTTGAGGCCTATCCGGGCGAGGTACCGTGCGATGACAGCGGAGTTTGTGTCGACGATCTGCCCGAGCAGCAGCTCGGATCCGACGGCAATGACCTCCGCCTCCAAAAGCATCCCCCCGGGCCGCCCATCTTAACAGAGCAAAGACGGGCCGAATACGTGAACGCCGGTACCCAGTCTACCAATCCGATTGCCGGGCGATTGTCGTATTTACGACGGGTTAGAGAATCCTGTGACGTCTTGGCCTGCTTCTTGTACGTAACAGAAGCCTGAAACGGACTCCGTCACGGACACATCTAACAAGCAGGGAGCGGGAGTGTTGGTGACGCGATGACATTCAGAGAGCCCGATCGTGAGATCATCCTCGACGCAACGCCCGTTGCGCCGACGACGCTCATCCAGGATGAGGCGGTCGAGAATCCGCCGCTGATCGAGGAGGAGGGGCCAGAGGCCGTCCCGGCGGGGGCCCTGGCGGCGCTTCCAAGCCGCGGCGAGGACCCCGTCCGACTCTATCTGAAGGAGATCGGCAAGGTCTCGTTGCTCAGCGCACGGCAGGAGGTGGAGATCGGCCGCCGGATCGAGGTCGGCCAGATCGCCCTGCGCCGAGCCCTGGCCGGCATCCCCCTGGCGCTGCGTGAGCTCCTCGAGGTCGGCGACCGGCTGCGGCGCGAGGAGATCCCGGCGGACGACGTCATCGTCCTCCCGGAGGGCGGAGAGCTCGACGCTGCCGAGATCAAGCGCGTGCTCAACGCCTTCGCGCGTATGCGGAGGCTGGAGCGCGAGATCGCCCGGCTCAAGGAGTCGCTCCGCGACCGGCGCCGGTCCGCCGCCACCCGGCAGAACTACGCGAAGTGGATCGCGGCCAACCGGGAGGCGATTCAGAAGATCGTTGCCGAGATGCCGCTCAAGCCGGCGCTCATCGACGCGATCGTGGCCCGCGTGCGCAACCACTGCCAGCGGATCGAGCAGTTCAGCGCGGCGGCGGCTGGCAAGGGCCAGGCGGCCGCGGCGGCGGCGCGGGAGCTACGCCTGCTCGAGCGGGACGCGGGGCTGTCGCGCCGGCAGCTGCAGGCGCTGCTGGGAGAGATCGAGCGGAGCGATCGCGAGGTGCGCCAGGCCAAGAAGGACCTCATGGAGGCCAACCTCCGGCTGGTGGTCTCCGTGGCCAAGCGCTATCTGGGTAGCGACCTGTCGCTCCTGGACCTCATCCAGGAGGGCAACATCGGCCTGATGAAGGCCGTCGATCGCTTCCAATACCGGCGCGGCTTCAAGTTCTCCACGTACGCCACCTGGTGGATCCGCCAGGCGATCACGCGGGCGATTGCCGACCACTCGCGGACGATCCGCATCCCCGTGCACATGGTCGAGACGCTGAACCGCATCTCGCGGGTCAACCGCCAGATGGTCAACGAGCTGGGCCGCGAGCCGACGCCCGAGGAGCTGGCTCAGCGCACCGGTGTGCCCGCCAAGAAGGTGCGCCTCATTCTCGAGTCGTCGCGGAAGCCGCTCTCGCTCGAGACCCCGATCGGCGAGGACTCGGAGCTGGGCGACTTCCTCGAGGACAAGTCGACGGGCTCGCCCAACGACACGCTGCTGACCCAGGATCTGACGACTCAGGTCGAGAGGGCGCTGGCCATGCTCTCCCCGAAGGAGAAGGAAATCCTCCGGCTCCGGTTCGGCATCGGCGAGGAGGGGGAGCACACGCTCGAGGAGGTCGGCAAGCGCTTCGCGGTGACGCGCGAGCGCATCCGGCAGATCGAGGCCAAGGCGCTCCGCAAGCTGCGCCACCCGCTGCGGGGGCGCAACCTCAGGGCCTTCGTCGAGAACTAGCCACTCCGGGCGCGTGGCGGGCGGGGTACTGCTCGACCACGAGCCCGGACTTCGATTCCGCTTCGCGATTCACCACCTACGCGCGAGGCCCGTTGCCGTCGGAGGGAACGGGCCTCGCCGTACCCCACCCACCCCCCGCCCTCAGCGCGGACCGCTCTCTCCGACCCCCGCGGTTTCACCCGCGCGGCGGGTGGCGCCGCGACCGTAGGCGTCTGCTCATCGTGAGGCTATCTGGCCGGACTTGATGAGCTCGTAGGTCACGATCCCCGTGTCGGGCGGCGAGCCGCTGATCATCGTGATCATGGTGGCGATCTCGCTCCGGTGGTGAGTGGCGTGGTTGGCCACGTGCTGGAGCAGCGGCCAGAGCGCGAGACGGAACGGCTTGCCCTCGGTGTTCCGGTACTCCACCAGGCGACCGAGGTCGGTCTCGGTCAGCCTCGCGATGAAGGCCCGCTGCTCCTTCTCCAGCGCGTCCCAGTGCTCGCGCAGGGCCGTCAGGCTCGGAATGTCGTCTCCGGGGAGCTTCGTCGGCGACGTGCCTTTCCAGCGCTGCAGCCATCCCCAATCGGCAGCGTAGAGGTGAGCCAGCATGCGCCTGACCGTGGCAAAGCTGAACTGCGAACCGACCTCCCGCCCGGCGGCCGCGTCGCCCAGCGAAGCCGCGACGTCGAAGAGTCGCCGGTTCGCCCACCAGTGGTAGTCGTAGAGCCCGCGGATCATTTCGATGCTCATGGCTGGCTCCTTCACGAGAGGATGGCGACGATCTCGCCCTCCTGCACGGTCTGTCCTTCCTGGACCCGGATCTCGCTGACATAGCCGGCGCGCGGCGCCTCCACGGGGATCTCCATCTTCATGGACTCGAGCACGATCACCGGGTCGCCGGCCTGCACCGCATCGCCGAGCTTGGCGGTGACCAGGAACACCACCCCCGTGATGTGGGCCTTGATCTCCTCAGGCATCGAACACTCCTTGCTCGACCATCTGGGTATGGACGGCGCCGCGGCAGTACTCGGGGTGGCCCATGACACGACGGAGGAACGGCACCGTCGTCTGCACGCCTTCGATGACGCACTCGGCCAGGGCCTTGGCCATGCGCTCGACGGCCTGCTTCCGGCCCTCGCCGCGGGCGATGAGTTTCACGAGCAGCGGGTCGTAATGGACGGACACGGCGCTGCCCGCCGCGACGCCGGATTCGATCCGGATGCCTTCGCCGGCGGGGAGCGCCAGGCGCGTGATCGTACCCGGCGACGGGAGAAACCCCTTCGCGGGGTCCTCGGCATAGATCCGGCATTCGATGGCCGCGCCGCGCGAGAGGATCTCCTCCTGGCGCCACGGCAGGGGCTCGCCGGCGGCGACCCTCAGCTGGGCCACGACCAGATCGAGGCCGGTGACCTCTTCCGTCACCGGGTGCTCGACCTGCAGCCGCGTGTTCATCTCCAGGAAGTAGAAACGCCCGGTCGCGTCCACCAGGAACTCCATCGTCCCCGCGTTGACGTAGCCGATCGCCCGGGCGCCGGTGACCGCGGCCGCGGTAAGTCCGGCCTTGGTCTCCGCGGGGAGACCGGGCGCCGGGGACTCCTCCACCAGCTTCTGGTGGCGCCGCTGGATCGAGCACTCGCGCTCGTGCAGGTGCACCACCGCGCCGCGCGCGTCAGCGAAGACCTGGACCTCGACGTGGCGCGGCCGCTCGAGGTAGCGCTCCACGTAGAGCGCGCCGTTGCCGAACGCCGCCTCGGCCCGCCGCCGCGCGGTGGCGAACGCCGCCGAAAGATCACCGGCCCTGGTCACGCGGGCCATGCCGATGCCTCCCCCGCCCGCGGCCGCCTTGATCAGGAGGGGAAACCCGATGTCGGCAGCCAGGCGTTCGGCCGCGACGACCTCCGCGACCGGGCCGGGGCTGCCGGGCACGACGGGCACCCCTGCCGCAGCCATCACCAGCCGAGCCTCGGTCTTGTCCCCCATCGTGCGGATCGCCTCCGGCGACGGGCCGATGAACGTCAGCCCTGCCTTCGCGCAGGCCGCGGCGAACTGCCAGTTCTCGGCGAGGAAGCCGTAGCCGGGATGCACGGCGTCGGCTCCGGTGCGGCGGGCCGCGGTGACCATCGCCTCGATCGAGAGGTAGCTCTGACGCGCCGGCCCCGGTCCGATCGGCACCGCCTCATCGGCGTCGGTCACGTGGGGGGCGTCGCGGTCGACCTCCGAGTAGACGGCCACGGTCTTCACGTCGAGCCGCCGGCACGCGCGAAAGACGCGGCGGGCGATCTCACCGCGGTTGGCGACGAGCACCTTCCGGAACACTACGGCGGGGGCTCGGAGCGGAGCGACGAGCGCCTACGAATCGATGAGCGCCGACCCTGGCCTGGGCCACGACGTCGCATCGGCCGGCCGGACCCAGGTCTTCGTAGGTGGCGAGCACCGTCACCCGCGCGCTCTCGGCGATCTGCCCCGCCAGGGCCGGCAGGTCGTCCTCGACGAGAGCCCGGGCATGGGCGTCGACCTCGGCGCGGAGGTCCGTCGCGATCACGCCGGCATCGAAGACCGAGTCGAGGGCCACGAGATCGTCGGCGGGGTCGACGCCCGCCACGTCCACGGCCAGCGGCGGCGTCGGGCTCTCGCCCGTCACGCCGCCCGCCTCGGCGAGGGCCTCGTAGAGCCGGCGCTCCCAGGTGGCGGCCCGCGCCCGCGAGTCGTCGTCACGGAGCAGACGCTCTAGCACCGCGGCTCCGGCGGCGACATGGCGACGCTCCTCGGCGATGCAGCGCTCGAGGATGCGCCGGGTCGGCGGCTCGTAAAGGGGGTTGGCCGCGGCCAGATGCCGCTCGTAGGTGGCGACCAGGTGGGGCTTGAGCACGCGGTAGACGCCGACGACGCGCTGGGGCGACTCCCCGCGGCCTTCACGCGCATCCAGCAGATCCATGAACCGCACGAACCGCTCGTTGGCGGGCTCCGATTGCTGCGCCGGTGAGCGCAGCTCCGGGAGCCTCCGGCCCCAGAGATCGGCGTGCTGAGCGCAGTCCCACACGTGCCGGCCGAACAGGAGCTTGACGGGCAGCTCCGGCGTCAGCGCGATCCAGCCGCCGAGCGTGCGCATGAGGCGCTCCTCCGCGTAGCGGTAGTGTCGGACGCGCTGGGCAGAGGCCTCGACCGAGAAGTCGCCGGCCAGCGGATGGGCGCTCACGGCTCCGCCATGGCGCGGGCGGCTAGTACCACGTGCCGGGACTCATGGCGAGCCAGACGAGGCACGAGGGCGGGAGTGCGAAGCCGCAGCGCGCCCGGCGCGCGAGGCGAGCCAGAGTGAATCCGAGAACGACGTATGGCGAAGCCAGGAGGCCCGGCACTAGTACACGGGGGAGCGCTGCGTGCTGCGGATGAGGCGCTCGATCTCCTCGTCGGTGAAGCCGGCGAGACGGCGCGCCTCCTTGGCGATCGAGATGGCGACTTCCTCGTGGTCGCCGTCCAGGCGGACGCCCCCGAGGTTGAAGCGCTCGTCGATCGTCTCCTGGAACTCGATCGCGCGACGCCGACGCTCGGGATCGCCCTTGGTCAGCTCGTTGAGCCACTTCGACCCCATGCGCACGTGCGTGATCTCGTCGGCGAGCACGAAGTCCACGGCCCGCTCGATGATCGGGTCGCCGATCTTGCGGGCGATGTGCACGAGCTGGTTGAAGACGTCACAGGCCAGCCCCTCGAGCCCGCGGTTCACGCCCGCGACCCGCGCCGCCGCGTCCTCGGCGCAGGCGCATCTCCAGAGGATCGTCGACTCGGGAAACTCGCCCACGTAACCACCGAGGTGATCTATCAGGCCCAGGTAGACCTCCACGTGGCGCGACTCGTCCCAGACCTGCCGGGCCATATCCAGGGTGAACTCCCACGGCGCGTCCGGGAAGTCGCAGACCGTTCGCCCCGCCCCCTCCATGGCCTGAAGCTCGCCGACGAGGATGCCGTGCACACGCTCGCGGATCGACTCCCGGCTCGCGAGGTCGGCCATCGGCGGCAGGCCCTGCTCGATCCGCATCTCGCCGATCTCCCGCGCCCGCTTGCGCACGAAGCGGTCCTCGCGCGCCAGCTTGTCGTAGGCGATCGGCCGCTCCATGGCCGAATTATACGCGCTCCCGGAACTCCCTGCCCAGCAGCCCCTCCGGCCGGAGCAGCAGCACGACGATGATGATCAGGAACGCGAGCGTGTTCTTGAACTGGATGGTCAGGTAGGCCCCGGCCAGGCTCTCGGCCACGCCGAGGAGCAGGCCGCCCAGGACCGCCCCCGGCAGGCTGTTGAGTCCGCCCAGGACCGCGGCGGCGAACCCCTTGAGGAAGGGGTCGAGCATGAAGAAGGGATCGAGCAGGAGCACCGGGGCCAGGAAGACGCCGGCGACGACGCCGAGACCGGAGGCCACGCCCCACGACACGCCGAGCACCACCCGGGTGGGGATGCCCAGCGTCTGGGCGGCCATCACGTTTTCGGAAGTCGCGCGCATCGCCAGCCCCAACCGCGTCCGCTGAACGAGCAGGTAGAGCAGCGCGCTGCCGACCACGCCGGCGGCGATGGTGGCGATCGCGAGCTGGCTGACGATGACCGCGCCCACCTTGTACGTCTTCGTGTCGGAGATGGGGAACGGCAAGGACACCGGCTCGGCGCCCCAGACGTAGACCACCACGCCCTGCAGGATCAGCGCCAGGCCCAGGGTGAGGATCACCATCCCCAGGAGATTGGCCCCCCGGCGCTGGGCCGGGACGAGGACGCCGAAGTAGAAGCCGATGCCGACCCCGGCGCCGACCAGGAGGCTGGCGCCCAGGGCCAGCACGAAGGGGTAGTGCTGCGTCAGCAGTGAGAACGACACGAAGGTGGCGAGCGTCGCGATGTCGCCGTGGGCGAAGTTGAGGACCCGAGTGGAGCGGTAGATGAGGACGATCCCCAACGCCACCAGGGCGTAGAGGCTGCCCGCCGAGAGCCCCGTCAACGCGTACTGGAGCAGGCGCTCCATCACACCTCCCGCACGCCGGGAAGGGCAGCGGCGAGGAACGAGCCGGGCAAGGCCCCGCCGTGCGAGCCGCAGGACGGCCGGGGGCTGGGCCCCACGCGTCCGAGGCGAGCCCTGAACTCGAACCGGAGCCGACCGAACCGAGAACGCAGCGTGGCGAAGTTCATCGGCGCTGCCTGCTCACCGGAACGGCCACAGCTGGAAATACAGCCGCGCCTTCAACCACCGGCCGTAGAGCCCGAGCGGCTCGAAGATCAACACGATCAGGATGGTCACCCCGTAGACGATGGGAACCATCTCGCGGAAGTCGGCGAAGACCTTGGGGACGAGGAGGACGAAGGCGGCCCCCAGAATGGACCCCTCGACGGAGGCCACGCCGCCGATGATGACGGCCACGAAGAGCGTGATGGCCTCCGCGATGTTGAAGATCTGGGGCTCGATGTGGCCGAGCACCTGCGCGTAGAGCGCACCGTGGACGCCCGTGTAGAAGGACGAGATGGCGAAGGCCAGCAGCTTGTAGCGCGTCAGGTTCACGCCGTTGACCTCGGCGGCGATGTCGGAGTCGCGGATGGCGGCGAAGGCGCGCCCGACGTACGAGGAGATCAGGTTGTAGGTGGCGAGCGTGAAGCCCACCAGGAGGAGGACATAGAGGTAGTACTCGTACCGGCGGCCGGACAGCCCGAACATCGGCGAGAGCTTGGTGATCGCCAGCCCCGACCGCCCGCCGGAGAGCACCTCCCAGTTGACGAAGATCTGGTAGACGGCGACGCCGAAGCCCAGAGTGGCGATGGCCAGATACGGCCCCTTGAGGCGGAGCGACGGAAACCCGACGACGACGCCCGCCAGCGCCGCGACGCCGCCCGCCGCCACCAGGGCCACCAGAAACGGCGCGCCCCAGATCCGCAGGTGCCCGAAGGCGAAGGCGCCGATGGCCAGGAAGCCGGCCTGGCCGAAGGAGATCTGGCCCGTGTAGCCGATGAGGATGTTCTGGCCCATCACGCCGATCGAGTAGAGGGCGACCAGCGTGGCCAGGAAGACGAAGTGCTCGGCGGCCACCCACGGAAACATCGCCAGGGCCACCAGCAGCGCCGCCAGCAGCGCCCGGGTGACCGGCGTGCGCGCCAGCGCCAGGTCCTGGCGGTAGGACTCGACGAGATCCACGCCTCAGGTCCGGTAGAGGCTCTGGATCAGCTCGGCGTACCGCGCCTCGATCGCGCGGCGCTTAACCTTCTTCGTCGGCGTCACGTCACCCTCCTCCTCGTAGAAGCGCCGCGGCAACAGGGCGAGCTTCTTGATCGTCTCCACCTGGGAGAGGGTCTTGTTCACCTTCCGGACCTCGCCCTCGATGAGCCGGACGATCTCGGGGTTCTGGGTCAGGCCCTGGAAGGTCGTGAAGGGGACGCGGCGGTCCTGGGCGAACTTGGTGACGTTGTCCTCGTCGATCAGGATCAGGGCCGTCAGGTACTTGCGGCCGTCGCCGATGACGATGGCGTCCTGGATGTAGGGGCTGAACTTCAGCTTGTTCTCGATGTAGGCGGGGGTGATGTTCTTGCCTGCCGCCGTGATGATGATGTCCTTCTTGCGGTCCAGGATCCTGAGATGGCCGTCGTCCCAGGCGCCGACGTCCCCGGTGTGGAGCCAGCCCTCGCCATCGATGGTCCGCGCCGTCAGCTCCGGGTCCTTGAAGTAGCCCTTGAAGACATGGGGGCCCCGGGTGAGGATCTCGCCGTCGTCGGCCAGAACCACTTCGATGCCCGGCAGGGGCTCCCCCACCGTTCCCACCCGGGGGCGGTCGAGCCGATTGACGGAAATCACGCCGCTCGATTCGGTCAGCCCGTACCCCTCGATCAGCGGAATGCCGAGCCCGTGATAGTACTCGAACAGTTCCGGCGACGCAGGCGCCGCGCCACAGAGAGCGATGCGGATTCGGTCGAAGCCGAGCCTCCGCTTCAGCGGCCCCAGGGCGACCCCGTACGCCAGCCGGTAGAGGACGGCCAGCGCCGGCGGCACCGGTCCCGCCATCCGGGCCCGAGCGCGGCGGCGTCCGATGGTGACGGCGGCCCGGTAGAGGGCGCGCTTGAGGGGCGTGGAATCGGCCATGCGCAGCTCGACGGTGGACGCCAGCTTCTCCCAGATCCGGGGCACGCTGGCGAAGTAGGTGGGCGAAACCTCGCGCAGGTTCTGGAACAGCGTGTCGAGACTCTCGACGAAGTTGACGACGTAGCCGCTCCCGACGGCTCCGAAGACGGTGATGAGGTTCTCGTAGACGTGGGCGAACGGCAGGTAGGACACCACCTCGTCGTCGGGCGTGGCGGCGAAGATCGTGCGCGCGGCCTCGGCCTGCCAGAGGATGGACCGGTGCGAGAGCATCGCGCCTTTGGGCGGCCCTGTCGTGCCCGAGGTGTAGATGATCATCGCGGTGTCGTCGGGCCGGATCGATCGCCACCGCTCGTCCACCGTCACCGCCTGGGCTTGGCTGAAGGCCAAGCCCTGCTTGAGGAACTCCTCGTAGAAGACGACGCGCTCGTCGGTGAAGCCCCAGAGACCCTTGGCGTCCCAGACGACGATCCGCTCCACTCGCGTGTCGCCCACGATCGCCAGCACCTTGTCGAGCTGTTCCTCGCTCTCGACGAAGATCAGCCGCGCCTCGGAGTGATCGAGGAGGTAGCGGATCTGCTCCGGTGCCGAGGTCGGATAGATCCCGCAGGTCGCGCCGCCGGCCATCTGGACGCCCAGGTGGCAGTAGAGCCACTGGGGGCGGTTGTCGGCGAGCACGGCGACGTTCTCCTGCGGCCGGAGCCCGAAGGCGAGCAGCGCCGCGGCCACCTTCAGGACCTCCTCGCCGTACTGACGCCAGGTGACCCGATGCCAGATGCCGTAGGCCTTGTAGCGGATCGCCAGCCGATCGCCCTGACGCTCGACCTGCCGGAGGAACTGCTGGGGGAGGGTCCGGGCCGCCGTCTCGGTCATCACCACCGCCTCCTCTTGCGATAGAGCCGCCAGCCCCTGGTGGCCATCTCGGCCGCCCCGACGCCGAGGTAGACGTCGCGGACATCCTCGTTCCCCATCAGCTCCTCGCTCGTCCCTTCGAGCACCACACGCCCGGCTTCCAGGATGGCCCCCCGGTGCGCCGCCTGCAGGGCCAGCCGCGCGTTCTGCTCCACCAGCAGGATGGTCGTCCCCGTCCGGCCGATCGTCGCCAGCGCCTCGTAGACGCTCTTGGCGATGCGGGGGGCCAGGCCCAGCGAGGGCTCGTCGAGCATCAGCAGCCGCGGTCGCCGTAGCATGGCCCGGCCGAGGGCGAGCATCTGCTGCTCGCCCCCCGAGAGCGTCTCGGCTTGCTGCCCGGCTCGCTCCCTGAGGATCGGGAACATCCCGTGGACGAAGTCGAGGTCCTGGGCGACCCCATCGTCCCGCCGGCCCCACAGCCCCAGCTCGAGGTTCTCGGCGACGGTGAGCTCCCGGAACAGCCCGCGATCCTCGGGGACGTAGACGACACCCAGCCGCGCGATCGCCTCCGGCGGTCGGCCGTCGATCCGGCGCCCGTCGAAGAAGATCTGGCCCTTCTTGGGTTGGTCCTTGAGCAGCCCGGCGATCGTCCGGAGCAGCGTCGTCTTGCCGGCCCCGTTGGGGCCCAGCACCGTAAAGATCTCGCCTTCCCGCACCTCCAGCGAGACACCGAAGAGCGCATAGATCCGGTCGACGTAGAGCGTTTCGATGGTGGAGACGCGGAGCAGCGGTGTCGTCATTCGCCCAGATACGCCTTGAGCACGTCGGGGTGCTGACGGACCTCGGGTGGCGCGCCCTCGGCGATCTTCACACCGTGATCGAGCGCCACCATGCGGTGGGCCAACCGGGAAGCCAATCGAAGGTCGTGCTCCACCAGGAGCACGGTGATGGAGAAGCGTCCGCGGATCTCGTGGATCCAGTAGGCGAACTCCTCCTTTTCTTCCTGGGTGAGTCCCGACACCGGCTCGTCCAGTAGCAGAAGCTTCGGCTCGGTGGCGAGTGCGCGGCCCAGCTCCACCCGCTTCTGGACGCCGTACGGGCAGTCGGCCACTCGGGCCTTGCGTATGGCCTCGAGATCGAGGAACTCGATGATCTCCTCGCAGCGCCGCCGGTGGCGGATCTCCTCACTCCGGAGGCGCAGGAGCGCCCCCAGAAAGTTCTTCTTGAAGTGCAGGTGGCGCCCGACCATCAGGTTGTCGAGGACCGTCATGTTGTGAAACAGGCGCAAGTTCTGGAACGTGCGGGCGATGCCGAGCCGGGTCACGTGGTCGGGCGAGCGCCCGATGAGCGACCGGCCGCGGAAGCGGATGGCGCCAGCCGTCGGGCGGTAGAGGCCGGTGATGCAGTTGAAGAGCGAGGTCTTGCCGGAGCCGTTGGGGCCGATGACGGCGAGCGTCTCCCCCTCGGCGATGACCAGGGCGACGTCCTGGAGTGCCGTGATCCCGCCGAAACTGAGCGAGAGATCACGCACCTCCAGCAGGTGACCGGGGGGGGATGGGGGGGTGGCCTTCACCCCCCCATGTACAGTCATCTCGCTCGTGCGGCCACGCGCGTCGACATCCACATCAGAAGTGCGGCTGGAAGATCTGGTAGCCGGCGACCTGGGCGACCTTGTTACTGTCCGCGCTCTCGGCCCGCATCAGCCGGACGGCGTTGAGCCCGTGCCGCCGGTTCGGTCCGAACGTGATCGGCGCCGTCAGCTTCTCGGCCGTGAAGTTCTTGATGGACTCCATCCCCTCGACGAGAGACTCGCGGGTGAGGCTGCGCCCCGCCCGCTTGAGCCCCTCGACGGCGATGATCATCGCGGCGGCGCCGGCCAGCGCGGTGTTCTCCTTGCCCTTGAGCCCCGGCCTGATCTTGGTGACGAGGTCGATGATCCGATCCGCGTCGGGCTCGCCGGCGATAGCGCCCAGCACGTTGTAGTGCGCTCCCTCCCACTCCTTGCCGAGCAGCCGAAACATGATGAGATGGTCGCCGAGCGGAAACGACGCGAAGATCTTCGGCCGGTAGCCGACCTTCGCCATCTCCTTCACCACATTCACGCCGTGAGTGATCGTCGGGTAGAGGATCACCGCGTCGGCGCCGGAGTCCTTCAGCTTGAGCGCGTGGGTGCCCAGTTCGCGGTCGGTGACCTCGACCGGCACCTCGGCCGCCAGCGCCACTTTGCCGCCCAGCACTTTGACGCCCCGGCGCACGCCCTCCAGACCGCCCTTGCCGTAGTCGTCGTTCTGGTAGAAGACGGCGACCTTCTTGGCTCCCACCAGACGGGCCGCCTGCGTCACCAGGAATTCGCCCTCGTCCACGTAGTCCGGATAGTTCACGAAGACGTAGCGGAGCCGCTCCCGCGGCTGCCTGGCCCAGATGGCCGGGTTGCCGTAGGGATTGATGACCGGGAACTTGTTCTCGGACGAAAAGTCCTTGGCCGCGTTCAACACCGCCGAACCCAGCAGCCCCACGTTCATCAGGACGCTGTCCTTCATTTCGGTGAGGTTCGCCACCGCGCGCCCGGGGACGTACCCGTCATCCTTGACCGTCACCTTGAGCTGGCGGCCGTGGATCCCGCTTTGGGCGTTCACGTGCTCGGCCCACGCCTCCATGGCCACGGCGGTGTTGCCCCATGCGGCCGCGACACCGGAGAGCGGCGTGGTCAGCCCGATCGCGATCTCGGTGTCGGTCACGCCCGGCGTCTTCTGGGCGAGCGCCGGCGCTGCCGTGGCGAGCAGCAGCGCGAGGATAAGCGCCGTGACCTTGAGCCTCATGCGAGGATCCTCCTCGAGACGCCTGGAAGCCCGTGGTGGGCGGGATTATAACTCAGGACGCCGCCGGCGACTTCGACGGCGGCCCAGGAGCGTCGCCGGTACGACCGCCTCGTCGCCGAAACGCGCGGCGAGCGCGTCCACGGCCCGCGCCACCCGCTCCCGGCGCACGATGCCCGGATCGAGCAGCGGGAGTTGACCCGCCGCTTCCGGCCCGAGCCCGCCGGCCGACACGCCGATCAGGCGCACGGGCTGGACGAGTCGCTCGCGCTCCAGCAGCGCCACCGCTCGACGGAAGATCTCCAGCCCGTCCTGAGTCGGATCGCCGGTGTGACGGCGCGTCAGCGTTCTGAAGTCGGCGAACCTCAGCTTGAGCGTCACCCGGGCCGCCGCCAGCCGCTCGCTCCTCAACTCGCGGGCGACGCGCTCGGCCTGGGCCCGGAGCGTGTCCAGCAGCGTCGCCCGATCCTGGCAGTCGACGGCGAAGGTCGCCTCGGCGCCTATCGACTTCGCCGGCACCAGGGGCGCGAGCGCGCGATCGTCACGGCCGAAGGCCAGGTCGTGCAGGTACTCGCCGTGCCTGCCGAAGCGACGCGCCAGATGCTCCCGGGGAAGACGCTGGAGTTGCCCGATGGTCATCACGCCGAGCGCGGCCAGCGCGCCGGCCGTGACCCGTCCAACACCCCAGATCCGCTCGACGCCGAGCGGGGCGAGAAAGGCCGCCTCCCGCCCGGGCTCCACCACGATCAGACCGTCCGGCTTCCCGAGATCGGACGCCACCTTGGCCACGAACGTGTTTGCGGCCAGCCCCGCCGAGGCCGTGAGACCGATTTCCTCCCGGATCCGGACCCTGATGTGACGCACGGCCTCGACGCCGCTTCCGAACAGCCGCTCGGTCCCGGTGAGGTCGACGAAGGCCTCGTCGACCGACACGACCTCGACCACCGGCGAGAAGTCGCCCAGGATGGCCATGATCTGCGCGGACACCCGGCAGTACTTCTCCATGTCCACGGGAAGGAAGGCGGCCTGGGGGCACAGGCGCGCGGCGCGGCCGATCGGCATCGCCGACTTCACGCCGAACCGGCGCGCCTCATAGGAGGCCGCGGAGACGACGCCCCGCCCCCGGGGATCGGCGCCGACCACGACCGGGCGGCCGCGCAACTGGGGCCGGTCCCGCTGCTCGATGGACGCGTAGAAGGCGTCCATATCGACGTGGGCGATCGCGCGGGCGGTCACCGGGAGCTACCCGATCAGCCGTCCGATCTGGGAGGGCGATGCCGGCGGGCGGGCGAAGGCTTTCGCTCTCAGTGAACTCGGTGAGGATGGACCAGGTTGGGGCGGACTCACGCGCGCCGTCGGTCCCGCTGGCTCCGCCACTTGTCGATCGACTTTTTCGAGAAGACCCAGGAGCCGTTGACTTCCAGGCAGGGAATCTGACGCTGCGTCGCCAGCCGCGTCAGCGTCGCTTCATCCATCGCCAGGTACACCGACGCCTCCTCCATGGTCATGACGTCCTTGGGGGTCACGAGCGGCCTCCCGTCATTTGACCTTGTCCGGCTCCACCGCTTTGCGCAGGGCCTCGACCTCGGCTTCCAGCGCGCGGATGCGCTCCATGAGCTGCTCGATCGTCTTGGTCACCGGATCCGGCAGGTCCGTCTGGTTGAGGTCGATCTCCCCGGTCACCCGCCGACCGTCCTTGTATGCTACGCGGCCGGGCACGCCGACCACAACCGAGTTGGGAGGCACTTCACGGACGACGACGGAGCCCGCCCCGATCCGGCTGCCGTCGCCGATCACGAAGCCGCCGATGATCTTGGCGCCGGCACCGACCACGACGTTGTCGCCGAGCGTAGGGTGACGCTTCTCGCGCTTGAGACTCGTGCCCCCCAGCGTGACCCCATGGAGCAATGTGACGTTCTCCCCGACCTCCGCCGTCTCACCGATGACGACGCCCATGCCGTGGTCGATGAAGAGGCCGGGCCCGAGCCTGGCGGCGGGATGGATCTCGATTCCGGTCAGGAAGCGCGCGATGTGGGAGACGAAGCGGGCGGTGGTGCGCCAGCCGCGGTTCCAGATGCGGTGGGCCACGCGATGGAACGCGACCGCGTGCACCCCCGGATAGCACAGCACCACCTCGAACGCCGACCGCGCGGCGGGGTCGCGCTCAAGCGCCGCTCTGACGTCGCCTCGGATCGCGTCAAACATCGCGCCCTCGCCGGCTCAGGCAGTGGCGGGCGGCGGCGCGGAGCGCGCCGGCCACCACGTCGGCGGCATGCTTGCGGTCGTCGGGCAGGCCGTCCAGCGCGCGCTCGATCGCCTCGGCCTTGACGTGGGCCAGATCCTCGACGGCGCGCCCGGCCATGATCTCGCTGGCCACGCTGGCCGCCGCGATCGTCGGTCCGCACCCGTACGTCTGGAAGCGCACCTCGATCGCCCGCCCCTCGCGCACGCGGAGGAAGAAGCGGGCCAGGTCGCCGCACCCCGCGTATTCGTCCTCGCCCACCCCGTCGGGCTCCCGCATGAGCCCGGCGTTGCGCGGGTTCAGGAAGTGGTCGATCAGCGTCGGGCTGTACCTCACGCCGCTCCCACCGGCAGCGCCTGGCGCAGCTTGCGGACGATCGGCTCCACGCACTCGATGACGTAGTCGATGTCGTCGGCCGTGGTGGACCGCCCCAGAGAGAACCGGACCGCACCCATCGCCCACTCGATCGGCACCCCCATCGCGACCAGAACGTAGGACGGCTCGACGTTGCCCGAGGTGCAAGCCGAGCCGGCCGACACGGCGACGCCCTTCAGATCGAGCCCCAGCACGATCGATTCGGACTCGACGTGGCGAAAGACGATGTTGTCGGTCCCGGGCAGGCGCTCGGTCGGGTGCCCGTTCAACCGGACCTCGGGCACTCGGAGCCGGATGCCCTCCCACAGGCGGTCGCGCAGCGCCCGTGCCCGCTCGGCTTCCGCGGGCATCTCGCGCGTCCGGACCTCCACCGCCTTGCCGAAGCCGACGATGCCGGGCACGTTCTCGGTCCCCGCGCGCCGGCGCCGCTCGTGTTCGCCGCCGTGCTGGACGGCCACCATCTTCGTGCCCCGGCCGATGTAGAGGCCGGCCACACCCTTGGGGCCGTAGATCTTGTGGGACGAAAAGGACATGACGTCGATGCCCAAGGCGTGGACGTCGATCGGGATCTTGCCGAACGTCTGGACGGCGTCGACGTGAAAGACCAGGCCGTGCTCGCGGGCGAGGGCGCCGATGGCGGCCACCGGCTGGACTGTGCCCACCTCACTATTGGCGTGCATGATGGTGATGGCGATCGTGTCCGGCCGGATGGCCCGCTTGACGTGGTCCGGATCGACCATGCCGTACTGGTCGACCGGCAGGTACGTCACGTCGAATCCCTGTGCCTGCAGGGCCTGGGCGGTGCGGAGGACGGCGTGGTGCTCGATCTGGGAGGTGATGATGTGCCCCCGCCCCCGGGCGAGCGCCAGCCCTTTCACCCCGAGGTTGTCGGACTCGGTGCCGCCGGAGGTGAAGACGATCTCCTCGGGAACAACGCCGAGGAAGCGCGCGATGCGCTCGCGGGCGGTGTCCACCCCCTCGCGGGCGGCGCGGCCGAAGCCGTGCACGCTCGACGGGTTGCCGAAGACCTCGTTGAAATACGGCAGCATCTCGGCGACGACCTCCGGATGCACCGGCGTCGAGGCGTTGTGATCGAGGTAGACGCGCCGGGTCATCGGTTGCTCTCCTCCACTCCGGGTGCTAGGCTCGACCCTCGATGGATCTCGCCAGAAAAAAATTCGGCGTCCTGCTGTCCACCGGACCCGATCATCCGAACCTCGGGACCGCGGTGGGGCTGGCCCAGGCGGCCCTGGACCGAGGCGCCGGCCTGTACCTTTACCTCATCGACGACGGCGTCCGGGCGCTCGACGACCCCCGCATCCGCGGGCTGGCCGGGCGCGGCGCCAAGCTCTTCGTATGCGCCTACGGATGCCAGAAGCGTCGGATCCCGCTGGAGGACTCGGCCGACCTCACCTACTGCGGCCTGGTCGTGCTGACGGACATCATCAACGGGACCGATCGCTTCGTCGCCCTGAATTAGTTTGTCTGGCCGAGCCGGCCGTGTGTCCGACGAGCAGCCCGTCCTCGTGCTCATCTCGTGCGACCCGCGCGTCACCCATCGGGCGTTCGAGGCGATGCGCATCGGGATCGGCGTGGTGTCCGGCGAAAACGCGGTCACCTTCGTCCTCACCGATGGCGCCGTCCATCTGCTCGACGGCGACACCGAGGAGCTGATCGACGGCGACGAGATCGCCAAGTTCCGCAGCACGCTCAAGCAGCTGGGGATTCCGTTCCACGTCGAGGAGACCGCAGTACCCAAGGATCCTGACTGGAACACCGACGGGCATCCCGTCGTCGTGGTCACGCGCGACCAGATCACGGAGCTCGTCGGGCAGGCCCGCCGCTCCATCGTCTTCTGATGGCCGCCGCCGTCCTGCACCTGCTCAAGGGAGACCACCCGGCGGTGGCGCTGGCGACCATCGCCCGCCAGGTCCAGGCCGGCGACGAGGTCGCCGTGGCGCTCCTCCACGGCGCCCCCGCTCCGTCGCTGCCCGCGCGCGTCCGTGTTCACCGCGTCCCCGACGACGTCTCCTACGAGCAACTCCTCGAGAAGATCTTCGCCGCCGACCAGGTCATCACCTGGTAGAAGCCCCGGCGAGCGTGGAGTACCCGCCGAGGCGGACCGGTGAGGCTGGTGGTCGGGGGTGGGGGGGGGTGTGAGACCCGTTCCCTCCGAGCCCACAGCCCTCGCGCGTCGGTGGGACGGCGCGGCGCGACCACCGACGCCGACCTCGTGGTCGAACACACCCTGCCATCCCCGACCAGAAGAGATCATCGGTTCCGGTACTCCTCGAGCCACGCCATCTGGATTCTCTCGAGAACACCCTCGGTGGAGACTTTGGGATCGTCGCTGAAGCCGGGAAGCTCCGTGACCCACCGGTGGAGGTCGGTGAACCGCACCGTGAGCGGATCGGTGTCGGGAAACTTCTCGCTCAGCGCGATCGCGATGTCCTCGGCGTCCCGCCACTTCATCATTTGGGGATCTCCACCACCACGTCGCCGCGTACCACGGCCTGGCAGCCGAGGCGCGAATGGATGGTGAGCCCCTCCGCCGTGTCCAGGCGGTCCTCCTCGTCCGGCTGCATCTCGGAGAGGTTGTCCTCGCCTTCCTTGACGACCACGTGGCAGGTCGTGCACGCGCAGTTGCCGCCGCAGTTGTGCTCGAGATGGATGTCGTTCGCCAGCGCAATGTCGAGCAGCGACCCGGCCAGACCGTGATCGGCCAGCGGGTACTTCTCGTCATCGACCTCCACCGTGATGTTCATCGGCAGGAAGGTCACTTTGTGAACCGCCATCACTGATTCCCCTGAGCGGGGGGATGCTCCCCCCTCTCGACTCCCCCGGCCATGATCTCGGCTGCCCGCTGGCTGCCGAGCGCCTGCCGGAGCGCCGTGTCCATCATGACCTCGGCCAGGTGCTCGGTCGCGCGGTTCAGCTCGGTGGTCGTTTCGCGAATCAGATCCGGCTCGCTCGTCTCCCGAGCCCTCGCCAGCGCCTCCAGGGCCGCGGTGACCCGCTGCCGCTCCTCGGCGGAGACGAGGTCGCCCGCCTGCTTCAGCGCCCGGCGGACGTGGGTCATCACCGTGTCCGCCTCGTTGCGCACCTCGATGAGCATGCGCGCCTCGACGTCGGCCTCCGCGTACTGGAACGACTCCTCGACCATGCGTCCGACGTCGGTTTCGCTGAGGCCGTAGGTCGGCTTCACCTCGATCGAGGCCGCCTTGCCGGTCCTCAGCTCCTTGGCCGTGACATTCAAGATGCCGTTGGCGTCGATGAGGAACGTCACCTCGATCTTGGGCATGCCGGCCGGCATGGGGTCGACGCCCCGCAGCTCGAACCGCGCCAGCGACCGGCAGTCCTTGGCCAGCTCCCGCTCACCCTGCACGACGTGCATGTCCACGACCGTCTGGCCATCCACCGACGTGGTGAACATCTCCCGCGCGCTGGTGGGGATCGTCGTGTTGCGCGCGATGAGGACGCTGACGACGCCCCCCAGCGTCTCGATGCCCAGCGACAGCGGCGTCACGTCGAGCAGCAGCATGTTGGTGATGCCGCCGGCCAGGATATGGGCCTGCACCGCGGCGCCCAGCGCCACCACCTCGTCCGGGTTGAGCTGGCTGTGGGGTGTCTGGCCGAACAGCTCCTGCACACGTCGCCGCACCAGGGGTATCCGCGTGGATCCCCCCACGAGCACGACCTCGTCGATCTGGTCCGGCCGCAGGCCGGCGTCGGCCAGCGCCATCCGACAGGGGCCGAGAGTCTTCTCCACCAGAGAATTCACGAGCCGCTCGAGCTCGGCCCGGGTGATCTCCCGATGGTAGGTGAAGTCTTCGAAGGGGATCACCAGCCGCGTGCGCTCCTCGGCGCTGAGACGGATCTTGGCGGCTTCGGCCGCCAGCCTCAGCTCCTGCATCACCTCGCTGTCGTGGCCGAGATCGACCGGTCGGCACGCCAGCTCCCGGTGGTGGCGGGCCTGGATGTCTTCCAGGAGCCACAGCATGAGCACGCGATCGAAGTCGTCGCCACCCAGGTGCGTATCACCGTTGGTCGCCAGCACCTCGAAGATCCCATCCTTGACGCGCAGGATCGAGATGTCGAACGTGCCTCCGCCGAGGTCGTAGACGGCGACCACGCCCTCGCGCAGCCGATGGAGCCCGTAGGCCAGCGAGGCCGCCGTGGGCTCGTTCACGATCCGCACGACGTCGAGTCCGGCGATGCGGCCGGCGTCGCGGGTGGCCTGGCGCTGGCTGTCGTTGAAGTACGCCGGAACGGTGATGACCGCTTTCTCCAGCGGCTCGCCGAAATGACCTTCCGCCCGCTCCTTCAGCGATCGAAGGATCACCGCCGACACCTCGGGCGGCGTGACCTCGTGGCCGCCCACGGCGAGGCGGACGATGCCGTCGGCCGGACGGATCGCGAACGGAAAGTACCGGAGCTCGTCCTTCACATCCTCGTAGCCCCGCCCCATGAACCGCTTGACGGAGTAGACGGTGGATTGCGGCCGCCGGGCCAGCTGACGCTTGGCCGCCTCGCCCACCAGGATGCCGGCGGGCGTGAAGGCCACCACCGAGGGCAGCAGCATTCGGCCCTCGGCGTCGGGAATCACCCGGGGCAGACCGGTCTCCTCGTCGACGTACGCGACCAGGCTGTTGGTGGTACCCAGGTCAATGCCGATGATGCGCGACATGCTCTCCCGTGCCTTCTTCCTCGCCCAGCGCCTGCCCCAGATCCTCGATGACGGTCTTGAGATAAGCCCGGGTGGCGAGTCCCTGTTTGAGGAGCTCCCGGAGCTTCGGACGCCCCGAGTCGTCGGCGGCGTCCCAGGCCGCGCTGAGCGGTCCGGCCAGCTTCGCGTCTGCCTCCCGCAGCCGCTCCCGCAGCCGCTCCCGCTGGGCCCGCAGCGTCGCCCGCGTCCCCTCATCGAGCCCGCCGGCCTTGGCCTCGGCCAGGGCCTCCTGGATCTCGAACATCTCCTCGAGCAGTTCGGGCGGCGCCTGGGCCTTGACCGCCGCCCCTTCCTTCGTCTCCCGTCCCTCTTCCAGGCGGACGAGGTACTCGATCCGCGCGACGGGGTCCCGCAGCGTCCGGTAGGCGGCGTTCAGCCGCGCGGAGGCGTCCAGCGCGCTGGCCTGCTCGTCGGGTGGGGCGCCCGCGTGGAAGTCTGGGTGGTAGCGCCGCGACAGCTCGTAGAACTGCCGCTGCAGCTCCGCCACGTCGATGCCCAGCCGACGCGGCAACCCGAATACTTCGAAGTAGTTCATCCCACCTCCGGCGCGGGCGTGGCGAGAGCCCGGGTGCCCGCACCCTTCTTATTTAGGCTTGCCTCGGACGTGCGGGGCTCTCTGGATCCGCTCGCCTCGGGCGCAGGGGCCCCAGCCCCTGGCCGTCCTGCGGCTCGCCCAACGCCACGGCCGTCCTGCGGCTCGCACCGCCAAAAAATGAAAACGGGCCCACCGCCGGGCCCGTTCTGCGTTGCTCGCGCGGCCCGGCTACGCCGAGAACGACGTCCCGCAGCCACAGGTCGACTTCGCGTTCGGATTGACGAACGTGAAGCCGCCCGTCAGCCCCTGCTGCACGTAGTCAAGCATCGTGCCGGTCAGGTAGAGGTAGCTCTTCTTGTCGCACACGACCTTGATGCCGTCGATCTCGAGCTCCCGGTCGTGGGGCCCGATCTCGGTGTCGAACTCGAGGGAGTACGACATTCCGGAGCACCCCCCGCCCTTCACCCCCATGCGCAGGAAGACGTTGTCGGGCAGGTTCTGTGCCCGCTTGAGCTCTTTCACCTGCTGGACGGCCGCCTCCGACAGTGACAGCGCCATGGAACTCTTGCCTCCCCCGATCCCTTATTTCACAGCCGCTTCGGCGCGCGCGCCATGCTTGGTCCTGTAATCCGCCAGCGCCGCCTTGATGGCATCCTCGGCCAGCACCGAGCAGTGGATCTTGACGGGCGGCAGCTTGAGCTCGTTCACGATGTCGGTGTTCTTGATCTTGGCCGCGTCCTCGATCGTTTTGCCCTTGAGCCACTCGGTAGCCAGGCTCGACGACGCGATGGCGCTCCCGCAGCCGAACGTCTTGAACTTGGCGTCCTCGATCAGCCCGGTCCCGGGATTCACCTTGATCTGGAGCTTCATGACGTCGCCGCACTCCGGCGCGCCCACCAGCCCCGTGCCCACGTGCGCCGTCTCCTTCGAGAACGACCCGACGTTGCGCGGGTTGTTGTAATGATCGACAACCTTTTCGCTATAGGCCATCGCGTTCCCCCTTACTCAGCCTTCCACTGGATGGACTTGATGTCCACACCCTCTTTCGCCAGCTCGTAGAGCGGCGACATCTCTCGGAGTCGCTTGACGACCTCGATCGTCCGCCGGCCCACGAAGTCGACTTCCTCCTCGATGTTGAATCGGTGCAGGCTGAACCGGATGGACGAGTGCGCCAGCTCCGCGCTCGCCCCCAGCGCGGCGATCACGTAGGACGGCTCCAGCGTCGCCGACGTGCACGCCGAGCCCGACGACAGCGCCGTCTCCTTGTTCAGCCCCATCAGCACCGACTCGCCCTCCACGTAGGCGAACGAGATGTTCAGGTTCTGGGGCAGCCGCCGCTCCGGGTCCCCGTTGAGGTACGCCTCCTCGACGTTGGAGAGGATCATGTCCTGCAGCTTGTCCCGGAGCTTCGCCAGCCGCGCACTCTCCTCCGGCATGACCTCCGCGCTGATCTCGGCCGCCTTGCCGAAGCCCACGCAGAGCGGCACCGGCAGCGTCCCCGACCGCATGCCCCGCTCGTGGCCGCCCCCGTCGATCAGCGCGGTCAGACGCACCCGCGGCCCCTTGCGCCGCACGTAGAGCGCGCCCACGCCCTTGGGCCCGTACATGAGATGCGCCGTGCACGAGAGCAGGTCGATGCCCAGGGCCTCGACGTCGACGGGGATCTTGCCCACCGCCTGGGTGGCGTCGGTGTGGAAGATGATCCCCTTCTCCTTCGCGAGCTTGCCGATCGCGGCGATCTCCTGGATGGTCCCGATCTCGTTGTTCGCGAACATGACCGAGATGAGGATCGTCTTGTCCGTCAGCGCCTTCTTGATGTCGTCCACGTCCACGAGCCCGTTGGGTTGCACCGGCACGGTGGTCACCTGGAAGCCCTGCCGCTCCAGGCGCTTGCACGTGTCGAGGCCGGCCCGCTGCTCGATCACCGTGGTGACGATGTGGTTGCCCTTCTCCCGGTACATCTCGGCGACGCCCTTGAGCGCCAGATTGATCGACTCGGTGCCGCCGGAGGTGAAGACGAGCTCCTTGGGGTCCCGGGCGCGGACCAGCTTCGCGATCTGGGCCCGCGCGGCGTCGCAGGCGGCCTCCGCTTCCCAGCCGAAGGGATGGTTGCGGCTCGCCGGATGCCCGAACCTCTCCGTGAAGTACGGCAGCATGGCCTCGACGACCCGCGGGTCGCACGGCGTGGTCGACTGCGCGTCCAAGAAGATCGGAAACTTCAAAGCCATCGACTCGATCTCCTTACACTCTCAACTCTTGATGGCCAGCAACTCGGGTACGTCCTCGCCGACCAGTTCGGCGAGGCTCATCGTGTCCAGCATCTGACTGATCGCCGCCTGGATCTTCTGCACCGGGCGCCGCAGATTGCACCGCTCGATCTGGGGGCAGTCGCTGTCCTCCAGGCAGCTCACGATGCTGATGGGCCCCTCCAGGGCCCGGATCACCTGGCCGACCGTGATCTCGCGGGGCCGGCGCGCCAGCACGTAACCACCCTTGGGTCCGTTCTGGCTCGCGATCAGCCGCTGCTTGGCGAGCCGCTGGAGGATCTTGGCCAGGAGTTCCGGCGGAATCCCGAACTCCTCGGCGATCCGCTTCGCGCTCGCGACCCCCAACTGCTCGTGAGCGGCGATGTAATGGATCGCCATCAGGCCGTAGTCGGCACGCTTGGTGAACCGCAGCATCTTGGTCTGGCCGCTCCCCCAGTATACCCGACCGTTTCTATCGGCGACCTTTTCAGTCGGATTCTGACACGCGGCACGCCCCATGTCAAGGTGCCGATTTCCTTCCCCTATGGGCCCTCCCAGGCCTGGCGCAACTCGGCGGCGCTCGCTTCGGGTGGCCTCTCGTTCACAAAGATCCCCCCCACCCGGTTAGCCCGCTCCGGGTGGACGATGACCTCGAGGTGCCAGTGGTAGTCGTCCCGGATCGTCGCCCACTCCCCCTGAAGGATGCGCGAGCGGAGGTTCGGCGCGTTGTGGAGGATCAGTTCGTAGCCCGGATCGCCGAAGCTCTTGGCGAGCGTCCGGAAATACTGGGACAGCAGCCGGGCCAGGTCCGGGGCCGTCTCGGGCGTAAGCGTCTCCTCGTAGGAGCAGCCATGCTGGCGCGGCAGGATCCACGTCTCGAGCGGGGCCCGGGCCGCGTAGGGCACCAGCACCACGAAGGCGGAGCTGAGCTTCACGACGCGCTCTTCGGCGGCGAGCTCCTGGCGCAGCATGTCGCAGTAGAGGCAGCGCCGCTTGTACTGGTAGTACTCGCGGGCCTCCCTGAGCTCCCGCCGCGTTTCGTCGAAGACGATGGGGATGGCGGTGATGCGGGAGTACGGGTGATGCGGGCTCACGCCGGGCTTCTTGTGGTGGCGGGAAATGAGGATGTCGCGGATCTGGCCGTCCTTCTTGAGGTCGAGCAGCCGGTCCCGATACATCCAGAGCACGGCCTCGATCTGGCCGGGCTCCATCGACGCCAGCGTGTCGTCGTGCCGCGGCGACTCCACGATCAGCTCACCGGCGCCCCGGGGGGTGATCATGTCGAACATGCCCACGCCCTCGCGGATCAGCTCGTGCTCGATCCGGAAGTAGGGGTCGCTGGCGGGCACCACGCGCACCGTCCACCCCGCGCCGTTCGGCGTGGAGCCGTCGTTGCGGTACGCGGCGATCTCCGTCGTCGCGCTCTCGGCGCCCGGACAGTAGGGACACGCGCCGTCCGGCCCCAGCTTGGCCCGGGGCCGGACCAGCACCCACCGCCCGCGGGTCGGGTCCTTCCTCAACTCCTCCACTCAGTCCTCCTGGCCGCCACCGCGGCAACGCCGCGCCCGGCCCTGGCATCGTAATATGTAATCATCATACGGGGAGGGCCGCACCGCCCCGACGAAATTTGGAGGTCGAGATGGCCCCACGCTCTGTCGTCGTCTACTCCAGCCCGACCTGAGGGCCATGCCGCGCGGCGAAAGAGTTTCTTTCGTCCCAGGGCATCGCCTATCAAGACATCAACGTCCTGGAGGACGCCGAGGCCAGACAAGAGCTGGTGAAGCTGACCGGGCAGATGTCGGTGCCGGTGATCGTCGTGGACGGTCAGGCCGTGGTCGGCTTTGACCGAGCGAAGCTCCAGCGTCTCCTGACTAGTCTTTGATCTGGCTCTTCAGCTTCCGCAGGTGCTGGCGGGCGACGTCCACCCAGTCCTTCGCCGCCGGCAGCTGCGACGCCAACGCGATGTAGCGCTCCCACTGCACGATCGCCTCGCGCGGGTCGACCTTCTCGTACACCAGCGCCAGGTTGTAGAGCGCTTCGGCGTGTGTCGGCTCGGCCTCGATGACCCGTCGGTATTCCTCGATCGCCTCCTTGTACAGCCCCTTGTCTTCGTAGACCTCACCCAGGCCCATGCGCGCCTCCACCGAGCGCGGGTCGAGGTCGATTGCACGCTTGTAGGCGTTCACCGCCTCATAGTAGAGCCCTTTCTCGCCGTAATAGATCTTGCCGAGGCTCACATGGACCCGCGGGTTCACGGCGTTGAACGCGAGCGCCTTCTGATAGGCGGCGATGGCGCCGTCGATGTCGCCCTTGGCGGCCAGTGCATCGCCCAGCCCGACATGGGCGTCGGCGTAGAACGGGCGGCGCTCGATGGCCTTGGTGTAGGCCTCCACCGCCTGGTCGAACAGCCGCCGCGGCGCCGCCAGTAGCAGGTCGCCGAGCGCCTTGTAAGGCTCGGGGTACGAGGGATCGAGCTGGGTGGCGACCCGGAACTGCGCGGCAGCCTTCCACCGGTTGCCGAGCGCCTGGTGGACCGTCCCCAGCGCGTACTGGGCCACGACGAAGTTCGGATCCGCTTCGATCGCCCTGGACAGCAGATCGGCGGCACTCTCGTTGCCTTCCTGCCCGCCCCGCCGCGCCGCCTCCTGGCTGCGGGCGTAGAGTTCGAACGCCCGCAGCGAGCGCGTGAGTCGTACCGCCTTCTCGATGCGGGCGACATCGGCGTCGGTGAGCGGTACCTTCATGGTGCGGGCGTAGGCGACGACGAGCGCCGGCAGGCGCGCGAGCAGCTCGCCCTGGGGGAGGGTCAGCGGCTCCAGCATGATCACTTCTCCGCCGCCCGCTCTGACCTCGAGCAGCCTGGGCTGGATCGTCAGGTCCGTGCCGCTGAGGGTGATCGTCCCGAAGAGAGCGGCGTCCGCCCGCAATGAGCGCCCCGCCTGGAGCACCACCGGCTCGCCCCACGCCTCCGGCTCGCCGAGCTGACGCAGCCGCGCCCGGTCGATCTGGATGAACGCCGGATGCTGCGCCAGCCCCAGGGAGAGCGCCTCGGCGACGGCGGAGCCGATCCACTCCCCGTCCGCACCCAGCGCCGTCGCGTCGAAGGGCGCGATGAGGACGACGCGCGGCTTGACGGCGCCGTTCGCCGGGGCCGCCAGCGCCAGCACGAGGACCGCCAGGGCGGCTAACCCCACCGGGCATCCTCGCCGAAGGTCAGGCATGGCTCAGGTCCCCCCCGCCGTCTCCCGGGCGCTGCCGGCATTGCGCCGACGCCAGCGTCCGACGGCGCCGATCCGGCGCAGCACTCCGGGGCCGAGCCGCCGCAACGCAATCTCCGGAACCAGCATGACGGCGACCAAGCCGACCAGCCACGGCCAACTCTCTACCGCGATGCGCGACTGCCGCCGCGACTTCAGAAACGCCTCGCGGGGCAGACCCAGGGGGCCGCCACCCGTGAGCTCGGTCAGCTCCCGCAGCCCTGCTTCGTCCACCCCGAGATCCCGCAACTCCTGAGCATACGGTACCACCAAGCCGGCGATCTGCGAGCCAACTACGCGGTCGTTGCGGCGCTGGGCCATGCCGATCAGGTAGACGCCCTCCTGGGGGGCCGGGAAGCGCCCGCGGTACCGCCCGGGCGCTACCTGCTCCAGATCGATTACCGTCCGATCCCGGGCGGGCGCGACCACCCCGACCTGGGTGTCCAGGAAGTTGATGAACTCGCCTTTGGCGTCGACGGCGTCGACCAGGACCTCACCCACTCCATCGCGGCGCTCGACGAGCGCGACCGTGTCACTGCGCGAGCCGCTGCGCAGCGTCCAGCGCGTGAGCTGGGCCCAGAACTTGTTGAACTCCCGCCACCGGAGCCAGAGCACGCCCCACTTGGCCTTGGCGTCGGAAGTGAAGGCGGCGGCGCGGCCGAGCCCGTAGCGCCAGGTGGCCAGAATCGGATCCTCCTGGTGGCTCATCAGCACCAGATCGCCCGTGCTCTTGAGCGTCGTGGCCACGTAGCCGCCGAGCGGCGGGACCGACTTCCAGTCGATGTCCTGCATGGCCTCGTGCCCGGGCGCCGTCAGCTGCGGCTTGAACGGCTGCTCGACCAGCGAGGCTTTGGAGGCGAGCTGGGTCTCCAGGGTGAAGATACGCGGGATTGTCTGCGAGTCCTCCGTGTAGTAGAAGCGCCCGCGGCCCCACTTGGCCAGGTCCACCATGAGCTGCAGATCGGCGTCCTTGCCGATCGCCACCGTCGAGACGGTGATCTTGTCCTTGGCCATGCGGCGCAGCAGCCCCGCGAAGTCGCCCCGGGTCATCTGCCCGTCGCTCAGGAAGATGACGTGCTTGAGCAGGGCCGGGCGCTCGAACAGCACCGCGTAGGCCTCCTTCAGCGCCGGGTAGCCGTCCGTGCCGCCGCCGGCCTTGATCGTGGCGATGGCGTGGTGGATGGCGCCCTTGTCCCTGGCCTGGCGCACGGGCACGTCCCAGATGAACTCCGTGTCCCAGCTCATGACGCCGACCTCGTTGCGCTCGTCGAGCAGGTCGACGACGAGGTGGGCCGCTTCCTTCGCGAGGTCGAGCTTCGTCACCTTCTCGTCCCCGGTGGACATCGCCATCGAGCCCGACCGGTCGATGGAGAGCACGACGGCGAGGCTCGGAATCTCGATCTTCTGCTTGACCTCCATCGTGACCGGCAGGGCTTCCTCGATCGGCGTGCGGTAGTAGCCGCCGAGTCCGAAGCTCTCCTCGCCGCCGACCATGATGAGGCCACCGCCGTACTCGCGGACGTAGTCGCGGATGTTCACCATCTGGCCCCGGGCGAGCTTCAGCGAGGAGACGTTGGAGAGGACGATCCCGTCGTACTTCTGCAGACCCCCCATGTCCTTGGGGATCTGCGAGGCGTCGACGACCGTCACCTCGATGTTCTGCGAGCGGAGCGCGGCGGCCAGCGACTGGGCGTGACTCCGGTCCTTGTCGGCCAGCAATACCTGGGGGCGGCCCCGCACGACGACGGTGCCGACGGCGCGGTTGTTGTCCTCGATGGTGTCGCCGTCGACCTCCAGGGCGGCCTGGTAAACGTGGATGCCGCTGGCGTCCAGCGACTGCCGGTAGCTGAAGACGTTCTTGCCGGCGTTGAGTTGGACCACCTGGGAGCCGAGGAACTCGCCGTTCCGGAACAGGCTGAGCCGGGCCTGCGTGTCCTTGAGGCTCCAGGCCACGACCTTGGCCTGGAACGGCTCCCCGAACTTCACCTCCTGCGGGAGCACCAGCGACTCGGCCACGACTTCCTGCTCGAAGGTCAGGGGCGCCGGCACGTAAAAGAGGTCGGCGCCGGCGTCCTTGGCCGCCTGGGCCGCCGCCAGAGCATTGCCCGTGGTCTGGCGACCGTCGGTGAGCATCACGATGCGGTTGGCCTGGCCGGGCGGCAGCGTGGCCAGCGCGAGCTGGATCGCCTGGAAGAGATTCGTCCCTCGGGAGCTGACCTGCGCCTTCGGGCGCTCCAGCGTCGGCTTGTTGGCCAGTGCCTGATCGACGACGGCGTCCTCGCCGAAGACGATCAGGCTCGCACGGTCGCCGCTCCGCATCGATTTCACCGCCTCGCCCGCGAATCGCCAGGAACGCTCCCGCGCGGCCAGGCTGATGCTGTCCGAGTGGTCGAGGAGGAAGACGATGTTCTGGCGGTCCACCCAGCGCGGCAGGGTCGGCTTGAAGAAGGTGGCGCAGAGAACGATGACGAGCGCGCAGCGGAGCGCCAGCGCCCAGCGGTCGCCGGCGGCGCCCGGGAGCGCGAGGCGCCCACCCGTCTGCCGGCGCACGTAGAGGACTCCCTCGATCGCCAGCAGGATGACGGCGATCAGGACGAACAGCTGCCACAGCTCGCGCTGGATGGGGATCGGCGTGGCCGCCTCGGGGTCTCGGCCAGGGGCCGCGGGCAGCGGCCGGGGCGCGATGTTGGACTCCTCGGCATCGGCCAAATTCACGGCGACGCGCATCTCCCCCCTGGCCGTGCCGAGCGTGTAGACGCCCACCTCGTCCGTCTCGGTGAAGCTCACCACGCCGCGCGTGACGTTCGCCTTCACGCGGCGCCCGCCCGGCGTCGTCACCGTGACCTCGGTCACCCCGTGTGCCACCGGCAGCAGGATCGGCTGGCCGGCCGCCAGCTGGAGACTCGACTGGTCGAGCCCGGCCGGATGCAGCCAGCGGAGGCCGTTCGAGAGGATCAGGGGGAAAGCGACCCGCAGCGGAAAGTCCGTCTTGAAGAGGTCGAAGCCGAAGAAGATCGCCTTCCGGTCGGGCTCCTCCAGGGCGTAGATGAGCGGGCCGCCCACGGCCTCGACCAGCGGCCGTCCGGCGGCGAGCGGCCGGACGCGGAGGGCGTCCTCGATCACGACCTTCGCGAACTCGACGTGCCGCATCACGGGATGGGTGCGGTCCCAGTCCATGATCACAGGGCGCTCGATCCGCCCCAGCGCTTCCAGGGGCACGTCCGGCGGCACCGTGTTGACGAAGATGAACCGCCCGGCGCCGACGCGAGGCGGCGTCACCGAGTCGAGCACGACGACGTCGGCCTCGCCCATGCCGCCCTGGTACTGCTCCGGCATCTGCACCTCGAGCGCCACATGCGGATCCGTCCTGAGGACCTTCTCCAGGAACAGGTTCCCCGGACTCACGAGCAGGACCTGGATCTTCCGCGGGGGCGGCAGGACGGCGTAGGCGACGTTGTCGGTCGCCAGGTCGTCCCGGAGGTCGATGCTCGCCTTGACCGTGCCCCCACCGGTGTGGCTGAAGGGCAGGACCACGGCGCGCCGGACGTTGGGCTCGAGCGTCAGGGGCTTCTCGGCGATCGGGGTGCCGTCGAGTTCGAGCGTGAACGTGAATGTCTGCGTCTCCGCCGAGTAATTCACGAAGGAGGCGAAGGCCTGGTAGTCGTAGGAGCCGTAGTAATTCTTGCGGACCGCCAGGTTGGTGATCCCCACGTTCCGTCCACCCTGGCCGACGCTGACCCAGCGCAGCCGGGGATCGGCCATCTCCGGGGTCGCCGGAAGGTTGAAGGCGCCGTCGGTGAAGACGTAGATCGCCGCGCGCGGGTCCGCCCCCACCAGCGCCCGAGCGGTCCGCACCGCCTCGGGCATCCGGTGGGGCAGATCGCGCGGCTGGGCGGCGCGGATGGCCGCCACCGCGTGCTCGCGCTCGCGGGAGAGCGGGGCGAGCACCCGGGGATGCACGCCCGTCTCGACGACCATCACCTCCGCGCCCTCGCCGAGCCGGCCGACCAGCGCTGCGGCCTGCGACCGGGCGACCGCGAAGCGCGACGAGCCGGCGTCGCGCGCCTTCATCGAGGCCGAAGTGTCCAAGACGATGACGACCTTGCGCGCGCCCTGGCCCATCACGGTCACCGCCGGTCGCGCCAGCGCCAGCGTGAGCGCGAGCAGGGCCAGGATCTGCAAGATCAGGAGGGGGTCACGCTGCAACCGCTGGAAGAAGGCCGAGGCCTCCCGATCGCGGAGCGAGGGATCCCACAGGAGCAGGCTCGGAACCGTGTGCTCGCGCCGCCGGACCTTCAGGAAATAGAGCAGGACCAGGGGGAGTGAGAGCGCGAAGACCGCGAACGCCAGGGGCGAGAGAAAGCTCATGCCCGGCCCCTCATGCCAGTACCAGCCCGCGCAGGTGGGACAGCACGAACTCCTCGAAGGGCGTGTCGGTGCTCGCGCGGCGGTAGCCGATCTCCTGCGTGCGGCAGAAGGCCTCCACGCGCTCCAGGAACACGTGGAGCCGCTCGCGATAGGCGCGCAGCGCGTCGCCGTCCACCGTCAGCTCGCGGACCTCGCCGGTCTCGCTGTCGTGCAGGCGGAGGTCGCCCCCCAGGGTGGGGTTCAGCTCCTCGGCGTCCAGCAGGTGGACGACATGGACCTCGAAGCGCCGCTCGCGCAGCGCGCGGACGCCGGCTTCGAAGCCCTGCGGGTCGAGCAGATCCGAAACGAGCACCACCAGCCCCGGCTCGCGCGCGCGCATCGCATAGTTGGCCAGCCCCTCGTTCAGGCTCGTCGCGCCGCCCGACTTCAGGGAAACCAAGAAGTCCACCAGCGCCACGAACTGGTTGCGACCGCGCACCGGGGGCCACCCCTCGCTCACCTTCTCCCGCAGCACGCCGACGCCTACGCGTTCGAGATTGACCAGGCCGACGAAGCCGATGGCGGCGGCCAGGCGGGCGGCATAGGCGAGCTTGGTCGGCTGGCCGAAGCCCATGGAGTTCGACGCGTCGACGAGCAGGTGCAGACACAGATCCTCCTCGTCGACGAAGAGCTTGACGTGCAGGCGGTCAAGCCGAGCATAGATGTTCCAGTCGACGTAGCGGAGATCGTCGCCGACCCCATAGGGCCGATAGTCCGAAAACTCCACGCTCTGGCCCTTGCGCGGACTGCGGCGCTCGCCCTTCGCCCGCCCCCGGAACGTCCGGCGCGACGCCACCGAGAGACGCTCGAGCTGGGCGAGGAAATCGGGGGTGAAGAAGCCGTGGTGGGTCGCCGTCGTCACGGCTCTCAGCGCTCGTCGAGGGCCTGGAAGTAGTCCTTGATCTGCTCGTGATAGTCGCGCGGCACCTGCTCGCGCGCCAGCGCGTCCTCCATGGCCTTGCGATACTGGCCGATGACGCCCATATAAAGCAGCCGTGAGGGCATCTTCCCGCCCTGGCCCGTCATGTTGGTGTCATAGCCCTCCTTGCGACCCCGACGGGCCTCGCCCTCGACCCCGACGTCGTAGGCGTTGGCCCGCAGCCGCTGGCTCGCATCTCCTTTGGCGGAGGGGCTCTTGCCCTTGCCGGGCAGGAGACCCTCGCCCTCGCCGAAATCCTGCTCGTCGGCGCCGCTGGCGCCCCGACCGCGGTTGCGCTCGCCGCGCGCGCCACGCTCGCTCTCGCGCCCGCCCCGCAGCCCCTTGCCCGACCGCTGCGCCTCTTCCATCGCGCGCAGCTTGTTCAGCGCCTTTTCCATCGCCTCCAGCGCCCTATCTTGTTGTCCGTACTCGAGCGCTTCCATGCCCTCGGCGACGTCGGAGCCCCAGCTGCCCCCACCCTTGCGCCCGAGCCGTTCCATCTCCTCGAGCAGCTCGCGGAGCTTCTTGGGCGAGATCTGGTCGGGCCGGAGGCCCCCGGTCAGCGCCTTCGACTTCCGGAAGACCATCTTGTACTGGCTCGCGGTGAAGTCCGACTGGAGATCGGGCAGACGGTCGACCTGCTCGAGCAGCCGCAGGCGCTCGTCGCCTTTCTTCAGGAAGCTGTTGAAGTCCGGACGCTGCGTGGCCAGCGACGTGTCCTTGAAGATGGCGCTGAGGTCACCCGCCGTCGCCGCGCCGCCCGTCCCCGCGCGCTGGACAAAGTCCCGCTCATCGAACGCGGGCTTCCGGAGCGCGTCCTTGGGCAGGGACCGCCGATCCTGCTGCACCAGCTCGCCACCGGAGCGGTCGGTCGGCTCCTCCGATTCGGACAAGGGCGAGAGATCGGGGAAGCGGCCGGTGAGCAGCGGAACCGGCGGGCCCAGCGCCAGCACGAGCGCGGCCAGCGCCGGCACCGGCAGCCACCACACCTCGCGAGGGAGCACGCGCGGCACGATCTGCCGCGGCTCGACCGCGCCGACCCGCGCGGTTGCGTCGGCGACGAGCGCGGCGACCAGCGGCGTACGGTCGGGACGATTCGACCATTCGAGCGCCGTCGCCACGCGATCCTGAAGCCCGAAGGCGCGGTCGGCCAGCCGGGCCGCCTCCGTCGGCGACACGCGCTTCGCCAGGCCCCACACGGCGCCGGCGGCCAGGCCCAGGGGCACGAGCGCGCCCGCCGCGACGAGCGCCCAGGCGCCGAACGCGACCTTCAGGACGAGCGCGACGACGCCGGCGACGGCGCCGTAGAAGGCGCCTCGCAGGGCGTAGTGCTCGGCCCGACGCCAGCGCACCTGCGCCGTGATGCGCCGCACGAGACCTTCGAGCGCCTCGGGATGGGGTCCAGACCCGTCCGGCATCGTGCCCTCCGGCTCCTGCGCTCAGCGCAGGAAGGGTTCCTTGTCCTGAGCGATCTGGCGCTCGACGCCCTCCACGATGTCGCCGACGAGCGCGTCGACGTCCACGGCCTCGGCCTCGCCCTCGAAGTTCAGGATGATGCGGTGGCGGAGCGCCGGAGCCGCCAGGGCCTTCAGATCCTCGACGCTCACGTTGTAGCGCCCGTCGGCGAGCGCCCGAACCTTTGCGCCCAGCACCAGTGCCTGGGCGCCGCGCGGGCTGGCGCCGTAGCGCACGAAGCGGCGCGTCGCGTCCGGCGCGTGCTCCCACTCCGGGTGGGTCGCCATGACGACGGCCGAGGCGAGATCGCGCACGTGAGAGGCGATGGGGACCTCGCGGACCAGCTCCCGGTGGGCGAGCACGGTGGGGCCGGTCATGACGCGATTGACGCTGACCGGGCGCGCGTGGGTCGTGCGGTCGATGATGGCGTTCAGTTCCTCGAGCGCCGGGTAGCGGACGCGCAGCTTGAAGATGAAGCGGTCGAGCTGCGCCTCCGGCAACGGGTACGTGCCCTCCATCTCGATGGGGTTCTGAGTGGCCAGGACGAAGAACGGCGACGGCAGCGGGCGGGACGCCCCGCCCACCGTCACGCAGCCCTCCTGCATCCCCTCCAGCAGGGCCGACTGGGTCTTCGGCGTCGCCCGGTTGATCTCGTCGGCCAGCAGGATGTGGGCGAAGATGGGGCCCTGCTGGAACTGGAAGTGCTTCCGGCCGGCGGCGTCCTCGACGATGATGTTCGTGCCGATGATGTCGGCCGGCATCAGATCGGGGGTGAATTGGATCCGCGAGAAGGAGAACTCCAGGCCCTCGGCCAGCGTCTTGATCAGCAGCGTCTTGCCCAGCCCGGGGACGCCCTCCAGGAGCACGTGACCGCCGGCGAACATGCCGATGAGGACGTGGGTGACGATCTCGCGCTGGCCGACGATCACCTTTTCGACTTCCGCGCGCAGTGCGTTGAAGGCGGAGACAAACTCCTGGACCCGAGCCTCCTGCGTCATCGAGGCCTCCTCTTCTCCCGCGCCCGACCTCACTCGATTCTAGGCACAAGCGGGGCGACACTTCTAGGAATAAGCAAGGCGACCGCCAATGCGAGCGCCGGTCCCGGCCGCGTCACGTCACCGGACCGCCACTGGCCGCGTTTCGAGCAGCAGATCGACCGCCCACGCGCCCCGGCCCCGTGCGCCGACGACGATCGGATTCACGTCGAGCGCCTGCAGACGCTCGCCCAGCGCACCGGCCAGCCGGGCGACGCCGGCGATGGCGGCGACCAGTGCCGGCACGTCGGCGGCCGGCGCGCCCCGAAAGCCCCGCAGCACACCGAGCGAACGGACCTCCCTCAGCATCGCCAGGATCTCGCCGCGCGTGACCGGCAGCGGCCGCGCAGTCGTATCTCCGAGGAGCTCTGCCTGCACGCCGCCGGCGCCGACGACGAGCAGCGGCCCAAAGGTCGGGTCGCGGGTGACGCCGACCAGCACCTCGACGCCATCGACCATCGGCTGGACGAGTAGCCCCTCGGCCCGGTAGCGCCGCGCCGTGGTCAGCAAGCGCCCCGCCGCCCGGCTCACCTCGTCCGCCGTGCGGAGGTTGAGCGCCAGCGCGCCTGCCTCGGTCTTGTGCGGCAGGTCGCGGGCCACGACCTTCAGGACGACCGGGAAGCCCAGACGGCGTGCGGCTCGCGCCGCCGCCGCCGGCGTGGCCACGAGCGCCTCGGGGGCCAGGGGGATCCCCGCCCGGCGGGCCAGCGCGGCGGCCTCTGCGTAGGACAGCGGCCCAGGCCGGGCGGCCGGCGGTCGCAGGCGGGCGCGCTCCAGCGCCGCCCACCGCGCGTTCCGACGCGCCCAGGCGCTCTGCGCCGCGGCGAAGTCGCGGGCGGCGGCCAGGGCGAGCGCAGCGGTCCTGGGATTCCTGAAGCAGGCCACGCCCTCCGTGTCGAGCACGGAGATGCCGGCGTCGGTGAGGCTGCCGCCGAGCCAGCAGACCACGACCGGCTTGTCGGCGGCGTGCGCAACGCGCGCGACGTTCCGCGCCCGCTCGACACCGCGGGCGCCGGTGACCGCGGTCAGGACGGTGTCGATGCGCTCGTCACCCACCACCGTGGCCAGCACCTGCTCGAAGAGGGCCTCGCTGAGCCCGGCCGTGACGTCGACCGGATTGTCGCGGGTCACGGCGTACTCCGGCAGGAGTGCGGCGAGCGCCCGCCCGGTCGACGCACTCAGGCGCGGCAGCGCCAGACCGCGCGCTTCCAGCTGGTCGGCCGTCATGATGGACGCGCCCCCGGAGGTGGTCAGCACGCCGACGCCGCGGCGCGGGCTCCGTCGCTCCCGGCTGAGGAAGCCCGCGACCTCCACCAGCTCCTCGAAGGTCTCGACGTCGACGATGCTCAGCTGACGCGCCACAGCGCGCCAGGCCTCGTGCGACCCGGCCAACGCTCCCGTATGGGTCAGCGCGTTGCGACGGCCCGCGCTCGAGCGGCCGAGCTTCAGCGCCACCAGCGGTTTGCCCGTCTCCAGAAGCCGTCCCGCCGCTGCTTTGAACCGCTCGCCGTCGCGGATGCCCTCGGCCGCCAGCGCGACCGCCCGCGTCCGCGGGTCCTCGGCGAAGTACTCCAGACACTCGGACACCGTGATGCCGATCTCGTTGCCGGTGGAGACCATGGCGCTCACGCCGATCATCCGGTCGAACGCGCGGTTGACGACGACGCCCCCGAGCGCGCCGCTCTGGGAGGCGATCCCCAGCGCACCCGGGATGAGGCGATCGATGCCGCCGGCCGGCGAGAACGTCAGCGGCACGCGGTCCCAGCAGTTGATGAATCCGAGCATGTTGGGTCCGAGCACGGTCATCCCCGCCGCGTCCGCGATCGCCCGCAGCGCTTCCTGCCGGGCCCGCCCCGCCGCGTCGGTCTCGCCGAAGCCGGCGGTGAGGATGATGGCGTTCGGGATCTTGAGCCGGGCGGCCTCCTCGAGAACAGCCGGCACATCGCCGCCCGGCACGCCGACCCACACCGCGTCGGGACGCTCGGGCAGATCGGCCAGGGACGGATAGGCGCGGAGCCCTCCGATCTCGGCGTGCCGCGGATTCACCGGGTAGATCTGACCCGGGTAACCGTGCTTCTGCAGATAGAGCAGCGGCCGAGCGCCCGGGCGCGTGAGGTCGCTCGGACAACCGACCAGCGCCACGCTGCGTGGGTTGAGGAACGCCGCCAGCCGGGAGCTCACGCCGAGGGAACCGGAACCAGGCGCCGGTAGACGCCGAGATACCCGTCGATCTCGCGCTCGGGCGGGTACAGCGCGCGCACATGCGCCCGTCCCGCCGCGCCGAGGCGATCCCGCAACGCGGGATCGCCGGCGAGCCTCTCGGCCTGCCGCTCGAAGTCGCGCTCGTCGCGGAAGAGGAGGCCGGTGACACCCTCCTCGACCAGCGATCGGTTGCCTTCGATGTCGGAGGCGAGGACGGCGCGGCCCATCGCCAGGGCCTCCAGAACGGAGTTGGCCATTCCGCCTTCCGAAACCGAGCAATTGAGGACGACATCGGCCTGGGCGAGCAGCGACGCCATCTGGGCGTGGGGCATCGTGCCGACATAACGCGCCCAGGGCAGACCGTCAAGCGCCTGGAGCAGCGCCTCGCCCTCGTCGGGATCGAGCACGGGCCCGGCGTATAGCAGGCGCACCTCCGGCCGGCGCGCCACCACCCGCCCGAGCGGCGCTAGCGGCAAGCGGGGGTTCTTGACCATCCGGACGCCAGCCGGGAACACGAAAAGCGTGCGTCGCGCCGGCAATGTCCAGCGCGCCGGGAGATCGAAGGGCTCGCCGGCCGTCAGCAGCGCGGACTGGGCGATCGTCACGATGCGGCCGCGCAGGTCGGGCAGCGCTCCGCTGATGCGCTCGCCGATGGACTCGTGAAAGACGACCAGGGCCGCGGCGCCCTCCAGCACCCGCCGCACGACCGGGGCGCGCTCGGGATCGAAGAGGTCGTGATTGGCGTCGGTCCCCGTGAGCGTGACGACGAGCGGCAGCTCCCGGTGGCGGGCCAGCCGCAGGGCGAGCGGGCCCGATCGATACGCGTGGAAGGCGTGGATCAGGGAGGGCGCGAAGGCCTCCACCGCGGCTTCGACGACGGCTTCGGGGGTCGCCGACAGGTCCCAGATGGCCAGGTCTATTCCTCGCTGCCGCAGACCGCGCCCGATGCGGTCGACGGTCACCGCATTACCGCGGACCGACGGGAAGGCGAAGGGCGTGAGGAGCGCGATCCGCGACGGCATCGCCCCGAGGATACCGATGTGCGGGAGCCCAGTCCAGCCGGACCCCAAAGAATCCCCGGAGGGCGCCCCTTCATCAACATATATATAATGGTGGTGATGCCCGGATCCGAGGACCCTGCAGAAGCCCCCGCGGGGCAGCCGTCCGAGATCGAGTGTCGGCAGATCGCCGAGCTGCTGGCCGATTATCTCGAAGGCACCCTACCCCGGCGAACCGCCGAGCTGCTCGAGTGGCACATCGACGGTTGTGCTCCCTGCATCGCCTTCGTCAACACCTACCGCGGCACCATCCGGGCCACCCACACGCTCCACGCGACCGAGATCCCACCCGAGCTGAAGAAGCGCCTCCTGACTTTCCTCCGCGCCCAGCGCAAATCACCGTAGCCCGAGGCCCGTTCGAGTCAGAGAACTCGGGCCCGCAGCCAGGCGCTGAGCGCGTCCACCAGCGTCACCATCACGTAGATCGCGAGGATCAGCGTGAGGAGCTGGTGCTCGAGGAAGAGGCTGATGGCCACGTACACCCGCTGGCCCAGCCCGCCGGCACCCACGAGGCCCAGGATGGCGGCGGCGCGGATATTGACCTCCCAGCGGTAGAGCGCGTAGGAGACGAACTGAGGGATCGCCTGGGGCAGGATCCCGTACAGGACGATCCGCAGCCGGCTCGCCCCCGTCGACTGCAGGGCTTCGAGCGGGCGCGGGTCGACGTCCTCCAACACCTCGCCGAAAAGCTTGCCGAGCACCCCGCCGGTGTGGACGCCCAGCGCGAGCACGCCCGGGAACGGGCCGAGCCCGACGACGAACACGAAGATGAGTGCCCACACGATCTCGGGCACCGTCCGCAGGACCGCGAGAACGGTCTTGCTCGCCGCGTAGACGCCGAGGCGCAGGGCCTTCGGCGCCCGCCCCAGCCGCTGGCCTTCGTAGAGAACGCCGTGGTAGAGGATCGTCCGCGTGGCGCCCAGCGCGAGGGGAAAGGCGATGCATGCGGCCAGGACCGAACCGACCAGCGAGATGGCGAAGGTCTCCACCGCCGCGATGGCGGCGTCGCGCAGCGCGCCTGCGGAGAGGTCCGGGGGGAAGAGCCTGGCCACGTAGACGCCGATCTGCCGGAGGCCCTCGACGCTCAGCAGTGCGCCCATGTCGACGCGCGTGCCGTGATACGACCACCCGACGAGGGCGCCGAGGCCGGCGACGATCAGCCACGGCGACCACCGCCGCCGCGACAGCGCGACCGCGCTCATCGGACCACCCGGGCGCGGATACGCCCGCTGATGAAGTCCACCGTCCCCACCAGCAGCAGCAGCACCGCCAGCAGCGTTAGCACCTCGTCGAACTGGAACATGCGCATCGACAGCTCGATCTGCTGGCCCAGGCCGCCGGCGCCCACGAAGCCCAGGATCGCCGAGGCCCGGATCGCGCACTCCCAGCGGTAGAGCGTGTACGAGACGACGTGAGGCAGAGCTTCGGGCAGGAGCCCGTAGAGCACGACGCCCGCCTTGCCGGCGCCGGCCGCGTGCAGCGTTTCCAGCGGCCGGGGATTCACCGCCTCCAGAATCTCCGAGTACACCTTGCCCAGCATGCCGCCGTAGGCGACGCCGATGGCGAGCACGCCGGGGAACGGCCCCAGGCCGACCGCGCGGACGAACATCAGCGCCCAGACGTACTCGGGGATCGAGCGGAAGACGGACAGTAGCGCCCGCGCCGCGCCGTACGGCGCGGCCCCCAGCATGAGGCGCGCGCGGCGCGTCACCCGCTCGTGGAGGATCCCCCGCCAGGTGAGGGACGAGGTGGCGAGCAGGCCCAGGGGGGCGCCGAGAAGCACCGCGATCACCATGCCCATGACGGAGATCTGGATGGTCTCCGCCGCCGGGCGGGCCAGCATGCCGAGGAACTCGGGATCGAGCTTGGGCGGCAGGGCGCCGCGCACGAATCGCGCGACGTTCCCCAGGGCCTGGGCGTCGAAGAGCAGGCGCGGATCCACCTGGGCCGCCCGCAGCGAGAGCGCGAAGGTCAGCGCGAACGCGACGGCGAGGAGATAGGGGAAGGCCGACTTAGCGGTCGAAGCCGGGAAGCGGTCGGCAGGCCTTGCCAAACGAATTTGTGCCCTCTCCGAGCGCGGCCAGTTCGCCCCGCTCGTCCCCGTGACCGGCATAGAGCTCTTCGAGCATCTCCGGGCTCACCTTGTCGGGCGAGAGATCGAAGTGGACCCGTCCCTCGCGGATCCCCAGGATGCGGGGGAAGTAGGTCAGCGCCAGCTCCACGCTGTGCAGGTTCATGAGCAGCGTCTTCCGGGACTCGTTGGAGATGTCGCGCAGGAGCGTCACGATGCTCACCGCCAGCGTCGGATCCACCGACGACACCGGCTCGTCGGCGAGCACGACGTCGGGATCCTGGATCAGCACCCGCGCGATCGCCACCCGCTGCTGCTGGCCGCCGGAGAGCTCGTCGGTCCGGGCGTAGAGCTTCTCCGGGATGCCGACCTGGGCGAGCGCGCGGGCGGCCTCGTCGGTGGCTCGCGGGCGCAGGAGCGAGCCGAGCGCGGTGAGCGTCGACCAGCGCCCCAGGTTGCCGGCCAGGACGTTGTGGACGACACGCAGGCGGCCGACGAGATTGTGCTGCTGGTAAATCGTCCCGATGCTCGTGCGCGCCCGTCGGAGATCGGCGCCGGAGAGCGTGGCCACGTCCGTGCCGTTGAGACGGAGCATCCCGCTCGTCGGCCGCAGGGTCAGGTTCAGGATGCGGAACAGCGTCGTCTTGCCGGCCCCGCTGGGGCCGATGAAGGCCACGTGCTCGCCGGCCCCCACGGTGAGGGACATGCCGTCCAGCGCCACCGAGCCGTCGTCGAAGACCTTGCGGACGTCGCGGAGCTCGTACATCGCTACTTGAGCAGCCCCGCCGCGATCGCCGCCTCCTCGGTTCCTTTCCAGTCGGCGTCGTTCGCCCGGATGTACTTCTTCGTGCGGTGCAGGTCCAGGAGCCGGCGGTGCTCGGGATTGTTGTAGTCGAGCTTGAGGAAGGCGCTCACTATCCTCTCTTGAAGTCCCTTGTCGAGGTCGCCGCGCGCCGTCCACACGTAGTCGACGTAGGGCGGCGTCGTGTAGAAGACGTTGACCTTCGTGAGATCGACCTTCTTCTGCTGCACGAGCTTGTCCCAGACGAGGAAGTTGAGCGCGCCTGCCTCGACCTTGCCCGTCTCCACCCAGAGCGCGGTCGCGTCGTGAGCGCCGGAGTAGGCCACCTGCTTCAAGTCGCGTTCGGGATTGATCCCCGCCTGCAAGAGAAAATACCGGGGCATGAGGTGGCCCGAGGTGGACCCCACCGAGCCGAAGGTGAAGGTCTTGCCCTTGAGATCCTGGAGGCTCTTGATGTCCGAGCCCGGCCTGGCCACGAACACCGACTTGAACTCGGCGTCCTCCTGGCGCAGCACCAGCCGCTTGGCGGTGCCGTTCGTCCGCCGCACCGCCTGCACGGAGGTGAAGCCGCCGTACCAGACCAGGTCGAGCTTCTTGGCCGCCAGGCCTTCGACCGTTGCTGCGTAGTCGACAACCGGGGTGAACTGCACCTTGATGCGCAGCTCTTTCGACAGGTACTCGGCGAAGGGCGTGTAGATACGGAGCAACTCGCTGGGGTTCTCGTCCGGGATCGCCGAGATCTTGAGCACCTCGGAGACGTCCGCGGTGGACAAGCCCGGCAGGGCCGCGGCCAGACCGACGATCAGCAGCAGAAGCGCGCGTCGCATGGAGTCGACCTCAGGTGGAGTGGATTGGCGTCGTTAGTTGAGATGTCGCCCAGCCTATAGGGATTCGCCGCCAACGCAAATCGGTAGGCCCGATTCGGCGCGCGCGGGCCCATCGGCGATTGCCGATGGCGGCAGGGGGGCCGGTCGTTACGGGGTGATGCGAATCAGGGGCTCGGCGAGGACGACGCCGATCTCGGCGCAGCTCTCGCCGCGCTTGCCGAACTCCGCGGCGACGCGATCGGCGCGCTCGGGGGCGACCGAGAAGAGCAGGCCTCCCGAGGTCTCCGACTCGAAGAGCAGCGAGGCCAGCGGCGCCGGCACGCCTGGATCGATCGTCAGCCGCGAGCCGAAGAGCGTCTCGACGTAACGGCGGTTGCGCTTCATCCCCCCGCTGAAATGCCCTCGCTCGGCCAGGGCCAGCGCGCCCGGGAGCAGCGGCAGGCGGGAGGCCGCGACGGCGATCCCCGCGCCGGAGGCCTCCACCATCTCGGCCGCGTGACCGAGCAGGCCAAAGCCGGTGATATCGGTCGCCCCCTTGGCCCCGCTCAGCGCCGCGACCTGAGCGGCGACGCGGTTGAGACGAAGCATGCTCTTCACCGCCCCCTCCAGCAGACCGGGATCGGCCGCGTCATCCTTGGCGGCGGTCGTGATCACGCCCGTGCCGAGCGGCTTCGAGAGGAAGAGGCGATCGCCGGCCCGCAACCCTCCCTTGATCAGGAGGCGGTCGGGATGCGCGCGTCCGGTGACACAGAGGCCGTACTTGGGCTCGTTGTCGATGACCGTGTGGCCCCCGGCGACGACGCCCCCCGCCTCGGCCACCTTGTCGGCGCCGCCGCGGAACACCTCGGCGATGATGGCCTTGGGCAGGTCGCGCGGGAACCCGGCCACGGCGAGTGCGAACATCACCTCGCCGCCCATCGCATAGACGTCGGACATCGCGTTCGCCGCCGCCACCGCGCCCCACGTGTAAGGGTCATCGACGATGGGCGGGAAGAAATCCACGGTCTCGACGATGGCCAGATCGGGGGCGACGCGGTAGACGGCGGCGTCGTCGGCGCGCCCGAGCCCCACGAGCAGGTGCTCGTGCACCAGGCCCTCGGCTGGCTTCAGGACGGCGAGCACCTCCTGGAGATCGCCAGGAGCCATCTTGGAGGCTCAGCCGGCGCAGGAAGCGTACGCGGTGAGTCGGATCTCCTTGCCGGTGGCGGTCGGCCCTTGCGTCATGGCTGGCTCTTACGATGTGCGGTCGGCCGCCTGGGATTCGACGAACTCCAGGAAGGCCTGAGCCAGTGGCGAGCGCGTCCGGTCGCGGTGAGTGACGAGGTGGAACGAGCGCGTCACGTTCAGGTCTCTCACCTTCACGCAGGAGAGCAGGCGCGCCCGGCACTCGTCCTCCACGGCGCGCTTGGAGATCATCGCGATCCCGACGCCGGCCCGTACCGCCTGTTTGACCGCCTGCGTCGAGCCCATCTCGCCCGCCACGCGGAAGGCGGCGAAGTCGAAACCCACCTCGGCGAGCGCCCGCTCGAGGGCCTCCCGGGAACCCGAGCCGCGCTCGCGCAGGATCAGCGCCTCCTGCATGACGTCCTTGAGCGTCACGCTCTTGCGCGCGGCCCAGGGGTGGTCGGCGGAGACCACGATCACCATCTCGTCGGCCATGAGCTCGCGCGACTGGAGCGCGCGGCTGGGCGGGCGCGCGCCCACGACGCCGATCTCCACGCGGCCCTCCTCCACCCACTCGCTGACCTGCTGGCTCGAGCCGACGCGCAGGCTGATCGAGATGTCGGGGTACTTACCCTTGAACTGTCCGATCAGCGCGGGAAGGATGTATTCGCCGGGGATGGTGCTGCCCCCCACGATCAGCTGGCCGCTCATGCGCCCCTGGAACCGATCGATCGCCTGGCGGGCCTCGTGCGTGAGCCGGAGAATCCGCTGCGCATAGCCCAGCAGCAGCTCGCCCGCCGGGGTCGGGGTGGCGCCGCGCCCCAGGCGGTCGAGCAGCTGGACGCCGAGCTCCTCCTCGAGGGCCTGCACGTGCTCGGAAACGGTCGGTTGCGTGAGAAACAAGGCTTCGGCAGCGCGGGAGAAGCTCCCCAGCTCGGCGACTTTGGCGAACACTTCGAGCCGGCGGAGATCCATCGATGAGGCCAGGGCCCGTCAGGGCCCCGCGGTCAGTGGCAGGAGCACCCGCCCCCGCAGCAGCTACCGCCCGAGGGCATCGCGGACGACGCAAACCCGCCGTCGCTCTTGAGCGCGAACAGGGAGAGCTTACGCTTCACATCGCCGCTGGCGCAGGTCGGGCAGGCCACAGCAATCCCGCCCGTGGAGACGTACCGCTCGAACTCCTGGCCGCAGCCGGCGCAGCGGTACTCGTACATCGGCATCGGCTACTGGCCTCCGCGCTGGACGTAGCTCTTGACGAACTCCTCGGCATTCTCCTCGAGGATGTCGTCGATCTCGTCGAGGAGCTTATCGATGTCTTCCTTGATCTTCTTGCCCTTCTTGGCCAGTTCCGGGTTGCCGGCTGCGCCGTCGCCGCCCTCGGAAGGCTTGGTGGGCTTCGTCTCTTTCTTCTTCTGCTGCTCTGCCATAAGACTCTCCGTCAGTCAGGGGACCCGTCGCTCGCTCAGCCGCACCCTAAACTCATTCTAACAGATGGCCACCTCGCCAAGCGTGTTTTCAGGCCTGGCGGAACTGCTTGCTCAGCGTCAGGGTCTGGTGCTTCGGGCAACTGGCGAACCAGCGAAGCCGCTTGACGCGTCTCCCAGCAAAAGCCAACCTCGGAGCAGCTCCCTCCATAGAATCCGTCACTTTCGGCGGAATTGTTTACTCAAAGTAAGCGCCTGATGCTCGTATGAAGAGCCCACTCCCTCCCCATAGACACGTTCTGGCTTCGCTCGCATCCATTCAAAACGAACCGTGAAAAGGGGCTGTCCGTCATACAGCATCACGGGCACGTCGCGTGCTCTGGCCTCCATGACGACCTTTGTACCGAGAATGCTCCCGTCCCCGTACCCGAAGCCAGGATCAAAAAAACCCGCGTAGTGGGTACGAATCTCGCCTGCACTGGCATCATATACGGCCATCTCCGCCGCAAATGTAACTGGAACCCGGATCCGCTCTTTTGAGACGAGGATGTAGAACCGATTGGCCTCAAGAATGTACGAATCCCGATTGGGCTCTTCGATTGGCTCCCAGAACTCCTGAGAAGCGTAATGATCAACACGGCTTAGATCTATCACAGGCGGATTCGCGCGAGCCCTGTAGCCGATAATGCCTGCTGTTTTGCGTCCGGAGAGATCCACGCCCATGCATATCCCGTCATTGAGATTCTCGGCCGTCAGAGGTATTTGCCGGTCATCGTCGTCATAGAGCAGCGGCGTCGCCGCATCCACCGAAGCGATCTCGTCATCGGATGCCTGAGTATCACCCACGAGCAACCGTAGCTGACTTAGCGACACACCGGCCTCAATACGGATAGGGAAAGACTGTGGCGAAATCTCGACATACAGTGGGCCTCGATATCCAGCCTGAACATCGTCGAAACGCGGAGCAGCATCGGTGATTACCCGCGTAAAAATGTCCAGCCGGCCCGTGGTGCTTTTCGGGTTGCACCTCCCCCGTACGTGACGTGGAAGTTTCAACGATTCTGACAATGGGACAAGGTACACAGACCCCTTTTGCAGGGTCGCTGGGCGGTCAAGGCTTAGCTGATCTATCACCAAATCCGTCTCCGTGAAGTCAATTTGATTCTCCTTCAAGCGAGCCTGAACCGTCTTACGGAAGGGGAGGAAACTGCTACGGAGTTGATACGCCACCGCTCCTAAGCGCAGGTCAAGGCTGGCCGGCTGGAATTGAATTTCGCCTATCGGCACTGGGGCTGTGATCCACCCCGCGTTCACAGCAGCCTTAAGATCCTGGATGGGCAAAATGCCAGCGCCTGGAGAACGCTCCTTCCCGCCGAGAGGGCGATCCATTCCCGAACCCAATATCACGTCGTTTTCGGGATCGTCAACAAAACCATCCGGGCCCACCTCCGCGAGCTCGCAATCCGCAACATTTCCTCGCCCGTCAAGCCGCGCGCCGGCGGGCCACCCAGAAGCAGGCGGAGGCGAGCGCGCTGAAGAGGACGGAGGAGAGGAACGCGATCCGGTAGGAGCCGGCGACGTCGTGCACGGCGCCGCCGAACCAGGGGCCGAGGGCGGCGCCGACGCCGTTGCCAAAGTTCAGCAGGCCGTAGATCACGCCGAAGCGGCGGCCGCCGAAGAGATCGGCGGCGATGGCCGTGATGATCGGTCCCCGGGCGCCGAAGCCGAGCCCGAACAGGAGCGCATAGACGACGAGCCACGCCGTGTGCGGCCACGCCTCCGTCGCCACCAGGGCCAGCGCCCCGCCCGCCGTGCACCCGAACGAGATC
>MNEF01000119.1:0-1154 GCA_001917535.1 Candidatus Rokubacteria bacterium 13_1_40CM_69_27
CGCCGGCGCCCTGGGGGCGTGGAGCGTGGCGGCGGCGACGCTGCCGGTGCCCGACTACTTCCTGCCCCCGCCCTCGGCGGTGCTGACGGCGGCCGCCGATCTGGTCGCCAAGGGCATTCTGCCCGTGTACGTGGCGGAGAGCCTGCGGCGGATCCTGCTCGCGGGCCTGCTCGGCCTGCTGGTGGGCGTCCCTGCCGGGCTCGGGCTGGGGCTCAGCCGCCGGGTGGCGGACTTCTTCTACCCGCTGCTCAATTTTTTCCAGTCGGTCTCGGGCATCGCCTGGCTGCCGCTGATGCTGGTGTGGTTCGGGTTCGGCGAGCGGACGATCCTGGTCGCGGTCAACTACACGGTTCTGTTCCCGGTCATCTTCAACGCCCTGCTGGGAGTGCGGAGCGTGCCGCGGATCTACGTGAGCGCGCTCCGGACCCTGGGGGCGTCGCGCTGGCGGATCGTGCGCGACGTGTTGATCCCCGGCGCGCTGCCGAGCATCGCCACGGGAATGCGCCTGGGGCTCGCGTTCGGCTGGCGCGCGCTGATCGCCGCCGAGATGCTGGTGGGGGCCAACGGTCTGGGCTTCATGATCTTCAACGCCCAGAACTTCCACCTCACCGCCCGCATCATGCTCGGGATGGCCATCATCGGGCTGCTGTGGCTGCTCCTCGACTACTTCGTGCTGCGCCCGCTGGAGCAGGCGACGTTCGCGCGGTGGGGGCTCGTCCAGCGATGACGCGCGCCGCCGCCGCGGCCCGCGGCGTGTTGCCCTTCGCCGTCCTCGTCGTGGCCTGGGCTCTGCTGACGCGGGCGGGGGTGGTGCCGGCGCTCTTCCTGCCGCCACCCGGCGACGTCGCGCGCACGGCCTGGGAGATGCTCGGCGACGGCTCCCTCTGGATCAACATCGGCGCCAGCCTGGGCCGCGTGCTGATCGGCGTCGTGGTCAGCCTGCCGCTGGCGGTGGGCCTCGGCGTCGCGGTGGGCCTGAACCGGCGGCTGGCCCACGTAGTGGAGCCGATCGTGGGCTTCTTCAACGCGCTGTCGGGGATCGCCTGGCTGCCCCTGGCCATCACCTGGTTCGGTCTGGGCTGGACCAGCGTGACGTTCATCATGTTCAACACGATCTTCTTCCTCGTGTTCTTCAACACCCTGGTCGGCGTGCG
>MNEF01000119.1:1207-13697 GCA_001917535.1 Candidatus Rokubacteria bacterium 13_1_40CM_69_27
TCCGCATGAGCATCGGCTTCGGCTGGCGCGCGGTCATCGCCGCCGAGATGATCGCCACGAGCACCGGGCTCGGGTTCCTCATCTACAACGCCGCCAACTTCCATCAGACCGACGCCATCCTGGTCGGGATCCTGACGATCGGCATCCTCTGGCTGGCCACCGACCGGCTGGTCCTGCAGCCCCTGGAGCGCCGGACGATCGAGCGCTGGGGACTGGTGTCCACGACGCCGTGATCGAGGTGCCGCGCCGCACGCTGGCATTCCTCCTCGTCGCCGCCGGGCTGTGGGGCGCGGGCGAGGCCTTCGTCCGCCTCACCGCGCCCGGACGGATCGATGCCGCGCTCGCGCCCGCGCTGGACCGGGAGGCCCTGGTGAACATCGCGGTGACGCTCCCCTTCGCGCCGGAGGACTTCCACATCCGGCTGTTCCAGGGCTACGGCGTGGTGAGCGGGGTGCAGGGCACGACCGTGCTCATCAACCGCGTCCGGGCGGACGACGTCTGGCGGATCGCGCGCCATTACTGGGTGCGGCGGATCGCGCCCCAGTGATGGGCCCGGCGCCCCTGCGCTACACGCAGTACCACAATCAACCGGCCTCGAGCCCGCTCCACCGGTGGCTCACCGAGATGTGGGCGGCCGTCAGCGCCGAGACGGGCGGCCGCTTCGAGGTCGAGACGTGCGCGCAGAACAACGGGATCCCCGGCGGCGATCCGGCCGCGCTCCAGCTCCTGCTCGGCGGCGAGATCCACTTCTTCACGCTGATGGGCGGCCTCATCGGCGCCGTGGTGCCCGTCGCCGAGATGCAGGGGCTGCCCTTCGCCTTCCGGAGCCACGCCCACGTGTTCGCGGTCATGGACGGCGAGTTCGGCGATTACCTCCGCCAGGAGATGGCCGCCCGGGGCCTCTATCCGCTGCCCCGCGCGACCTTCGAGAACGGTTTTCGCCAGATCTCCACGCGCACGCGCCCGATCCGCGACGCCGACGACCTCGTCGGCCTCACCATCCGGACGCCCGCCGGAAAGCTCTTCACCGACTTCTTCGAGTCCCTGGGGGCCAAGCCCAAGGCCATCAACCTCAACCAGCTCTACGCGGCCCTGGAGGCGGGCGTCGTCGAGGCCCAGGAGAATCCGCTCGTCGTCACCGAGTTCAACCGGCTGTGGGAGGTCCAGCAGTACGTGAGCGTCACCAACCACATGTGGTCGGGGTTCAACCTCCTGGCGAACCTGGCCGCCTGGAAGGCGATCCCGGAGGACGTGCGGGCGGTCATCGAGCGCACGGCGGGGCAGTACGCGATCGGGCAGCGTCGCGACACCGACGCGCTCAACGCCGCCCTCGCCGAGCGGCTGGCCGGGCGGGGCATGGTCTTCAACCAGGCCGACGCGGCGAGCTTCCGCCGCCGGCTCGGTCCCTTCTATGCCCGGTGGAAGACGATCTTTGGGGCCAGGGCGTGGAGCCTCCTGGAAGCCCACGCGGGACCGCTGGGCTGATAACTCAAAAATCGCTGGCACAAATCCAGCCCCCCGCAACCAACGTGCCGCAGACAGCCTCCTGGTCCCTCGCCAGGAGGTTGTCGTGCTTACGTGACCCCGGATCTTGAACGCGTGCCCGACGCCGGCACGCTCTTGGCGGGCTTCCCCAGGCAGAGGAGCGTCGCGCACCGCGGCCGTCGCCGGGGCGTTCAGCCCGCAGGTGTGTCAGCCTCGATTCCTGAACTTCCTTACGTTCAGCGCCTTCCACTGTAGCAACGGCTGCTCGCGCACTAATACCTGCCAAGCCGGATCGTTGGTGACCAACTCTGCCACGATCTCACCGCGATCGCTGAGCCGATCGATGAACTCTCGCTCGCGTTGGCTCCACGCCAGCAGGCGCTCCGTCGCTCCTGCACACACCTCGTTCAGTCGGCCCGCGAGTTGCTCGGGGTCGCCATCGAAGGGACGACCCTCCACGCGCAACAACGGCAGCAGTTGATTCCGCACCTCAGCAGGAGTCACGGCCTCCCCAGGCCGAAGCCCACGAACGTCCTGCCGGCTCCCGGCGGCATAGACGAGGAAGGCGAGTCGAAAGCCCGGGCGATCGAGCAGGTCGGGCGCCAGTTCCAGAAGGTTGAGCGCGTCGAAAGCGTCGCGGGCCGCCCGCCTGGTCAGGAGCGCAATGAACTTTCCCGCCGCGATCTCCTCAAGCGCGAGGAGGGGAACGGTCTCGGCCCCAGCATTCGGCGGGAAGCGGGGCGCTCTCTGCTCCACACCGAGCAACGGCCGCCGGAGCAGGAAGTTCACATCGACCTCCAGCGATCCGCTCCCACCCGCCGCCGCGGTGTGGCGGAGACGAAGCTTCCCACCCGCATGCTCGACGGGCATGCGGCGCACGGCGCAGTCCTCCCGCTGGCAGCACGCGACTATGGCCGCCTCGAATGCTGGACGGGCGGCCTGCATCGCCTCCAGCTCTCCGTGGCCCACGTAGTTGATATCGATGTCGACCGACAGTCGAGGGACGTCGAGGAAGAACAGGTTGAGCGCGGTACCGCCCTTGAGCGCCCACGCTCCCTCCAGATCCGGATGGCGAACGAGCTGACGCAGGATCGCTTCGAGGTAGAGTACCTTCTCGACGATCTCCTCGCGATACCCGGTCTCCGCCGCGAGACGCCGGATGCGCGCGGCCCCGATCACCGAACGGCCTCCCACTCACCTTCGAGAAGCACCGTGGGCACGATCAGGTTCCAGGCGGCCACGAGCTTGCCGCGCACCGACCGATCGAGGTAGTGCGGCGCGCGCGGGCGAAGCGATTGCAGTTCTTCCAGCACGCGCGGCGGCACCGAGAAATGGTCCTTGTGCCGCTCGAGAAAGAGGCCGACCTTCGCGGCCAGCGTCGCGAGGCCTCGGAGGCGGACGTAGTCCAGCACTGCGCGCAAGTCGAGCAGCGGAATCGCCGAAAGCGAACGCCACGCCTCCTCAAGCCCGCCGGTGAGGTCAGGACGGTCCAGGGCGTCGACAGCGGTTCGCTCGAGTGACGTCACTCGGCATGAGAGCCCTCGTCGCTCGACCTCCACGGTCGATGTGTGCGAAAGACGTCTGCGCTGAAGGACCCGCGGCGGCGCCACCGGGGCGAAAACGCGCCCGCGGAAGGTGACGGCTTTCGCCTTGTGCTGAGTGAGGAAGAAGAGCCGCTCGTAGACGCTCTGCGCGTAGCCGTGCGCCTCGAGCGCGGTGTGATAGCCGAGGACGGCGTCGGGCGCCAGTCGACTAGCTACGAGAAGAAAGTCGACCGGACTCTTCGCGGCCGTTTCTCTCGGGCCGGCGACGAAGAACACGCCTCGCTTCACCCGCCCGATTCTGCCGGTGCGCAGATAGCGGCCCAGGTGCGAATCGACGGTCTGGCTCGAAGGCTTCCGTCCGTCAGCCACCGCGCGGGCGAACTCCTCCCGCGTGAAGACGGGATGGGCCGAAAAGAAGTCCAAAGACTTCACTTGATGACGTCCTCCATAACCGCCAATATTTAGCCAGTTATGGAGGTAACTATCAAGTACGCCTTGGAAGCCGGCCACCGGGACCGGGCTGAGCCAGGCCGGTGGCGCTCGACATCACCTACCTGGTGTTCTGGCGTCTGGGGCGTCGCGCGCCAGTAGACGGCCGCACCACTCCTCGATCGCCTGGCGCATCTCGATCGGACACTCGGTGGGGATCCAGTGCCGGGCCTCGAGCATCCGCGTTTCGCACCGCGGGAAATCGGCGAGGACCCGCGCGGTCACCGCCGGATCGCCGAACCGCCCCCCGCGCGAGAGCAGCGCCAGCACGGGCGTCCGGAGAAGGCTGAGGTCGGGCAGCGGTCCCGTCACGGCCAGGAGGCCGGCCAGATACACAGCCGTCGGCGTGAACTTTAGATCTTCCAGCGGCGAGCCGTAGCGGCCTTCGGGGAACGCCTCGGGCCCCGCGGCGGCGATGGCCGCCCGGGCGTCGCGGTCGAGCTGCTCGAGGTCGAGCGTCTCCAGGCGTCGCCGGTGCATGCCCAGCGCGTTGAAGGCGCGGACCAGTTGCACCAGCGCAACCACCAGCGGGCGGAGCCGCGTGGCCCGGCGCAGGGAACCCGTCAGCGCCTGGCGGAACATCGGCTCGATCAGCACCAGACCCTGGGCCACCGGGGGGTACCGGGCCGCGAAGTGGAGCGCCACGTTCGCCCCCAGGCAGTGCCCCACCAGCACCGCCCGCGGCGACCCCTCGGCCTCGAGGATCGCCGCCACGTCTCGGCACCACTCGTCGAGGCCCACGCGGCCCCGGGAGAGCGAGCCCCCAAACCCCCGGAGATCCAACCGCAGCAGGTCCCAGGACTCGCGGAGCCGCGTCGTCGCCACGACCTCGGCCCAGCGCGTGAGGTTGCTGGCGAGCCCGTGGATCAGGACGATCAGCCGACGCGGCCGCTCCGGCCGCCAGAGCCGGTAGGCGAGCGTCGCGCCATCGGACCTCACGAAGGTGCGCGCGATCTCCAAGGGCGGGCGGTCCCGCAGGTAGGATACACAAGCAACAGGTTCACTCCCGCTCGTTTTCGGGCGTGATCGGCAGCGTGACCGCCCGCTTACGCCGGGCCGAGAGATCCAGCGCCTTGGTCAGCATCAGGCGGTCGTGCGCCTCGGCGGCGGTGGCGTGGGGCGTCGGACGGCCCAGGGCCACGCGCGAGAGCCAGGCGTTCGTCTCCTCGCGCATCGGGCCCCACAGCTCGCCGAGGGCGACGTCGCCGGGCGGGTAGCTCCCGAGGAAGTCGACGTGCCGCGTGACGTCGGGCGTGTAGCCCGCCGGCTGGGCGGTCGTCGTGGCCATCACGACGTCGCGGTGGGTGTCGTCGATGGTGAGCACGCCCTCCGTCCCCACGATGCCGATCTCCAGGCTGTAGACGGAGCCCGGCCACACGACCGGCAGGGCCCAGGAGATGTTCAGGTGATAGAGCGTGCCGTCGGCCATCGTGATGACACCCGCGGTGGCGTCGATGCCCCGGTAGGTCGGACCGAGGACTCTGTCCACCGAGCGCGCGTACACTTCCACCGGCCGCTTGCCTTCCAGCAGCCACATCACGATGTCGAGCGCGTGCGTGCCCGAGATCACCATGGGCGAGATCGTCTCGGGCTTGTCCGTCCGCCGGTAGTTGTCGATCGCCACCAGCCGGTTCATGAAGGCCCGTGAGGTCACGAGGGTGACATCGCCGAGCTGGCCCGTGCGCACCTTTTCCTTGGCCACGAGGAAGCGCCGCCGGAAGCGCTGGGTGTAGCCGACGACGGCGTCGACGCCGGATCGCTCGATTGCCTCCAAGACCCGAGCCGACTCGGCGAGCTCGGTGGCCAGCGGCTTCTCGATCAGCAGTGGCAGGCGCCGTTCCACCGCGGCCAGGATGGGGTCCACGTGGAGATGCTCGTCGGTGGCGATCACCGCCGCCGTGACCTCCGGCCGCGCCAGCAGCTCACGGAAGTCCGTGGTGATGAAGTCGGCCCCGATGCGCGCAGCGACCTCCTTGGCGCGATCGGCCTTCACCTCGGCGATGCCGATCCATCCCACGCTCGGGTGCCTGGCGGCGATTTCGCCCCGGATCAGCCCGATCCGGCCCGCGCCCACGATGCCGAGCCCGATCGTCCTGGCCCCCGCCTTGGCTCCCATGATCCGCGCCTCCTCGGCGCGCGCGCGCTCAGACCCCATCGAGAGGCAGGCCGACCGGGGCGTGGCGCTCGGCCGAGAGGTCGGCGGCCAGCGTCACCTCCATCACCTGCCGCGCCTGCTCGGGCGTCACCAGCAGCGGGCGGTCCAGGGCGACCGCCTCGATGAAGTGGATCGTCTCGGCCTCCATGGGGCCCTGATAGACGTGGCGGACCTGCTCGCCGGGCATCGTGCTGAGCGGCAGCACCATGCCCTTCTTCATCGTGTTGAGCACGATGTCGCGGTGGCTGTCGTCGATGAGCAGCGCGCCCTCGGTCGCCACGAACTCGATCGTCGCCACCGAGAAGTGCGGGTAGCCGGGCGGCAGCGCCCAGCCGGCGCCGATGGTGAAGACGGTGCCGTCGTCCATCGTCACCACGATCCACTGGCAGTCGGGCACGCCGTGCTCGTGCTCCATGATGCGGAAGACCGCCTCGGAGTACACGCGCACCGGGCGGGCGGGCAGGAGGCACCAGAGGATGAAGTCGACGTCGTGGGTGGCCTCCATCACCGCGGGGGAGAGCCGCACCCGCCCGCCGATCTTGTGCCCGATCGAGCGCGACACGTTCCGGCTCACCAGCGCGGTGACCGGCCGGCCCAGCGTGCCGTCCTCCAGGCACTTCTTGACGTAGGCGTACTTGGGGTTGAAGCGCTGTGTGTAGCCGATGGTGAGCTTGAGGTTCGCCTCGCGGGCGAGCTTCATGAGCTCGTCGGCCTCCTTCAGCTTCAGGCCCATGGGCTTCTCGAGAAAGGCGTGCTTGCGCGCGAGCAGGCAGTCCCGCGTGAACGGGTAGTGCGTCGTCTCGGGCGTGGTGGACACGATGATGGCGTCGATCTCCCGGCGGCGGAGCAGCTCGCGATAGTCCGTGGTCGCGGTGCGGGCGCCCGTTTCCCCGGCCACGCGCTTGAGCTTCGCCTCGTCGACCTCGGCCAGGTGCAGGCTCTCCACCAGCGGATGCGTCGCGCACACCTTGGCCCTGATCTCCCCGATCCACCCCGTCCCGATGATCCCCACGTTGATCCGTCTCATGCCCGCGCGCCCTCCTCTCGCATGGTGAGGCAATCTACCCGAGGCGGCACGGGTCCTCAAGCCCGTTGCGTTTGCCCGGCCTGGCCACTATCTTGAAGCGCGTCCGTCGGTCACGAGGAGGCATGTTCATGCGCGCGATGAGAATCATGACGCTGGCCCTGGCGGCTGCCCTGGCGGCCGGGGGGCCGGCGCTGACGGCGTGGGCCCAGGAGTTCCCCACCAAGCCGATCGAGCTGGTCCTTCCGTTCGGGCCGGGCGGCTCGCACGACCTCACGGCCCGGGCCCTGGCCAGCGTCGCCCACCAGTACCTGGGCCAGCCGCTCCTCGTCGTGCTCAAGCCGGGCGGTGGCGGCGCCGTGGGCTCGCAGTACGTGGCGCGAGCCAAGCCCGACGGCTACACGATCATGCTGGGCGGCTCCGGGCCCAACACGATCTTCGCGCTCGTGCAGAAGGCGCCCACCGGGCCCGATCAGTTCGCCTCCGTGGCCCGCATCAACTACAGTCCCGGCGTGTTCGCCGTCCGCGCGGAGGCGCCGTGGAAGACGCTGCGCGAGGCCGTGGACTGGATGCGGAAGAACCCCGGCAAGTTCAACTTCGCCAACACCGGTCCCTGGGGCGCGGGGGACCTGCCCATGCGCATGCTCGCCAAGGCCGCCGGCGTGGACTACAACAACATCCCGCACGACGGCGGCGGCCCCGCGCTGCTGGCGGTGCTCGGCGGTCACGCCGACGCGGCCTTCCTCTTCACGGCCCAGCTGCTGCCCCAGCTGGGGGCCGGCAAGATGCGGGCGCTGGCGGTGACGGACGTCAAGCGCCACCGCGACCTGCCGCAGGTGCCGACGCTCCGGGAGGAGGGTCTCGACGTCGTCTTCAACATGTGGCGCTCGGTGCTGGCGCCCAAGGGCACGCCGCCGCCCGTTCTCGAGAAACTGGAGACGGCCTTCCGCAAGATCTCGGAGGACAAGTCCTTCCAGGCCCTCATCCAGCAGCTGGGCGACGAGATCCAGTTCCTGGGCGGCAAGGAGTTCGAGGCGACGTGGCGCCAGGAGTGGGACGAGGTGGCGCGCGTCGTCGCGGGCACGCAGAAGTAGCCGCGTCCTGATCGTGGCGCGCCGCGACTCGCTCGTCGCCCTCGTCGCGCTGGGCTTCGGCGTGGCGGCGGCGCACGAGGCCGGCCAACTGCCGTTCGGCGGCCTCCACAACCCGGGCCCGGGCTTCTTCCCGTGGCTGTTGGGCGTCTTCTTTTCATTGCTGTCGCTCGTCCTGCTCGTGCAGGCGGTGCTGAGGTCACCGCGCCTGGCCGGCGAGAGGGGCGGGCGCGTCGGCAATGTCCTGTGGCTCCTGGCGGCGCTCGCGCTCTACGTGGCGGTGCTCGACCCGGTCGGGTACCCGATCGCCACCTTCCTCCTGGTGCTGTTCATGCTCCGTGTGCTCGAGCCCCACCCCTGGCCTCTGGCGCTGGCCCTCGCCGTCCTCGGCGCCGGCGGATCGTATCTGGTCTTCGCGGTGTGGCTGTCCGTTCCGCTCCCGCCGGGCCCGCTGGGGCGCTGAGGTGGACATCCTGGCCAGCCTTGTCAATGGCTTCGCCGTCGCGCTGACGCCGACGAACCTGCTCTACTGCTTCCTGGGCTCGCTGATCGGCACCGCGATCGGCGTGCTGCCGGGGCTGGGGCCGCCGGCCACCATCGCGCTGCTCCTGCCGGTCACCTACGGCATCAACGCCACCTCCGCCGTGATCCTCTTGGCCGGCATCTTCTACGGCGCGATGTACGGCGGGTCGACGACGTCGATCCTGCTCAACATCCCCGGCGAGGCGGCCTCGGTGGTGACGTGCCTCGACGGGTATCAGATGGCGCGGCAGGGACGCGCGGGGGCGGCGCTGGCCATCTCCGCCTTCGGCTCTTTCATCGCCGGCACCCTGAGCATCGTGGGGCTGATGCTGCTGGCGCCGCCCATGGCGGCCTTCGCGCTCAAGTTCGGCGCTCCCGAGAACTTTGCGCTGCTGGTGCTCGGGCTCATGATGGCGGGCTATCTGGCCGGGGCCTCGATGACGAAGGGGCTCATGATGGCTGTCCTGGGGCTGCTGCTCGGCACGGTGGGCCTCGATCCCATCATGGGCAGCCCCCGCTTCACCTTCGGGATCTTCAAGCTGAGCGAGGGGTTCGAATTCGTGCTGGTGGCCATGGGGCTCTTCGGCATCGGCGAGGTGCTCGCCAACGTCGAGCAGAGCATCAAGGCCGAGGTCTTCAAGGCGAAGATCGGCGGGCTGTTGCCGAACCGGCAGGAATGGCGGGAGGCCTCGGCCCCGATCGCGCGCGGTTCGGTGCTCGGCTTCCTGATCGGCGTGCTGCCCGGCGGCGGCGCCATCATTTCCTCGTTCATCTCCTACGCGCTGGAAAAGAAGCTCAGCCGGACGCCGGAGCGCTTCGGCCACGGCGCGATCGCCGGGGTGGCCGGGCCCGAGTCCGCCAACAACAGCGCGGCCACCGGCTCCTTCATCCCGCTGCTCACGCTCGGCATCCCCGGCAATGCCTCCATCGCGATGATCTTCGCCGCGCTGCTCATTCACGGCATCCGCCCCGGGCCGCTCCTGCTGACCGAGAAGCCGGAGATCTTCTGGGGGCTGGTCGCCTCCATGTACATCGGCAACGTGATGCTGCTGGTGCTCAACCTGCCGCTGATCGGGCTCTGGGTGAAGCTCTTGCAGGTACCGTACCCGATCCTGGCGCCCTTCATCCTGGTCTTCGTCATCGTCGGCGCCTACAGCGTCAACAACAGCGCGTTCGACGTCGGCACCACGGTCGTCTTCGGGCTGCTGGGCTACGTGCTCCGCAAGTTCGGCTTCGAGCCGGCGCCGCTGGTGCTGGCCATGATCCTCGGCCCCCAGCTCGAAGGCTCGCTCCGGCGGGCGCTGATCTTTTCGCGCGGCGACTTCACCGTGTTCGTCGAGCGCCCGATCAGCGCCGTGCTGCTGGCGCTGGCCGCGCTGATGCTCTTCTCCCCGGTGTTCCGCTGGGTGCTGAGCCGCAAGTTCTGGGAGATCGTCGGGCCGGTGCCGGAGAAATGAGCGCCGTTCGAGCGCCGGCTTGGCCGGCGCGATCGCTCCTGGGGGAGGTTTCGGAGGGGGCCGTCGAGGCCCCCGCCGACAATCCGCTGGGTGCTGAGCCGCAAGTTCTGGGAGATCGTGGGCCCGGTCGAGAGGCCCGAATGACGGCACGTGTGGTACAAGCGGGTTCTAGCCGGCTTGGCTGGCGCAATCCTTGGGGGGAGGTTCGGAAGGGGGGCAACGCCCCCTCCGAGTAAAGACATGGCGAACTTCGGCATGGTCGGCGTCGACTGGCAGGAGCGCATCAACTGGGATCGGCTGAGGAAGTACCGGCTGGAGCGCGCCCGTGAGCGGATGAAGGCCCACGGGCTGGGGGCGCTGCTGCTCATGTACGACGAGAACGTCCGCTACGTGACGAGCACCCTGACTCCGGGCTGGAACCGGCTCAAGCCCGGCCTCCGGTACGCGCTGCTCTGCGGGGACGGCCCCCCCGTCCTCTTCGAGCAGGGCGACATCGGGTTTCAAATCCAGCGCCACGCGCCCTGGATCCCCGAGGAGAACATCCGGTGGTCGTACGCCTGGATCAAGGGGGCGGCCGGCCCCGCGTCGAAGCAGCAGGTCAAGAAGTTCACCGACGCGATCGTCAAGGAGATGCGGCGCTACGGGGTGGCCGACCAGACGCTCGGGGTGGACTTCATCGACATCAACATGCTGCAGGCCTTCCAGGAGGCCAAGCTCAAGTGGGTGGACGGCATGACGCCGATGATGGAGGCGCGGGCCATCAAGAACGTGGACGAGCAGGAGTGTCTGCGCATCGTGGGCGCCATCGGCGACGCCGCCCACTGGGAGACGATGAAGTTCCTGAAACCCGGGCTCACCGAGAACCAGGTGACCGCGCACATCATGGAGTTCCTCTACTCGATCCCCGGCATGGAGGACGTGGAGGACGTCATCGTCTCCTCCGGCCCCAACACCTGGCCGAACTGGCGGAACTTCTCCGACCGCATCATCAGGCCGGGCGAGATCGTGTTCATGGACCTGGCCGCGCTCACCTGGAACGGCTACAAGTCGTGCTATTACCGGACCTACTGCGTGGGCAAGCAACCGACCCAGGAGATGAAAGACTACTACGCCAAGGCGCTCAAGTGGCTCTACGACTCCATCAACGCCGTACGGGTTGGCGTCACCACGCGCGACATCGCGCTCAAGTGGCCCTCGGCCAAGGAGGCGTGGGGCTACGAGGAGGAGGACCAGGCCGCCGCCAACCTCTGGGGGCACGGCCTGGGGCTGGCCCAGTACGACCAGCCCGTCATCTCGCGGATCTGGTCGCTCGATCACCCGCTGGAGATCAAGGCGGGCATGGTCTTCGCGCTGGAGACGCAGCACGGCAAGAAGTTCGAGTGGGGCGTGCGCATCGAGGAGATGCTGATCGTCCACCCCGACCGCATCGAGATCATCTCCAACTTCCCGGTGGAGCAGATCACGGTCGTTGTCTGAGGATGCTCCGGAGGGATCGGCGGTGGTGACGCGCGCGGCAGTACTGGAGGCCCCTCGGCGCCTCGGGCTCAGGACGCGGCCGAGGCCGGTCCCGGGCCCCGGCGAGGTGGTCGTGCGCGTCGCCGCCACCGCGATCTGCCACACCGACCTCGAGATCTACACCGGGCGCCACCCGGGCGTCCGTTACCCGGTGGTGATGGGTCACGAGGCCACCGGCGTCGTGGACGCGATAGGGCCGGACGTGGCCCGGGTCGCGGTCGGCCAGCGCGTGGTGATCAATCCGATCATCGCCTGCGGCGCCTGCGACTGCTGCGCCCGGGGCCAGGAGAATCTGTGCCGCCGGGCGGGCCTGATGGGCCGCGAGCTGGACGGCTCCCTGGTCGAGCACGCGCGGCTCCCGGCGCGCTTCGTCCACGCGCTGCCGGCGCACCTCGAGCTGGGCGTTGCCACCCTCATCGAGACGCTGGCGACGGTGCGCCACGCCCAGCAGCGTGTCGGCATCGGGCCGGACGACGCCGTGGTGGTGCTCGGCCAGGGGACGACGGGGCTGCTGCACACGCAGCTGGCGAAACTCACAGGGGCCCGCCTGGTGATCGCGCTATCGCGCAGCCCCTGGAAGCTCGATCTCGCCCGGCGGATGAAGGCCGATCACACCGTCGGCACGGCGGGGCCGGCCGCGGTGGCCGAGGTCCTGCGCCTGACCGGCGGACAGGGCGCCGACGTCGTCATCGACTCCGCAGGCGATCCCGACCTCCTGGGCCCGGCGCTGGAGATGCTCCGCCCCGGTGGCCGGCTGCTCGCGTATGCGATCAGCCACGCTCCGGTACCGGGTTTCACGACGTTTCCCCTGTACTACAAGGAGCTCACGCTCTACGGCGCGCGGGCGCTCATGCCGGGCGATCTCGACGAAGCCATCGGTCTGGTGGCGTCCGGGACGATCGAGGTCGCGGACTTCATCACCGCGTCGTACCCCCTCGACCAGGTCGCCGTCGCGTTCGAAGACTACGCGCGCGACCCCGGCCGCATCCTGAGATTGCTCGTGGTCCAGGCCTGAGCCCGCCGTGGAGATCGTCGTCCCGCTGAGCGAGGCCGAGGCCGCCGGCGCCGAGCGCGTCGGGCCCAAGGCCTCCACGCTGGCGCGACTCTCCCGCGCCGGCCTGCCCGTTCCCCCAGGCCTTTGCCTGACGGCCGCGGCCTATCACGCGCAGATGGCGGACGCCGGCCTGGCCGGGACCGCCGGGCGGGTG
>MNEF01000102.1:0-12541 GCA_001917535.1 Candidatus Rokubacteria bacterium 13_1_40CM_69_27
CCTACGGCTGCGGCTCGCACTACCATCAGACACCCCGCCAGGTGATGTTGAACCGCTCCGCCGCCCGCCGGGCCACGCGCTCCTGGACCTGGTTGGCCTCGTCGTCCGTCAGTGTACGATCCTCGGCCTGGAGCGTCAGGCGCCAGGCGAGGTTCCGCCGACCGTCCTCGAAGGTGAAGACGTCGAAGAGGGTCAGCTGCCTGAGCAGCGGGCCGGCCTCGGCCCGGATGAAGGCCTCGATCTCGGCGGCGGTGACGGTGCGGAGCGCGCCGACGAGGAAGGCGACGTCGCGCTGGACGGCGGGGTACCGCGGCAGCGGACGGTAGCGAACCGGCGGGGGGGTGAGCCGCAGGATCTCGTCGAGCGGCAGGAGCGCTGCGAACACAGGGGCGCCGATGTCATAGAGCGCGCGGACGTCGGACGCCACTTCCCCGAACTCGGCCACGGTCACGCGCTCGGCGACGAGGACGCCGTGGCAGTCGGGTTCGAATCCCTTGACGCCTCCGCCCAGGATCGCCCGGGATTCCGGCGCGGGCACGCCGAGCGCTTCCAGGACGTGCTCGGCCAGACCCTTGGCGTCGAAGACGTCGACCGGCTCCGGCCGCGCCTCGGTCCCCGTCTTCGCCCACCACGCGAGGGGCACCCGCGCGCCGGTCACCGCGATGGCGAGCCAGCGCGGCTCCCGCGGCAGCCCCGGGGCGGGCTCGAAGACCTTGGCCAGCTCGAAGACGCGGACGTTCGGCTGCTGCTTTCTCAGATTCGTGGCCACGACCGCCAGCACCCCTTCCAGCGGGTTGTAGCGCAGGAGCGAGGCGTCGCGGCTCAGCGGGTTGCGGAGCGCGATCGGGCGGGGCGCCGCCGGCGAGCGCAGGACTTCGTCGTAGGCGGGATCGCTGAAGCTCGGGGTCACAACCTCGCTGAGCCCGGCCCCGATGAGCGCGCGGCGCACCGCCTCCGCCTGGCGCAGGGTGGCCGGCAGCTGGACGAGCCGGAGGGCGCCACCGGGGAGCGTCGAGGGGATCTTGTCGTACCCCCAGACGCGGATGACCTCCTCGACCAGATCGTCCTCGATGGCGAGGTCGCGCCGGAAGCTCGGCACCTCGACCTCGAGGCGGTCGCCCGGCTGCTCGGTCACCGCCAGGCCGAGGCCCGTCAGGATCCTCCTGGCCTCCGCCGGCGCCGGCGCGATCCCCAGCACCCGCTTGACCCGCTCCATCCTCAGGCCGACGCGGACGCGCCGCTTCGGCGTCGGGTAGGCGTCGACCATCCCCCGCGCCACCGTCCCCCCCGCGGTTTCCGCGATGAGCTGCGCGGCCCGGTCGCTGGCGTCGACCAGCCCCTCGATGTCGGCGCCCCGCTCGAAACGGTAGGCGGCGTCGGTCACGAGGCCCAGGGCGCGCGCGGTGCGCCGGATGGAGGCGGGCAGGAAGTACGCGCTCTCCAGGAGCACGCGGGTGGTCGTGCCGGTGACCTCGGTGTTCGCGCCGCCCATCACGCCGGCGATGCCGATAGCCCGCTCGGGGTCGGCGATGACCAGCATCGAGCCGTCCAGAGTGCGCTCCTGGCCGTCGAGCGTGGTGAAGCGCTCGCCCGCGCGGGCCCGGCGCACGACGATCGTGGCCTGCGCCACCACCGCGTGGTCGAAGGCGTGGAGCGGGTGGCCCAGCTCCCACATGACGTAGTTGGTGACGTCGACGACGTTGCTGATGGGCCGCAGCCCGACGATGCGCAGGCGCGTCGCCAGCCAGGTCGGCGACGACGCCACCCGGATGCCGCTGATGACCCGCGCCGTGAATCGGTGGCAGAGGTCGGGCGCGTCGATCCGGACCTGGGCGAGGCCGGTGACGGGCTCGTCCGACTCCTTGACGGCGATCGTCGGGAAGCGGAAGGGGGCGCCGGTGAGCCCCGCCAGCTCCCGGGCGACGCCGACGACCGACAGGCAGTCAGGACGGTTGGGCGTGATCTCCACGTCGAGCACGTGATCGTCGAGCCCCAGGTGCCCCACGAGGTCGACGCCGAGCGGGGCGTCGGCGTCCACCGTGAGGATGCCGGCGTCGTGCTCCTCGCCGAGCCCGAGCTCGCGCTCCGAGCAGAGCATGCCCTGCGACTCGACGTTGCGGATCTTGGCGACGGTGATGCGCCGACCGCCGGGCAGCACGGCGCCGGGTGGAGCGAAGGCGGCCCGCACGCCAACGGCGACATTGGGGGCGCCGCAGGCGACCGCGAAGCGCTCCCGGCCGGTGCTGACGCGGCAGAGGACGACGCGGTGGGCGCCCAGCTCGCGCTCGATCGCCTCGATCTCGCCGACGACGACGCCCGACAGGTCCGCGGGCTTGAGCGGCGTGATGCCGGTGACCTCGATGCCGGCGTTCATCAGGCGGTCGGCCGCCTGCGGCGGCGTCAGATCGAGATCCACGAACTCCCGCACCCACTTATACGGGATTTTCATGCCGCGGCCCGCCACCGCGATGCCGGGACCGCTGTCGACGCCACCGGCCTCGCTTTCGAGATGGTCCGCGTGGCCGCCGCGATGTCCGGACGGGGATGCTGGCGCAGGCAGTACGGGTGGCGGGCGAGCGCCTCCCGTCCGCCAGCAGCCTGTGGAACCGCGCGCGCGGGCGCGATGGGATCCACGCCTGGAATGCGCGGATCGAGTCGCCGGCGACCGCAACGCCAGCCGCCGCGAGCGATGCCGGACGGGAGGCGCGAGCCGGCCAGGACCCGTACTGCCTGCGCCAGGCTGCTCATGCGAACTGCCGCAGGAAGCGCAGGTCGTTCTCGAAGAACAGGCGAATGTCGTCGACGCCGTACTTGAGCATCGCGATGCGCTCGATGCCCATGCCGAACGCCCAGCCGGTGACCTCTTCGGGATCGTAGCCGACGTTCCCGAGCACCTGCGGGTGCACCATCCCGGAGCCCAGGATCTCGAGCCAGCCGTCCTTGCAGACGCGGCAGCCGCTGCCACCGCAGAGGAAGCAGAGCACGTCGACCTCGGCGGACGGCTCCGTGAACGGGAAAAACGACGGGCGGAAGCGGATGCGCGACCGCGGCCCGAACATTTCGCGAGCGAAGAGTTCCAGCGTCCCTTTGAGGTCCGCCATCGACACCTGGCGGTCGACCGCCAGCCCCTCGACCTGGTGGAACATCGGCGAGTGCGTGATGTCCGCATCGCGGCGATAGACCCGGCCGGGGCAGATGATACGGACCGGAGGGCGCTGGGACTGCATGGTGCGGATCTGCACGGGGGAGGTGTGGGTGCGCAGGAGCGTGTCTTCCGAGAGGTAGAAGGTGTCCTGCATGTCCCGCGCGGGATGATCCTTGGGGATGTTCAGGGCCTCGAAGTTGAAGTAGTCGCTCTCGATCTCCGGCCCCTCGGCGACGGAAAAGCCGAGGCCCACGAAGATCGCAATGATCTCGTCCTGCACCCGGGTGAGCGGGTGGCACGAGCCCAGCGGCGGACGACGGCCGGGGAGCGTGAGGTCGAGGCGCTGCCGGGCGCGCTCCTGCCGGCGCTCGGCCTCGCGCCTCTGGGTCAGCTTCAGCTCCAGCAGGGCCTCCAGCTCACGCTTGACCTCATTGGCGGCCGCGCCGACGAGCGGGCGCTCCTTCTCCGGCAGCGTGCCCAGGGAGCGCAGCAGAAGCGTCAGCGCCCCTTGCCGTCCCAGGTAACGGACGCGGAGCTGCTCCAGCTCTGCCGACGACCCCGCGCGGGCAATGGCTGCACGCGCTTCGTCGGCGATGGCATCGACGCGCGGATGCCGCATCTAAAACTCGGAGGGGGGCTTGGCATCGGCGGGGGCCTCGACGGCCCCCTCCGAGACCTCCCCCAGAACGGCTTGCGCCGGCAAAGCCGGCGCTCGGACAGACCAGACAACGCGCCGGCGATAGGCGGCCAACCGAAGACGCGACACGGGGCTAGCCGACTTTCCCTCTGGCGGTCTCGGCGAGCTTGGCGAACCCGGCCGGATCGGTCACCGCCAGCTCGGCCAGGATCTTGCGATCGAGGAGGATCCCGGCGTTCTTGAGGCCCGCCATGAACTTCGAGTACGAGAGACCGAGCTGGCGGCAGGCGGCGTTGATGCGCGCGATCCACAGCGCCCGCGCCAGCCGCTTCTTCTGCCGGCGATCGCGGTACGCGAAGGCGCCCGCGCGCAGGACCGTCTCGGCCGCGGTCCGGTACAGCCGGTGCCGGCCGCCCACGTAGCCCTTGGCCTTCTTGAGGATCTTCTTGCGCCGGCGGCGCGTCTTGGCTCCACCCTTTGCCCGTGGCATCGCTCGACTCCTTCTTAGAGGTAGGGCACGAGCACCCGCAGGCGGCGCTCGTCGGCCGTGGACACGACCTTCCCCTGGCGGAGGTGGCGCCGACGCTTCGGCCCCTTCGTCTCCAGCTTGTGCTGCTTCCAGCCGCCAGCGCGCATCAGCTTCCCGGAGGCGGTCTTCTTCAACCGCTTGGCCGCCCCCCGTTTGGTCTTCATCTTGGGCATTCCGCTCTCCTCACGCGCGTCAGTTGTGGGCCTTCGGGCTCAGCATGATGTGGAGCATCCGCCCCTCCATGCGCGGATTGTTCTCGACGTTGGCGATGTCCTGCACGGCGTCGACCATCTTCTGGAGCATTTTCCAGCCCAGCTCGGTGTGCGCCATCTCGCGCCCCTTGAAGCGCACCGTCACCTTCGCCTTGTGCCCCTCCTCCAGGAAGCGCCGGACGTGCTTGAGCTTGAAGTCGAAGTCGTGCTTCTCGGTCTTGGGGCCCATCTTGACTTCCTTGACCTGGATCGTCGTCTGCTTCTTCCGCGCCTCCTTCAGTCGCCGCGCCTGCGTGTACTTGTACTTGCCGAAGTCCATGATGCGACAGACCGGAGGCTGGGCGTCGGGCGCCACCTCCACCAGATCGAGCTCCCGCTGCCGGGCCGTATCCAGCGCCTGGGGCAGCGGCATGATGCCGAGCTGCTCGCCCTCGGCGCTGACCACGCGCACGTCGCGGGACCGGATGCCCTCGTTGACACGGATTTCCTTGGCTTGGCTGATAGGCGTCTCCTGGTTACGCGGTGTTGAAAGGCGGCCGCCCGCTCACGAGCGGCCCACGGTGAGGTCGGGGGCGCGGGCGCTGATCTCCCGCGTGAAGTCGGCGATCACGCGCTCGACGGAGACGTCCTTGAGCTCGTCCCCGGTGCGGTGCCGGAGGCTCACCGTTCCGCTGGCGCGCTCCCGCTCGCCGACCACGAGCATGTAGGGGACCTTCTTGAGCTGCGCCTCACGGATCCGGTAGCCCAGCTTCTCGTTGCGATCGTCCAGCTCGACGCGCAGGCGGGCCGCGCGGAGCCGCTCGTACACGGTCCGTCCGTACTCCGCGTGCTTCTCGCTGATCGGCAGCACACGCGCCTGCACGGGCGCTAGCCACGTCGGGAACGCTCCCGCGTAGTGCTCGGTGAGGACGCCGATGAAGCGCTCGAAGGAGCCGAAGATCGCCCGGTGGATCGCCACCGGCCGCTTGGGCTGCCCGTCGGCGTCGATGTACTCGAGCTGGAAGCGCTCGGGCAACATGACGAGATCGACCTGCACCGTCGCCATCTGCCAGTCGCGGCCCAGAGCGTCCTCGATGTGGATGTCGATCTTGGGGCCGTAGAAGGCCCCGTCGCCGGGCTTGACCTCGTAGGCGAGCCCATTGGCCTTGAGGGCTTCGTGCAGCGCGCGCTCGGCCGCGTCCCATTGCTCCGGCGATCCCATCGCCTTGGGGGGCCGGGTGGCCAGGCGGAACGAGGGCTCGAGGTTGAAGGTCTTGTAGAACTCGCGGACGAGCTCGAGGACGCCCGTAATCTCGTCCTGCAACTGGTCGGGGCGGCAGTAGATGTGCGCGTCGTCCTGGGTGAACTGGCGGACACGGACGAGGCCGGTCAGCGTGCCCGAGCGCTCGTTGCGATGCAGGCGTCCCATCTCCGACAGCCGGAGCGGCAGGTCGCGATAGGAACGGAGCGCGTGCCGGTACACGAAGGTCGAGGGCGGGCAGTTCATCGGCTTGAGGCTGAAGAGCTGCTCCTCGACCTCGAGCCTGAACATATTGTCGCTGTAGTGCTCCCAGTGGCCGGACTGCTCCCAGAGCTTCTTGTTCACCAAAATCGGCGTGGAGATCTCGGTGTAGCCGCGGGCGTCCTGGGCCTCGCGGGCGAAGCGCTCGAGCTCGCGGACGATCACCATGCCGTGGGGGAGCCAGAAGGGCGCCCCCGGCGAGACGTCGTGGAACGCGAAGAGGTCAAGCTCCCGCCCGAGCTTGCGGTGGTCGCGCTTCTTGGCCTCTTCCAGGCGCCACAGGTGCTTGTCCAGCTCCTCCCGGGTGAGCCAGGCGGTCCCGTAGATGCGCTGCAGCATCGGGTTCCGCTCGTCGCCCCGCCAGTAGGCGCCGGAAGAGGCGAGCAGCTTGAAGAACCTCACGTGGCCGGTGGAGGGCACGTGGGGCCCGCGGCAGAGGTCGATGAACTCGCCCTGCTGGTAGAGCGACACCCGGGGGGCGTCGATCGCCTCGAGGATCTCGACCTTGAACGGCTCGCCGCGCTCGCGAAAGAAGCGGATGGCCTGGGGCCGGTCCATCTCGCGCCGCTCGAAGGGATGGTCGGCGCGGGCGATCTCGCCCATCACCTCCTCGATCCTGCCGAGATCGTCGGCGCTGAAGGGCTCGGCCTTGGCGAAGTCGTAGTAGAAGCCGTCCTCGATGGCGGGGCCGATGGCCAGCTTCACGTCGGGGAACAGGCGCTTGACCGCCTGAGCCATGACGTGCGAGGTGGAATGGCGCAGCGTGGAAAGCGGCGACGGATCGCAGTCGAACTCGCCGGTCAGCTTGAGATGTCGCTCTTCTTCAGCCTCGGCCATACACTCCTAGAGAGAAAAAAATGGTAGGCTCGGGCGGTTTCGAACCGCCGACCTCCTCTGCGTCAGAGAGGCGCTCTCCCACTGAGCTACGAGCCTATCCCGAAGTATCGCCCATGCTACATGCCGCTCGTTCGACGTGTCAAGCCAAAGGCCTTAGATTACAGACGTTTCAACGGAGGATGGACCTGAGCGTCGTGTAAACCGTGTAGACGAAGTGCGCTTTGATCGGCATGCCAGCGCTCCCGGGCTCCAATGCTGCCACGATGGCCGGAGGGAGGGGCGGGAAGGGCTGAGCAAGCTTGATGGCATTCATCGAGTAGTCATCATAGATGGACCATTCAGACGGTTGCACCAACTCGACGACCTGCAAGTTACCGTTCTTGAGGATTCCGAAGTAAACCACGAGCGAGGTCGTCTTGTAGTCGCATTCGAAGGTCGCAGAGTTCTTGATACACGGATAGACCATCTTTGCCTGGATCTGGCGCCGGACCCGCTCCAAGTAATCTCTGAACCGGGGATCGGGCGAATCGAGCGAGACCGGTTCTCCCGTGATGCCTCCCCATCCACCGCCGTGGACAGCCCCCGCCCCACCATCTCGGCCCAGCGCAGACCGGATATCGACCGGCGGCGCCAGCTCGCGGCTGGGCGGCACGGATGCGACCTGCGGCCCAGGCGCAGCGCCGACGGCGGGCGGTCCGGGGGGCGCGCTCTCCGGGGGCGGCGTCTCGTGCTTCGGGGCCGGTTTCGGCAGCTCGCCTGCGTCAGGCAGCGGCAGGTCAGGGCTCGGCGGCGGCGGTGGAGTCGCCGGCCGGCTGGCCAGGACGGGCGAGGGGCTCGGAGACGGAGTCGGTGGGGCCGGCTTCGCCGGGGGCGCGGGCGGGGTGCGCTTGGCCGCCGTGGGCGTCTCCGGGCGCGGGGGCGCCAGAGACTTGGCCGCGGGATTCCCCCGGGGGGGTGGCTCCGGCAGCTCCGGCAACTCGATGAAGAGCGGCTCGCCGCGCTTGCCGGTGTACTGGGCGGCCGGCAGGGCCAGCAGCAGCATGAGCGCCACCACGAGCCCGTGGAGCGCCAACGAGATCGCCAGCCCACGCACGGGCCGCCTGCGCAGCGGAGCCCACGCCTTGCCCAGCATGCCGCGGGAATTATAAGGCCGAAGAGGCCTAGACGTCGCGATCCACCGCCCGGGCGACGCGCCGGAGCTGCTGCATCAGCTCGGCGAACCGCTCCGGCTTCAGCGACTGGGGCCCGTCCGAGAGCGCTTCCGCCGGCCGCGGGTGCACCTCGACGATCAGGCCGTCGGCGCCCGCCGCCACGCCCGCCCGCGCCATCGCCTCCACGTACTCCCAGTGACCCGTGCCATGGCTCGGGTCGACCACCACCGGCAGGTGCGTCAGCTTCTTGATGACGGGGACGGCGTTGAGATCCAGCGTGAACCGGGTGGCCGTCTCGAAGGTCCGGATGCCCCGCTCGCAGAGGATGACGTTCGGGTTGCCGCCCGCGAGGATGTATTCCGCCGACAGCAGCCACTCCTGGATGGAGGTGGCCATCCCGCGCTTGAGCAGGACGGGCTTCCGGGTCTCGGCCACCCGCTTGAGCAGCGAGAAGTTCTGCACATTGCGGGCCCCGATCTGGAGGATGTCGGCATACTCGGCGACGACCGCCACCTTCTCGGGCTCCATCACTTCGGTGACCACGGGCAGCCCGGTCTCGCGCTTGGCCTCGGCCAGGAGCTTCAGCCCCTGCTCCTCGAGCCCCTGGAACGCGTAAGGCGACGTGCGGGGCTTGAAGGCGCCGCCGCGGAGGATCGAGGCGCCGGCCGCCTTCACCTTCGCCGCCACCTCCAGCACCTGGTCGCGCGACTCGACCGAGCAGGGCCCCGCCATCACCACCACGCGGGGGCCGCCGATCTCCACGCCGTCCACCCGGATCCGGGTCGGCTCGCCTTTGATCTCCCGGCTGGCCAGCTTGAACGGTTGGAGGATGCGCTGGACGGCCTCCACGCACTCGAGGTTCTGGAGAGAGAGCAGGTCGTCCTTGCCCCGCTCGTCGCCGACGGCGCCGATGACCGTCCGCAGCTCGCCGCGGATGGTGTGCGGCGCGTAGCCCAACGCCTCGATGCGGCGACAGACCTCTGCGATGTCGGCGTCGGTCGCTCCGGACTTGAGCACGATGATCATAGGGATCTCCCCAGCACGCGCGCCAGCGGGCGCAACTCCTCCATCAGTCTGGCGAAGCGATCCGGCTTCAGCGATTGCGGTCCGTCCGAGAGCGCCTCTTCGGGCTTCGGGTGCACCTCGATGATCAGGCCGTCGGCGCCGGCGGCCAGCCCGGCCCGGGCCATGGCACCGACGTAGTCCCAGTGGCCGGTGCCGTGGCTGGGATCGACGACGATGGGCAGGTGCGAGAGCTTCTTCACCACCGGCACCGCGTTGAGATCGAGCGTGAAGCGCGTGGCCGTCTCGAAGGTCCGGATGCCCCGCTCGCAGAGGATGACGTTGGGATTGCCGCCGGCCAGGACGTACTCCGCCGACAGCAGCCACTCCTGGATCGAGGTCGACATCCCGCGCTTGAGGAGCACGGGCTTCCGGGTCTCGGCCACCCGCTTGAGCAGCGAGAAGTTCTGCACGTTGCGGGCCCCGATCTGGAGGATGTCGGCGTACTCGGCCACGACCGCGACCTTCTCGGGCTCCATCACTTCGGTGACCACCGGCAGCCCGGTCTCCCGCTTGGCCTCCGTCAGCAGCTTGAGGCCCTCCTCCTCGAGCCCCTGGAACGCGTAGGGCGACGTGCGCGGCTTGAAGGCGCCGCCGCGGAGGACCGTCGCTCCCGCCGCCTTCACCCGGGCCGCGACCTCCAGCACCTGCAGCCGCGACTCCACCGAGCAGGGACCCGCCATCACGACCACGCGCTCTCCCCCCACGACCACGCCGGCGGTGACGGGCACGCGCGTGTTCTCGGGGTGCACCTCCCGGCTGGCCAGCTTGAACGGCTGCAGGATGCGCACGACCGCCTCCACGCACTCCAGCGACTCCAGCGCCAGCAGCCGCTCCTTGCCGCGGTCGTCACCGATGGCGCCGATGATGGTGCGCGCCTCGCCGCGGGAGAGATGCGGCCGGTAGCCCATGGCCTGGATGCGGCGCGAGACGTCCTCGACGTCGGCGTCGGTGGTTCCGTGCTTCAGCACGATGATCATGACGTGCTCCTTTCCCCTGCTCGCCCGGCAAAACAAAAGGCCGCGGGTCGGTGGCCCGCGGCCTCGAGATCCTCGCCGCCGCGGGCTTTCGGTCCGCCCGCGGCTCCCTGCTATCTCAGGTCAGAGCGCCTGGGCAGACCCCGGCGAAGTAATAAAAGAAGAAGCCGAACCCGCGCCAGGGGGTACCCATAAAGTGCTCGCTACTCTACAGGGCGTCGCTCCCGGCCGTCAAGCCCCTTTCCCTCCACCCGTTTGCGGCCCAGGCGCGCGAGAAACTGGTTCCGGTAGTAGTAGAGCGGCACGCAGATGGCGACGATGATGGCCATGAAAAACAGCGCGTAGATGTACTGCTGCTCGGCGACGTGGGCCCCGAAGTAGGACGAGATCCACGTGCCGGGCAGGCGCCCCAGGGTGGAGACGAGCGCGAAGAGCCAGAACGGCATCGGGCTGAGGCCGAACAGGTACGAGATGATGTCCTTGGGGAAGCCGGGCATGAGGTAGAGGATGAAGCAGAGAATGGCGCCTTCGGCCTCGAGGATGAAGTTCAGACGGTTCCAGTTGTGCTCGCTGAGCCACGGCCGCACGAGCGGCTCGCCCCACTTGCGCCCCACCCAGAAGCAGAAGAGCGTCCCGGCCGTAAGGCCGATGGTCGAGTAGATCACGCCCCACCACGTGCCGAACAGCGCCCCGCCCACCGGTCCGGTGATTTCGCCGGGAATGGGCGAGATGATGACCTGGATCGCCTGGATCGCGATGAAGACCAACGGCGCCAGCCACCCCCACGAGACGACGGTGTCCTTGAGAAACTGCTTGTCGCGGTAGAGGCGCACGACGAAGCGGATGCTGGGCGCGTCGATGACCACGAGCCAGATCACCAGCACGAGTGTCCCGGCCAGGACGAGGGAGGCCAGGGCCCAGCGCGCGACTGGTGTCAGCCCCAGGTGGTGCCGGTCGGGCGTCGTCACAGCGGCGGGCGCCGCTCACTCCACGGGCACGCCGTCTCGTAGGCCGCCGACGCGGCCAGCACCGCCCGGTCGGCGTGGCGACGTCCGATGATTTGCAGGCCGACGGGCAGCCCGTCGGCCGTGGAGCCCGCCGGCACGCTGGCCGCGGGCTGGCCCGTGAGATTGAACGGATAGGTGAAGGGCATCCAGCCCAGCACCGAGACGGGCTGGCCGGCGATCTCCCGCGGCGGCGCCTGACCGGCGCCGAACGGCGGCACGGCGACGGTCGGCGTGAGCAGCAGGTCGAAGCGGGCCAGGAAGCCCTGCACCTCACTCCAGTAGCCCTTCACGCGCTCGGCGGCGACGAGGTAATCACGCGCGCTGATCGCGCCCCCGCGCCGGATGAACTTCACGAGCGTTGGATCGAGGAGGGCCTCGGCGGCCGGGAGGTGATCGGACCAGTGCGCGTAGAACTGCGCCGCGATCAGCGTGCCGAAGACCTCCTCAGGACTGTCCCAGCCCGGATTCACCACCTCGACGTGACAGCCGAGCGCCTCGAACTCGGCGGCCGCGTTCTCGCAGAGCGCCCGGACGCGCGGGTCGACCACCGCATACCCGAGGTCGGCGGTCCAGGCCACGTGCAAGCCCTTGATCTGCTCGTCGCAGGCCTCCAGATACGAGCCCGCCTCGCGGGGCAGCGAGTAGCGATCGCGATCGTCCCCCCCGGCGATGACGTCGAGCACGAGCGCCGCGTCGCGCACGGTCCGCGTAATGGGGCCCGTGCAGCCGACCCCGTCCCAGCCCGGAAAGCCTGGATGCTGAGGCACGCGTCCCCAGGAGGGCTTGAAGCCGTACACCCCGCAGAACGCGGCCGGAATGCGGATGGATCCCCCCCCGTCCGTGCCAAGGCCGAGCGGCCCCAGGCCGGCGGCCACCGCGGCCGCGGCGCCGCCGCTGGAGCCGCCGGGCGTCAGCGCGAGGTTCCAGGGGTTGCGCGTGATCCCGAACAGCGGGCTCTCGGTGACGGCCTTGTGGCCGAACTCCGACGTGGTGGTCTTGCCTGTGATGACCGCGCCGGCCGCGCGCAGGCGCGCCACCGCCACCGCGTCCTCCTCGGGCACGACCTCGGCGAACAGGCGCGAGCCGCCGGTCGTGCGCAGGCCGCGGGTGAAGATGACGTCCTTGATGGAAACGGGCACGCCCTGGAGCGACCCCAGCGGCTCGCGCTTGACCACGGCGATCTCGGCCTCCCGGGCGGCGCGGCGGGCGGTGTCATGGGCCAGGAGGCAGACGGCGTTCAGGCGGGGATTGAGCGCCTCGATACGTGCGAGCACCGCCTCGGTGATCTCCACTGGCGAGACCTGCTTGGACCGAACGAGGTCGACGAGCTCCAGCGCCGGGCGCCAGATCAATTCCTCGGGATTCATCACGCGGAGGTCAGTACCTCGATCTTGTTGTACACCCGAGCATTGTATCATCCGCTCCGTGGACGTCGGGCACGCCGCGCGGCTCCTGTCGCGGCTCGACGACGAGCTGGCGGGGG
>MNEF01000102.1:12610-26628 GCA_001917535.1 Candidatus Rokubacteria bacterium 13_1_40CM_69_27
GCACGCCGCTCTGCGCCCTCCGCTGGTCGGCCGACACTCTCGCGGCGGCGTGGGTCCGCATCGCCGACCGCTCGTGGCTGCGCGTCGAGCCGCGGGCGGTGACCGACGCCCTCTGGGGCCTGTCCGACCGCGTCTGGCACGCCGAGCGTGTGGGCGCCGCCGGGACGCCCCTCACCGTCTACGAAACGCTCGACTACGCCGGCATCGACCGGATCCCGACGCTCGCCGAGCCTGGCCGACTGCCGCCGGGCGGGGGGATCGCCGTCCTGAACCTGATCGCGGCGCTGGCCGCCGATCAGGCGCGGGCCGGCATCGCGTATCGCGGCCCGTATCCGACGGAGCAGCTCTTCCTCGCCCTTCTCGAGTCGTTCCGCTACGAGGCGTCCACGGACGATCCGCTGGCGGCCTTCATGGACCACGCGCTCACCTGGCGCCCGGCCCCCCACGAGCGCGTCTTCACGCCGGAAGGGGCGTACGTGCAGCTCCGCGGGCGCGTCGAGAAGGTGGTCTGGCGCGGTCGCCCGTACTACCGGCCGGACTGGCAGGGCGTCGCGCGCCACGCGCCCCGCCGGGTGCGGGACGTCGAGAACCGCGTGTGCTGCTCGCTCTGGGTCCTGGGTGGCCCCGTGGCCGATCACCTGGAGATGACGGGCGAGGGCGAGGTGACGCGCCTCGCCGGCGACGCGCCGCCGGCCTCGGGCACACAGTCCCTGGCCGAAGGCGTGGCGGCGGGTATCGGCGCGGTCGTGGCGGCGACGAGCGCCGCCCCCCTGGCGCCGTTCATCCGGGCGGCCGCGCAGGCGCTGGCGCTCGAGTGGGGCCCGGTCCCCGGAGACCTGGTCGAGATGCACGGCCACGGCGCGCGCGTGTCGACGCGCATGCGCGAGCGTCTCCGCGAGCTGCTGCGGCAGGCGCCGTCGCCCCACCAGCGGGCCGCCACCGCGCTGGCTGCGCTCAGCGAGATCGCGCTGCTGGTGGCAGACGCGCTCAGGGCCCGGGCCCAGGCCCGGATGGCGGCGCTGGGCGAGGCCGAGCAGCGCGCGCGGCTCTCGTCGTCGACTCCGCCCGCCGCCGGGACGGACGCGCGCGCCATCACCATCGCGGTCGAAGCCCTGCTGGCCGACGCGGCGAGCTGAGCGCCCTCGTCGCGGCGGACGGGCCTGCTCGCCGCGACCCTCACCGTCAGGTCGTCGCGTGCACGATCACCCAGACGTTGAACGCCACGAAGGCGGCGACGGAGACGGCCGAGACGGCGACGTAGCCGATCCAGAGCCCGGCCTCGCGGCCCCAGGGGACGACCGGCGCGGCCCGGAAGAGCGACCCCACATAGGCCAGCGCGTCGGACTTGAGCGTGGGCAAGCCCAGCAGATCGACCAGCACGTGATAGCCGTCCATCTCGATGAAGCAGAAGGGATAGAGCGCGATGACGAAGGCCTGCCACTGGATCATGCCCGAGGTGGCGCAGAAGGCCTGGGCGAACCCGCCCGGCAGCCGCGCGGCGAGGACGAACCACAGCGCCCCCAGGACGAGGTGCACCAGCGTGCCCGAGAGCGCGGTGACGATCCGGGCCCGCCGGCTGACCATGAAGATGTCCGTCACGTCCACGTAGAACGTGGGGACGAAGCCGTGCAGGAAGGTGAAGCCGAACTCGCGGACGCGGCGGCCGTAATGGACGAGGGCCAGGCCGTGGACGATCTGATGCAGCGCCACCGTCACGAAAAAGAACACCTTGACGACCAGGATCGCCTTCACGGGGTTGGCACCGAGGCCTCTGGCGATGTCGTCGGCCTCGGGCCACAGGCGCACGCCGGCCACGAGCCCGACGACCCCCAGCAGGAGGCCGAGCAGGACGGCGGCGCGCGTGAAGAGGAGAAAGCCGCCCCAGCGGTAGAGCCGCTCGAAGAACGGCTGCACCCGGCGGCTCGAGACGTTGATCCGCTCGAGCGAAGTCAGCGCCCGCTCCGCCATCTGGAGCAGCCAGCGCCGGCGGTTGCGAGCCAGGACCCGGCGGAGCGCGGAGGCGGGCGTCAGCGTGAGCAGCTCGGCCCGCTGCAGCTTGCGGATGAGGGCGGGAATCAGATCGAAATCGAACGCGCCGTACTCCAGCACGTACGCCGTGGCGAGGTCCTGCAGCGACGTGCGCCCGTCCATCCGGTCCCACAGGAAGCGCTCGGGCTCGGAGAGCATCAGGAAGCGATCGGTGCGGGTGTTCTTGAGGACGAAGTTCTGCTGCCGGCCGACCCGGGAGGTGACCTCCGCGAGCTCCCAAGCGTCCTCCGGCACCCGGGTCGGCCGCAGCTGGAGCCAGGCCGCCGCGCTGCTGACCTCCCGCACCTCGAAGCTCTCCGCGTCATCGCCACGGACGAGCAGCTCGATCTTCGCCCGCCGCGGCGACGGAGCGCCCGTCATCGCGACTCCACGTCCAGCCCCGTGGCCTCCAGGCCCCAGCGGGTGACCTCGGCGACGAGGTTCCCGGAAGCGCGGAGCCGGTCGATGAAGACGTGAACGAGGGCGTGGAAGAAGGCGGCGGCCGCCCGCGGATTGACCTCGATGAGGAGGTTGAGGTTGTCGCGGTCGAGGACGAGCAGCTCAACGTCCGTCTCGGCCTGGACCGTGGCCGAGCGCGGGGCGCGGTCGAAGAGGCTCATCTCACCGAAGAAGTCGCCGGACCCCTCCCGCCCGAGCACCTTCTCGACGCGTCCGGTGACCGCCTTGGAGATGAGCGCGGTGCCCTCTCGCACGACGAACATCTCCTGACCGCCGTCGCCCTCGCGAAACAGGACCTGGCCCTTCTTCAGCGCGCGCTCGCGCAGGCGCGAGGCGAAGGCCAGCAGCTCCGGCGGGTCGAACTCCTTGAACAGGCGGACGGTCTTGAGGAACACGGCGGTCTCGGTGGGACTCGACACCGCGCGCCGCCCGGCTCAGGTGGCGACGCGGCGGAGGAGCGCGGTGCGAAAGGCCTGCGGGCGCTGGTTCGTCGGCGTCTGGGCCAGGTGGACCAGCGCGGTGCGGACGGCGGCACGCTCGTCGTCCGTCAGCTCGTAGCGGGCCAGGACGGACTCGGGCGCGCGCTGCAGGTCGGCCAGGAACTCCTGGTCGATCATCGCGCGTCCCACGAGCTCCGGCAGTCGCGGCGGCATGACGCGGAGGATCATACCACGGCGAGGCGGAAAAGAGACGCGGGGGTCCCCCGGGCGGGACCCCCGACGCGGTCAGCGCAGCTCGCCCAGGACGTCCTTGACGTCGAGCGGGGTCAGGACGATCTCGATCCGGCGGTTCTCGGCACGACCCTCGTTCGTGTCGTTGCTGGCGACGGGCCGGAAGGGGCCGTAGCCAACCGCCGCGAGATACTTGCCCTCCACGCCGCCCTTGTCCTGCAAGAAGCGGAGCACCGTGGTCGCCCGCTGGGTCGAGAGCTCCCAGTTGGTCGGGAACTGCTGGCGGAGGGCGGCGCTGATCGGCACCGAGTCCGTATACCCTTCGATACGGATCTGCTTGTCCTTCACCGCACGAAGAACGTTGCCGACCTTGACCAGGACCTCCTTGCCTCCCGGCTTGATCTCCGCCTTGCCCGAGTCGAAGAGAATCTTCTCCACCAGCTGGACGGACAGCTTGTCCCGGATCTGAGTGACCTTTATCTGACCCTTCGAGATCTCGCCCTGCAGGTCCTTGACGAGATTGTCGTAGGTCCCCTTGAGGCGGTTGATTTCTTCGTCCTTTTGCGCGGTCGTCTCCGTCGCCCGCTTCTGAGTCTCGCCCAACCGGTCATTGAGGGCGGCGATCTGCCGCTCCAGCGTCGTCTTCTGGGCCTCCAGGTCGGTCGTCTGCTGGTTGAGAGACGCGACCTGCGCCTCCCGACGGGCGACATCTTCGCGCAGGCTGGCCATCTGAGATCGGAGTCCCGCGATGTCCTTCTCCAGCGCCGTGCGCTCCGCTGAAGTCTTCATCTCCAAAGCCTGGTACTTGGACTCCGAGACACACCCGGAGAGCAAGCCTACCGCGAGAGAGAGGGCGAAGAGATGGCTCTTCTGCATAGTTGACGCCTCCTTTCGGGCGAATGGTTCAGCTTCAATCGATTGTAGGACGGGCGAGGCGCTTACCTCAACGGTCTTCGGACGTGGGCGGGTCAGCGTGGCAGGCGGGGGGCGGTGGTGATCAACTCCTAAAGGCGGTTGTCTTCTTCATCGCGGGCGCCCTGATCCGGAGGTGGCTGGGGACTTGCCTCGCGCCCGGCGCACGGCTCCTCCAGCCATACGCTCAGCGTGTCGACCTCCTGGCCACACTCGCGGCATCGAACGAAGCTTTGCCGGAATGACAGCTCGTGACGGCGGGCGGACGGTCTGGGGAGCGTCGTAGGCAGCCCTCCTCCCCCGGCGATGGGGGCCGCCGAATCCTACCCCGGGCGAGAAACAAAATCCACTGGAACAATTCCAGGCCGGCCCTGGGGTGGTGACCCCGCCATCAGTGCTTGAGCAGGTACGGAACGTCGGCGACCACGGTGTTCTTCCGAAACAGAAGCGCGCCCTTGACGAGCAGGGCGGTCTGGTTGTGCAGCAGGTGCTGCCACCATTTCCGCGGAAGGAACTCGGGCAGCACGATCGTGACCATCTGATCGTCGCCGCGCGCTTGGATCTGGTCGAGGTAGTCCAGCAGCGGGCGCAGGAGTGACCGGTAGGGCGACGTCAGGACGACCAGAGGAACGCCAAGCCCCCACCTGGCCCACTTCTCCTCGAGCTTGGCCGTGCGGGCAGGGTCGGTCTCCACGTAGACGGCCCGCACGGCGGCGGTGGGGGCCAGGGTCCTGGCGTACTGCACCGCGCGGACGACGCCCCGGTGGACGTCGCCGATGAGCACGAGCACCGTATGCTGGAACTCCGGCGGGCCCTCCAGACCTTCGAGCGAGAGCTCGGCGGCGACCTCGTCGTAGTGCCGGTGCATCACCAGGAAGGTGACGACGAGAATGGGGACGACGACGACCACGATCCAGGCGCCCTCGCTGAACTTGGTCACCGCGAGGGTCAAGAGCACGACGCCGGTCACGACCGCTCCGACGCCGTTCACCCACATGCGCCAGCGCCAGCCCTTTTCCCGGAGCCGCAGCCATCGGCGCACCATGCCGCCTTGCGAGAGCGTGAAGGAGATGAATACGCCGATGGCGTAGAGGGGCAGCAGGGCGTGGGTATCGCCCCCGAAGACCACGATCAGGAGGACCGCGAACCCGCTCAGGATCAGGATCCCGTTCGAGAAGACGAGCCGGTCACCCTGGTTCGCGAACTGCCTGGGCACGAAGCGATCGCGCGCCAGGATCGACGAGAGGCGCGGGAAGTCCGCGTAGGACGTGTTGGCGGCGAGGAGCAGGATGAGCATGGTCGCGGCCTGGACCGCGTAATAGGGCATGCCGGCGCCGAACACCCGGCGGGCGATCTTGGACACTACGGTCTCGTCCCCGCCCGGGATGATCCCGAAGTCGTAGGCCAAGTAGGTGATCCCCAGGAACATCGTGATCGAGAGCACGCCCAGCCAGGTCATGACGGTTGCGGCGTTCCTGCCCTCGGGCGGCTTGAGCGCCTGGACCCCGTTGGAGACGGCCTCGACGCCCGTCAGCGCGGTGCAGCCGGCCGCGTAGGCTCTCAGCAACAGGAACAGCCCGATACCCTCGAGACCGGGGGGATGGGGCTCGTAGGGGGCCTCCGGGAGCCAATCGAACATGGCGGCGACGAGACCGTAACCGACCATTCCCAGAATGCTGACGACGAAGAAGTAGGTCGGGGCGGCGAACAGCCGGCCAGACTCGCGGACGCCGCGCAAGTTCCCGAGCGCGATCAGGGCAACGACGATGACGCTCAGGATCACCCGATAAGGATGGAGCCCCGGCATCGCCGATGTCAGCGCCGCGATCCCGGCGACCACCGAGACGGAGACCGTCAGGACGTAGTCGACGAGGAGCGCTGCCGCCGCGGTCAGGGCCGGAAATATACCGAGATTGTCTTTGGCGACCAGGTAGGCGCCACCCCCCTGAGGATAAGCCTGCACCGTCTGACGGTAGGACGTGACGACCACCGCCAGCAGGGCGGCGATGCCGATCGCGATGGGCAACGAGTAGCTGAGGGCGACGCTACCGGCGAGCACGAGCACAAAGAGAATTTCCTCGGTCGCGTAGGCCACCGACGACAACGGGTCGGAGGCGAAGACGGCGAGAGCAACAGTCTTGCTCAGGCGCTCGTGCCGGGCCTGGGCGAGCGGCATGGGCGGCCCGACCAGCAACTGCTTCAGCAGAGTGACGCGCATACGCCAGATCGACTCTAACGCCAGCCACCACCCGCTGGAGCCGACCGGGTAAATTTTTACGATTTTTTAACGGCCCGCGGCCGCTTCTTGACCCCGTCTTTACCGCCGACCTGGCACGCTGAGGTCATGAGGCCGACGAGACCGGCGATGAAACCTCGGCCGCGCTGGGGTCGCCTCTACGCGATCCTGCCGCTCACCGTGGCGGCCTTCGCGCTGATCGAGCCCTCGGGGCTGGCGCCCGCGCTCGGGACCGCGCTCCGGGGCGGGATGGTTGGCCTTGCCTTCGGCGCGATGGCGTGGTGGGTGCGGGCGAACCGCGCCGCGCTCGACCAGCTCGACTGGTGCGCCTGTGCCTCGAGCACGATCACCGTGCGCGTGATCGCGTCGCGGCCCCCGCAGCGGCCGAAAGAGGCCGAAGAGGTCGCCGTAGCGCTACACTCCTGATGTGAACACGGTTCATGCCTGGATCGCGGCCGGATACGGGCAAGCCGTCGCCGCCGTTGCGGTGGCCACCGGGATCTCCTGGCTGATGTTCCCCTTCTTCGAGCTGGCGAACCTCATCATGACGTACCTTCTGGCCATCGTCGTCATCGCCATCCGCTACGGGCGCGGTCCGTCGGTCCTGGCCGCGATCGTCAGCGTCGCAGCCTTCGATTACTTCTTCGTCCCGCCCTACCTGACCTTCGCCGTCGCCGACACGCAGTACCTGCTGACCTTCGCCGTCATGCTGGTCGTGGGCCTCGTCATCAGCGGGCTGACGGTCCGCGTCCGGATCCAGGCGGAGGCGGCACGACAGCGCGAGCAGCGGACGGCCGCGCTCTATGCCATGAGTCGGGAGCTCGCGCAAACGGGCGCCATCGACGAGCTGGTGGCCATCGCGGCACGACACATCGGGGACGTCTTCGGAGCGGAGGCCGCGGTGTTGTTGCCCGGCGCCGACGGCAACCTCCGGGTCAGCCGCAAAGAGGGCGGATTCCCGGTCGAGCCGGACGACTTGAGGCTGAGCCGATGGGTTTTCGAGCACGGCCAACCGGCCGGATTGGGCACGGCGACGGCGGAGGCGGCGCGCGCGGTGTACCTGCCCTTGCCCGGTCACCGTGGGCCGCTCGGCGTGGTGAGCGTCCGGCCTCGCCGGCGCGACGCCTTCGCCACGCCCGAGCCGCTCCGCCAGCTCGAGACCTTCGTCAACCAGACGGCGCTCGCCCTCGAGCGCGCTCGCCTGGCTGACGAAGCCCAGGACGCCCGCGTGCGCGCCGAAACGGAGCGGCTCCGCAACTCCCTGCTGACCTCGGTCTCCCACGACCTCCGAACGCCGCTGGCCGCGATCACGGGCGCCGCCACGACGATCCTGGACAGCGGGGCCCACCTGGATCAACGGACGCAGCACGAGCTGCTGGAATCCGTGCGCGACGAGGCCGAGCGCTTGAACCGGCTCGTCCAAAACTTGTTAGAGATGACGCGGCTGGAGTCGGGCGCGCTGCACCTCCGCCGCGACTGGCATCCTCTGGAGGAGGTGGTCGGGGCCGCGCTGGGGCGGTTGACCAAGGCCCTGGGCACCCGTCGCGTCACCGTCAACATCCCGCCCGACCTGCCCCTCGCCGCCATCGACGATGTACTCATCGAGCAGGTCTTCGTGAACCTGCTGGACAACGCCGTCAAGTACACACCCGCCGATAGCGCGGTCCGGATCATCGCGACCGCGACCGATCGCAAGATCACCGTGGAGGTCGCCGACCATGGCCCGGGGCTGCCGAAGGGCGAGGAGGACCGGGTCTTCGAGAAGTTCTACCGCGCGGCCCCTGACGGTCGTCGCGGCGCCGGTCTCGGCCTGGCCATCTGCCATGGCATCGTCAAGGCGCACGGGGGGCGCATCTGGGCCCAGAACCTGCCCGAGGGTGGCGTCGCGTTCCTGTTCACGCTGCCCCTGACAGAGACGCCGCCAGCCTCCGTGCCCCCCGATGCCTGACCCCGTCGTCGTCCTGATCGAGGACGAGCCGCAGATCCGGCGATTTTTGAGAGTCACGCTGACGGGCCAGGGCTACCGGCTGTTCGAGGCGACGACGGGAGCGGACGGCCTGGTGGAGGTCGGCTCACGTCAACCCGACGTCGTCATCGTCGACCTCGGGTTGCCCGACATCGACGGGATCGACGTCATCCGCCGGCTACGGGAGTGGACGGCGGTCCCGATCATCGTCCTGTCGGCGCGGGGCCAGGAGCGCGACAAGGTGACGGCGCTCGATGCCGGCGCCGACGACTACGTGAGCAAGCCCTTCGGCGCGAGCGAGCTCGTCGCGCGGATCCGGGTCGCCCTCCGGCACACCGCCGGCGCCTCACACGAGGCGGACGACGCGGCGTTCAAGGTCGGGGAGCTCCGGATGGATCTTCTGCGCCGGCAGGTGTTCGTGGGCGACCGGGAAGTGCGCCTGACGCCGATCGAGTACAAGCTGCTGACGACGCTCGTCCGCCACGCGGGAAAGGTCGTCACCCACCAGCAGCTGCTGCGCGAGGTGTGGGGACCGACCCACACCGACCAGGCCCACTACGTTCGCGTCTACATGGCCCACCTGCGCCACAAGCTCGAAGCCGAGCCGGCCCGTCCCCGCTATCTCCTCACCGAGCCCGGTGTCGGCTACCGGCTGGCGGCCGACTGAAAAGCGGTGGGACGCCAGAGGTCGAGGTCAGTTCCCTCGACGAGGCGAATCCGGACCTTACCCTGGACGGCCAGCATCGCCAGGAGCGACGCGGCCGAAGCTTCGGAGATCCCCAACCGTTCCCCGACCTCGGCCGGCGTCGCCGCGGAGCGTTCCGCCAGCGTCCGCAGAACGTCGTCGTCGAGCTCGCTCCACCAGTCGTCCATTCCGCCTCCGGGGCGGGGTGCAGTGACCATGCCAAATGGGAATCCGTGGATTTCCAGCGCGTTGAGGTCGCTCGGCTCCGAGCCCGTGCCCATTCACGCATCACCATCCAGACGGATGCCCAATTGGTCGACACGCCCGTGCCCCCGAAGAAGTGAATCCGGGGCCCCGATCGCTTGAAGAGTGCTTTTCGCTTCAGTAGACTCGGACGCGTATGAACGCGTCCGAACACCCCAACACCTCGTAAGGAGGACTCCCATGCGGAAGTTGCTGGGCATCGCGCTGATGATCATGCTCGTGCTGTCGGCCGCTGGAGCCTGGGCGGGAGAGATCGAGGGCAAAATCCAGAGCGTCGACACGTCGGACCGAACGATCGTCCTCGATAACGGCACCACACTCTCGGTGGCCGAGGGCGTCTCGATGGACATGCTGAGGCCAGGGACCGACGTGAAGGTTTCCTACGAGGAGCGCGACGGAAAGAATATCGCCACTAGCGTCGAAGCGAAGTAGTCGTCTCCGCTCAGCGGACGGGCATGTCCGGAAGCGGGCGTGCCCGTCCTCACTGGCGGATCAGCCACTGTAGCCCCGAACGTTCGAGAAAGCGCCGGATCGACTCCGAGGAGATCAGCGTGGTCTCCCCCGGAACCGGGATCTCGAGGACCTGCTCGGGTGGACCCGGGGTGGTGACCCGCGCCGTACGGTGGCTCTCCACGACCCCGATGAGCGCCCCGGTCGCCGCGTCGAACACGCCGCCCCCGCTGGCCCCATAACTCACCGAGGCGTCGACCATCCGGGCCGGTCCCTCGAGGGGCGCCTCGCCCGCTTCGGAACCGATCTGGCTGACGACGCCGCCCACGACCGTCATTCGACGGCCCCACGGAAAGGCGACGATCCATACGTCGTCGCCAAGCTTCGCCGTTTCTTTGAGCCTGGCGGGGGGCAAGCTGATCCCCTCCGCCTCGAGGAGCGCCAGGTCGGAGTCGCTGCTCAGCGACGCCACCTTGGCCCTCACGCGATCCTTTCGGCCAGGAATGATCACGAAAATGTCCTGCTTCGCGATCGGCTCCAGAAAATGTCGGGTGGTGAGGATCCAGGCGCGGCGGGTTTCAGCGTCTGCGGCGACAACGACCCCGGAGGCGGCCCGGCGGCCGCCGCCCTCGCGTTCCGAGCGAAGCTGAACCGTCGAGGGCAGGATCAGCCGGATGACCTCGTCGCGACTGGAGAACCCGGGGCTCGAGGCGCACGCCGAACTCGCCAGGGCCAGGGCCGCGAGCGCTCGCTTCATCTGGTCACACCTCGACGGAGCCTACAACGTTCTGAAGGTGTAGTCGATTGCGGTCCGAGGGAGGTACGTGTAGAGTCCTCGCTGCTGCCTGCGCGCCTGAGCCTCGCTCCGAACAGGGGATCGTGATGGGCGTCTACCTGCTCCGCCGCATCGGGATGCTGGTGCCGGTCCTCCTCGGGGTGTCCTTGGTCGTCTTCCTCATCCTCTATCTCACGCCGGGCGATCCTGCCGAGATCATACTGGGTGTGGAGGGCTCGCCCGCGGAGCTGGCCCGCCTGCGGCACGAGATGGGCCTCGACCAGCCCTTCCCCATCCAGGCCGCTGGCTGGGACGTGTCGTCCGTGGCGACCTCGGCCGCTCGCTCATGATGAAGACCCCCGTCCTCGACGAGATCGTCCATCGCTTCCGGGCGACCCTCCTGCTGACGCCGGCGAGCCTCCTTCGTCAACCACGAGTTTCAGCTCTACGCGACGAAGAAAGGGCTCAAGGTCACGCCTCACCCCGTGGGCTTCGAGCTCCGGATGGACACGGCCTCCTGGGAGTAACCTGGCGGCCTCGAGGGGGACACCTATGAAACGCAGCAGCGAGCGCTTCCTGACCACGCATACCGGCAGCCTGCCCCGGCCGGACGACCTGATCCAGACGATGTTCGCGAAGGACGAAGGGGTGTCGGTCGACCCGGCGGCCCTGGCCGCCCGCATCCGGTCGGCGGTGGCGGAGGTCGTGCGCAAGCAGACCACGGCCGGCGTCGACATCGTCAACGACGGCGAGTTCAGCAAGCCGAGCTACGCCACCTACATCAAGGACCGGCTGAGCGGGTTCGGCGGCACGAGCCAGCCGCTCCAGTACAAGGACCTGGTGGACTTTCCCGCCATGGCCCGGCGCGTGTTCGGCGATCCCGGCCGCGCCCGGCGCAAAACACCCGCCTGCACGGGCCCGATCACCGTACGCGATGCTCAGGCAGCGCAGACCGATGCGGACAACTTGAAAGCGGCGCTCGGCGAGGTCAAGGCCGCGGACGCCTTCATGTCCGCGGCCTCACCGGGCGTCATCTCCCTCTTCTTTCGAAACGACCACTACGGGAGCCACGAGGCGTACCTGGCCGCCATCGCCGACGCGATGAAGCGCGAATACGAGACCGTGGCGCAGGCGGGGTTGGTGCTCCAGGTCGACTGCCCGGACCTGGCCATGGGCCGGCACATCCAGTTCGCCGGCCTCAGCCTCGAGGAGTTCCGGAAGATGGCGCGCCTGCACGTCGAGGCCCTCAACCACGCCCTGGCCAACATCCCGCCCGAGCGGCTGCGCATGCACCTTTGCTGGGGCAACTACGAGGGGCCGCATCACTACGACGTGCCGCTGGCGGACATCCTCGACATCGTGTTCGGGGCCCGGCCCAGCGGCGTGTCCTTCGAGGCCGCCAACCCGCGCCACGCCCACGAGTGGAGGCTGTTCGAGCGGGTCAAGCTGCCGGCAGGCAAGGTCATCATCCCCGGTGTCCTCGACTCGACCACCAACTTCATTGAGCACCCCGAGCTGGTCGCCGAGCGCATCAGCCGCTACGCGAGGCTGGTCGGCCGTGAAAACGTCCTCGTCGGGACGGACTGCGGCTTCGGGACCTGGGTGGGCCAGGCCGCCGTCGATCCCGATATCGTGTGGGCCAAGCTGCGCAGCATGGCCGAAGGCGCTCGGCTCGCCTCGCGCGAGTTCTGGTAGGCCGCGTCACTCCCTACCGCGTTGAGCGCCGCCGCCCGTCACACCGGCGGGCGGCGGCGATGCCACTCGGTGGCCTGCTCGTAGGCGTGCCCGGCGCGCAGCACGGTGGCTTCGTCAAACGGGCGCCCGACGAGCTGGAGCGAGAGCGGCAGCCCCGTCGCCGAGAACCCGCACGGCAGCGCGAGCGCCGGCAGGCCGGCCATGTTGAACGGCGACGTGTTGCTCTTGGGGAACGGATACGGCAGGTCCGGGTCCTGCACGACCGAGAAGGGCAAGGCCGGGCTCGGCATCGTCGGGGTGGCGAGGACGTCCAGGCGCCGGAGGGTCTCCCGCATCTCGCCCTGGAGCCGCGCTCGGAGCCGCTGGGCCTGCACGTACTCGCGGCCGGAGAAGAGCCCGCCGGCCAGGAGCTTGTCCCGCAGACCTTCGCCATAGAGGTTCAGGCGCTCTCGCAGGTCGCGCTCGTGATAGGCGAACGCTTCGGAGAGCATGATCGCCATGTAGCTGGGCGCCGCCCAGATGGACGGGATCCCGACGTCCGCGACGCTCGCGCCCAGCTCGCGCAGCGTCCCCAGCGCCCGCTCGAACGCCGTTGCCACCTCGGGCTGGACGCCCTCGAGGAAGTACGCGCGCGGCACGCCGACCCGAAGCCCGCGGATGCCCTGGCCGAGCCCGCCCAGATAGTCGCCGACCGGCGCCTGGCTCGACGCCGGATCGCCGGGATCGTGCCCGGCGAGCGTCCCGAGGATGTAGGCGCAGTCCTCGACGGTGCGCGCCATCGGGCCGGTATGGTCGAGCGTCCAGGACAGCGTGACGACCCCCGCGCGGCTGCAGCGGCCGTAGGTGGGCTTGAGCCCGACGATGCCGGAGAAGGCGGCCGGACCGCGGATCGAGCCGCCAGTGTCGGAGCCGAGCGAGCCCGCTACGAGGCCGGCCGCCAGCGCCGCGCCCGAGCCGCTCGACGAGCCGCCCGGGATGTGCTCCGGGTTCCACGGGTTGCGGGCGGGCGGGAAGCGATGCCCCGGGAACTGGATGCCGAAGGCGAACTCGTGGGTGATGAGCTTGCCCAGCATCACGCAGCCGGCGGCCTGAAGCCGCGCCACGCACGTCGCGTCCTCCGCGGGCACCCAATCCGCCAGCACCGCCGAGCCGGCCGTCGTCCGGATCCCGCGCGTGGCGTAGAGGTCCTTGTAGGCGACGGGGATCCCGAGGAGGGAACGCGGGTCGCCCTGGAGGAGCGCGGCCTCCGCGGCCTTGGCGTCGGCGAGCGCGCGGTCGGCGGTGACGGTGACGAACGCGTGGAGCTTCGGCTCCAGGCGCGCGATCCGCTCGAGGAGCGCCTGCGTCAGCTCGACGGGCGAGATCTCGCGCCGCCGGAACCGCCTGCCAAGCTCGCGGATGCCGGCGTACGGGAGCTCACCGTCCAGCGAGGCTGCGGCCGGGCCGATCGCCTCGCGCGCCCGACGTTCCGCAGTGGCATCTACCTGGGAGCCGGCGGCGCCGGACGGTCCGCCGGCATCGAACGTGACGGCAGGCTCAAGCGTGCTCGCCGCCCGCCAGTCCTCGGCGCGGATCGGCGCCAGCGCGTTGGACAGGAGCTTGCGGACCATCTCCAGCCGCGCCTCCGCGATGGGCACGCCCGCGGCCGCGATCCGCGCGCGTAGCTCCTGCATGCTGAACTCGGGACGTTGCGTCATGACGACCTCCGGGAGTTCGGGTTGCCTCCGAGATCATGCCGCTTGTCGCGGATAACATAGCCGAACTCCCGCGCTGCGTCCCGAGCTTCAAGAGTGGCTCCCGGAAAATTGCGGGGTTTGCTCGGTCGGTGGAGGTTCCAGGCCGCGAAATCGGCCTGCTCAGGTCTAGGCCGAGGCGTC
>MNEF01000103.1 GCA_001917535.1 Candidatus Rokubacteria bacterium 13_1_40CM_69_27
CTGGGGGATGAACGGATCCCTCAACGTCGTCGATGGCCTCGGCAACCGGGTGCCGATCCCAGACAACGTGCGGCTCTACTATCACTCGAGTTACGCGCATGGTGGGGGTGTCGGCTTGTTCAGCTCCCCAGGTCAGTCAGTACTCTGCCAGAATCTCACGAACTCCGGCGGTACCAGCCCAACGTTCAGGGCCCTCTTGATCGCCCTCGACGCGTGGGTGGAGCAGGGCATCGAGCCCCCGAAGAGCAATTATCCCCGCCTCGAGAACAAGACGCTGGTCCCTCTGCGAGAAGCTGCTGAGGCCTTCCCCGACATCCCGGGCGTGAGCTTCCCGACGGTCGTGGACGAGCTCGAGGTCCTGGACTTCGGCCCCGAGTTCAACTCCACGGGCGGGCGGCTCACGCTGCTGCCGCCGGTGATCGGGCCCAGCTACAAGATACTGTTGCCGAAGCCCGATCCTGATGGGCTGTCCATCGCGGGCATCCGGACGATGGAGATCCGGGTGCCGCTGGGCACCAACACGGGCTGGAACCTGCGCAAGCCAGACCAGCGGGCGCCGAATCTCTGCGGTCTCAGCGGCTCGTACATCCCGTTCGCGGAGACGAAGGCCGAGCGACTGGCTGCCGGCGACCCGCGGAAGTCGCTCGAGGAGCGGTACAAGGACCACGAGGGCTTCGTGAAGGCCGTCAGGCACGCGGCCAAGAAGCTCGTGCACGAGGGCTTCCTCCTCGAGGAGGATGCGAACACCTTCATCAGTGCCGCCGAGGCGAGCGACGTGCTGCGGTAGCGAGACGACTCGCGAGGCGGGCGGCCGACGGTCGCCCGCCTCGGCACCATCAATGGGAGGACCCACTATGCGACGCTTCGCGCGTGGCAGCGCTTCTCTCCTGCTCCTTCTGAGCCTGCTTGTCCTCGCCGCTCCGGTGGCTGAGGCGCGGGTCGTGCGGTTCGTCGTCGAGCAGCAGCGCGCATTCGCCGGCAGCATGAGCTTCGGCGACGTCGGGCCGTACGAGCGGCTCGATGGCACGGCTTACATGGAGGTGGATCCGCGCGATCCCCTCAACACGGTCATCGTCAACCTCGACAAGGCGCCGCGTAATGCCCGGGGGATGGTGGAGTTCAGCTCCCCGTTCTTCATCCTCAAGCCGGTCGACATAGCGCGAGGGAATCACAAGATCTTCTACACGATCAACAATCGAGGGAACAAGATCTCGATCGGGCGATTCAACTTCGCGCAGGAGAGCAACGACCCGCTGACGGTAGCCGACGCCGGCGACGGCTTCCTCATGCGGCTGGGCTACACCATCGTAGATACCGGCTGGCAGGGAGACGTGGCGCCCGGTGGTGCCCGGATCTTTCCCACCTTGCCGGTGGCCACCCAGCCGGATGGGAGCCCGATCGTCGCCGCCGTTCGGATCGAGTACTCGGACCGAACGATTCCGCAGGCCGGGACCTTCACCCTCACCCTCGAGGGGAGCACCGCCTTCCGCTCCTACGAGACCGCCGACACGAACACGGCCCACGCGACGCTGACAGTTCGCGACAGCGTGAACGGCCCCAAGGTGCCGATCGCGTCGAACCGCTGGGCGTTCGGGAGTTGCCCGGGCGGCCCGGCCACGCTCGTGCCCAACACGACCCACATCTGTCTGTTCGACGGGTTCCGGGCGGACAAGCTGTACGAGCTGATCTACCCGGCGAAGAATCCGATGGTGATGGGGCTCGGCTACGCGGTGACGCGGGACGTCGGGTCGTTCCTGCGCAATCAGACGCGCGACGACGTCGGCAACCCGAACCCGCTGTCGCTGACCCCGGCTCACGTCGGGATCCGGCGGTCGTACTCACTCGGTGTCTCATCCACTGGGATGTACCAGCGGGACTGGCTCTACCTCGGGTTCAACGAGGATGAGGCTCACCGGAAGGTCTTCGACGTCGTCTGGGCGTCCACTCCGGGGACTCATCGCCTCTTCGCGAATGTGGAGTTCGCCGACCCGAACACGTACTCCCGCCAGGACGACCGGCACGACTTCCTCTCCACGAGTTATCCTCCCGTGACGTTCGGGGTCCGAACCGATCCGATCTCGGGCATCCACGACGGGATCCTGAAGCGGCCGGCCACCGACCCCCTGGTTGTCCAGACGGTGACCGAGATCGAGTGGTGGCAGTTCCGGGCCTCCCTCGATGCGGCGGACGGCCTTGGCCACCCGATCGTGGCCCCGGACAACGTCCGGCTCTACCTGATGTCGGGCTTCGAACACGGGAGCGGTCTCCCCTCAGCCTTCCCGGGCCCGCGAGGGATGTGCCAGAACCTGACGAACCCCCAGTACCACGGCCCGACCTTCCGCGCCGTCCTCACGATCCTGGATGCGTGGGCCGACGAGGGGACCGCGCCCCCGAAGAGCAACTATCCCCGCGTCGAGAACAAGACGCTCGTGTCCCTCGATGAGGCGCGCGAGGCGTTCCCCGCGATCGCCGGCGTGAACTTCCCAACGGTGCTGAACGAGCTCCAGCTCTTGAACTTCGGCCCCGAGTTCGACTCCGAGGGCGGGCGGCTCACGCTGCTCCCGCCGGTGCTCGGCCCACGCTACGCCGTTCTCGTGCCCAAGCCTGACGAGGATGGGCAGGACATCGCGGGCATCCGCCCGATGGAGATCCGCGTCCCGCTCGGGACGCACACTGGATGGAACGTCCGCGCGCCCGGCTTCCGCGCACCGAACCTCTGCGGCTTGAGCGGCTCTTACATCCCGTTCGCGACGACGAAGGCCGAGCGGCTGGCGAGCGGTGACCCGCGCAAGTCGCTCGAGGAGCGCTACAAGGATCACGACGGCTACGTGCGGGCCGTCGAGCACGCGGCCAAGAAGCTCATGCACGAGGGCTTCCTCATCGAGGAGGACGCCGACCGGTTCATCAGTGCCGGCGAGGCGAGCGACGTGCTGCGGTAGGCCGGCGGCGGAGCTCGGGAAAAACGATCACTCGCCAGGCCAAAACGGGAGGGTAATCATGAAGCGGTACACGAGGGTCGGCTCTTCGCTCTTGCTCTTCTTGGGTATCCTCACCCTGGCCGCCTCGCTGGCCGAGGCGCGGGTCGTCCGGTTCGTGGTCGAGCAACGACAACCCTACGCCGGAGGCGCGGAGTGGGGGACCAGCGGCGCCTACGAGCGGCTCGTGGGCACCGCCTCCATGGAGGTGAATCCCCGCGATCCGCTCAACGCCGTCATCGTCGACCTCGACAAAGCGCCGCGGAATGCGCGGGGGATGGTGGAGTTCGCCACCCCATTCATCATCGTGAAGCCGGTGGACACGGCGCGCGGCAACCACAAGATCTACTACACCGTCAACAACCGGGCCAACACGGCTCTGACCGCCGTATCGACGGCGGCTCAGGTCTCGAGGGCCATCGACTTCGCGCTGCAGCGGGGTTACACGCTCGTGGATGCCGGCTGGGAGGGAGACGTCGTGCCCACCGCCATCAACCTCCCCGCGCGCCTGCCGATCGCCACCCAGCCGGGCGGTAGCCCGATCGTGGGCCTCATGCGGATCGAGTACTCGCCTCCGGGTGGCACCTTCACGGTGACCCTCAAGAGCAGCCCCGCCTTCACCCCCTACGAGACGGCGGACACCGACACCACGCACGCGACGTTCACCGTCCGTGACGACGTGAACGCGCCCAAGATTCCGATCCCGTCGAATCGCTGGGCCTACGGACGCTGCCCCGCGGGACCGGCGAGCTTCGTCCCCTCCACCGTCGACCTCTGCTATTTCGACGGCTTCGTCAGCGACAAGCTGTACGAGCTAATCTACCCCGCGAAGAACCCCATCGTCCTGGGCCTCGGCCACGCGACGACGCGCGACGTCGCCTCCTTCCTCCGGTACCAGACGCGCGACGACGCGGGCAACCCCAACCCTCTGGGGCCGAGCCCGGGCCACGCCGGCATCCGGCGCGCCTACGCCACCGGGGCCTCTCAGACCGGCGGCTACCTGCGTGACTTCATCTACCTCGGCTTCAACGAGGACGAGTCACACCGCAAGGTGTTCGACGGCATCATCCCCACCATCGCCGGAACCGACCGGGTCTTCATCAACGTCCGGTTCGCCGACCCCAACGTCTTCTCGGATCAGGACAGGAACCACGACTTCCTGCAGAACAGCTTCCCCCCGTTCACGTATGCCGTCACGACCGACCCGATCTCGGGCATCCACGACGGCATCATGAAGCGGCCGGCGACGGACCCGCTGGTCTTCCAGATCGACTCGGCGAGCGAGTTCTGGCAGCTCCACGGCTCCCTCAACGTCGCCGACGGCTTCGGGCGCCCGGTGCCGCTCTCGGAGAACGTGCGGTTGTATTTCAACTCGAGCACCGCGCACGGGAATCGGCTCACGGGCCTGCTCACCGCGCCGTCGGGCCAGAGCGCGCTGTGCGTGAACCCCACGCCCGGTGGGGCCGTCATCGAAACAGCCCGGGCCCTCCTGGTCGCCATGGACGAGTGGGCCGAGCAGGGCAGCGAGCCCCCGAAGAGCAACTATCCCCGCCTCGAGAACGGGACGCTGATCTCGCTGGCCGAGGCGCGGGCGGCATTCCCGACGATCCCCGGCGTGAGCTTCCCGACGGTCATGAACGAGTACGAGCTCCTGGACTTCGGCCCCGAGTTCGGTCCCCTGGGCGGGGTCCTCACCTTGCAGCCCCCGCGGCTCGGCCCCAGCTACATGATGTTCGTGCCGAAGACCGACAAGGACGGGCTCGACATCGCCGGCATCCGGCCGTTGCAGATCCGCGTTCCGCTCGCAACGAACACGGGCTGGAACGTGCGCGCGCCCGGCCATCGGGCGCCGAACCTCTGCGGCCTGACCGGCTCGGTCTTCTCGTTCCCGGAGACCAGGGCCGAGCGGCTGGCCGCCGGCGATCCGCGCAAGTCGGTCGAGGAGCGCTACAAGGACCACGACGGATTCGTGAAGGCCGTCGAGAAGGCCGCCAAGCACCTCGTACACGAGCGCTTCCTCCTCGAGGAGGACGCGGACACCTTCATCAGCGCCGCCGAGGCGAGCGACGTGCTGCGGTAGCGAGACGACTCGAGAGGCGCGCGGCTGACGGTCGCCCGCTTCCGAACCATCAACGGGAGGACCCACTATGCGAGGCTTCGCGTGTGGCAGCGCTTCTTTCCTGCTCCTTCTGAGCGTGCTCGTCCTCGCCGCTCCGGCGACCGAGACGCGGGTCGAGCGTCCGCCACGGATAAAGGGTGTCGGCCTGGGTGACGTAGCCGATCTCGGTGTTGACGCCGCTTCCTGGCGCGCCCTTGTAGCGGACCTTGCCGCTCGAGGGCGGCAGCAGACCGGAGACGATGTTGAGCAGCCTGGACTTCCCGCACCCGCTCGGACCCACGATCGTCAGAAACTCTCCGGCGCCGACATCGAGGCTCAAGCCGGCCATCGCCTGGATGACCCGGCCGCCGGTGGCGAAGTCACGCGCTACGTCGCACAGCGACAGGATCGGATCCACGTCGGCCGATGATACGCAATAAGCACTACGGGCGTCGAGTCGCCTCGACGCCCGTAGCATCGCGAGCTGATTGTGGCCTGACGACCGTCAGGTGGCTATCGCCAGGCGCGAGCGTCCCCGCTGTGTTTCTCGCCTTTCGAGAACCACGCGTGCCAGCACATCGCCGCCAGTGCCGAGCCCAGCAGGGGGCCGAGCCACCACACCCAGTGGCCGGTCCACATTCCGGAGGCGAGGGCGACGCCGAACACGAGTGCCGGGTTCATCGGGGCCCCGGTCAGCGCCATGCCGAAGAGGCGCCCGAGGGCGGTCGTGAGACCAACGACGACTGGAACCGACCCCTTGCCGACGGAGGCCAGGAAAACAGCCGTCAGGGTGAAGGCGAGCACCCCCTCGACGACGAGGGCGGCTTCCGCGGTGACCCTGGGGCCGAGCGCCGGAACACCGAGGCTCACGGGCACTCCCGGCAGCGCGAGCTTCAGCAGGACGGCGCCACAGACGGCGCCCACGAGCTGAGCGACGAGGTACACCAGACCGCGCGCGAGGGTCATCTGGCGCATGATCACGGCCCCAAGGGTGAGAACCGGGTTCAGATGACCAGCCGATATGCCGGCCATCGTGAAGACCAGGAGCCCGAAGGCCAGGCCGTGCGCCATCGCGGTGACCAGCAGGCGGGACGACGAGAGCCTCTCTCCCAGCATCCCCCCGGTGACGATCACCACCCCTGCCGTGAAGAAGGTCAGCAGCAGGGTCCCGAGAAACTCCGCCGAGAGTGCTCGCCGGGCGGCGACGGACCGGACCTCGGCGGCCAGCAGCATCGCGGACGGCATCTTGACGACCACGAGCCCTTCTGACGTTGCTCTGCTCATGGCAACCTCCCCGGTAGGCCGTCAGCAGGTTTCGCGCCAAAAGTAAAAACACGTGAAATCAGTCGCTTAAACGCCAAGGCCCCATGCCAGGATGCGCCCAGCTCGAGCCCTCGCTGCCGAGGTGGCATGCGCTCTGGCTCGGGCCCGGCGAGGGCGAGCGGGCTCAGACGGTCAACTACCGGGTCTTCACCTGGAACTCAGAACGCCGGTTCTTGGCCCAGCAGGCCTCGGTGTGCTCCGGGCAGACCGGGTTCCGCTCGCCGTAGGTGGCGGTCGTGACACGGTCGGCCTCGACCCCCTGGGCGATCAGGTAGCTCCTGACGGCGTTCGCGCGCCGCTCACCGAGCTTCAGGTTGTAGTCGTCCGAGCCGCGCTCGTCGGCGTGGCCGCCGATGAGGATCGTCATGTCCCGGCGCGACTTGAGCCAGCGGGCATTGTCCTGGAGGAGCCGGGCGTCGCTCGAGCGGATCTTCGCCTGGTCAAGGTCGAAATGGATATTCCTCAGCTCGGCGACAGCGGCGAACTCGCGCGACGGTGCACTGGCGGCTGCCGCGGTCCTGGCCGGCTGAGCTGGCCCCGCCTGGCCTACCGGAGCCGAGGGCCCCGAATCGCACCCAGCCAGGCCGACCGACATCACGAGTGCCGATAGCACGATGAGATGGAACCGAACGCTCATTGAGGTTCCTCCCTGGCGCTTCGGGCAGCGCCTCTTGGCGCGCATGACGCGCGGTCCCGAACGGAAGGTGGGGAGGAGCAGCAACCGTGCCAGAGCCGGCGTCTCGCAAGCCCGCTTGCTGGCGACGATCTTGTCGCTCGATCCAGTCGGGCTCGTGCCGGAGAGGAATGAGGCGATGCCAGCGAGACATGCCGGCCGCGGAATCATGGTACTGTCTGGGCGCCCAAAACCACCCCCTCACAGAGGAGGAGACCATGCGACCCATGGCCGTCGGCATCGCCATGGTGATGGCGCTCGGCTCGGCGAGCGTCACCGCTCACGCTCAGTCCTGGCGGCCGCCCGCCGACAACCAGCGCTGCCCTTCGAAGTGGGGGGCCGGCGACGAGCGGGGCTCGGGCAATCACATGAAGCCCGAAACCGTGCTGCGGGCGGCTCGGCTGATTCGCACCGGCGAGGTGATCGAGCTGGGCCACGTGCTCTCCGCCCAGATGCCGATCTCCAGCACCCGCCGCTTCGACGTGCACACCAAGCGAACGTTCATGAACCCGCAGTCGAACCGGCGCGGCAGCAACGAGGAGCTCGTCACCTCGGAGATCGGCCAGGTGGGCACCCAGCTCGACGGCTTCACCCACCAGACGATCGAGAACAGCTTGTACAACTGCTTCAAGGTCGATGAGCTGGCCACCCGAACCGGTTTCACCAAGCTGGGCATCGAGAACGTCGGCGCCCTCATCACGCGCGGGGTGCTGATCGATGTCGCCGGACTGAAGGGTGTGGACATGTTGCCCGACACCTACGAAATCACCGTGCCGGATCTGCAGCAGGCGCTGCAGCGGCAGAACCTGACGCTGCAGCGGGGCGACGCCGCGATCGTCCACACCGGCTGGGGGAAACTGTGGGCACGTGACAACGCGCGGTACATGAAGAGCTGCCCCGGCATCGGCGTCGCGGCGGCCGAGTGGCTGGCCCGCCAGGATCCGATGCTCGTCGGGTCGGACAACTGGCCGGTGGAGGTGGCGCCGAACCCCGATACGCAGGTCTCTCTGCCCGTCCACCAGATCATGCTCGTGGTGAACGGCATCCACCTGCTGGAGAACTTGAAGCTGGACGAGCTGGCGGCGAAGCGCGTGTACGAGTTCGCCTTCATGATGCAGCCGCTCAAGCTCAAGGGCGGCACGGGCTCGACCGTCGCACCGATCGCCGTCCGCTGAGGAACGGGGTGGGAGCGGCCGGGCCGTCCCCACCGCGGCTTGACACCGTGGGGCCCGGGTGTTGAAGTGGCCGGACGGGAGGGCACCATGGCCGAGATCGTCGCGGCTGCGCTCATGTCCCATGCCCCGCTGATCACCGGAAGGCCCGAGGTGTCGAAGCCCGAGCAGCGGGACCGGCTCTACGGCGGCTTCCAGGAACTGCGCCGGCGCCTGGCCGCGGCGCGCCCCGATCTCATCGTGATGTTCGTGAACGACCACATCCAGAACTTTCCCTACAGCAATATGCCCGCCTTCTGCATCGGCCTGGCTGGGACCTACGACGCGCCGAGCCCCGGCGGAGCGCGTCTGATGCGGATCCCTCCCCGGAAGGTCCCCGGCGCCCCCGAATGGGGGACGGCGCTGCTCGAGAGCGGCCTCGCCACCGGCTTCGACTTCGCGTACTCGTACGAGATCGAGAGCTGGGACGAGCTGTCCGTGCCGTTGCACTTCCTGACGCCGGAGGGTCAGGTCCCGGTGGCGCCGGTCTACACCAACTGTGCCGCGCCTCCGCTGCCGAGCCCGCGGCGCTGCCACGAGGTCGGCGCGTTCGTCGGAACGTTCGTCCGGTCCCGGCCCGCCACCGAGCGCATCGCGCTGCTCGCCACCGGCGGGGTCTCGCACTGGGTGGGCACGCCCGAGACGGGACGGATCAACCCCGATTGGGACCACCGTATCCTCGATCACGTCGCCCGCGCGGACGTCGAACCGCTCCTCCGCCTCACCCACGCCGAGATCGAGCGCGACGGTGGCAACGGCGGCCAGGAGATCCGCAACTGGATCGCGCTGCTCGGAGCCCTCCCCGGCTGGAAGGGCGAGGTCCTCGCCTACGAGCCGGTCCCGGAATGGATCACCGGTTGCGCGACGGTATGGGTGCATCCATGAAGACCTCGTACGCACTCAACAAGATTCTGACCGCCCTGGCCCGCCAGCACGTGATGAAGGACGGACTCGCCGACGACGATCTCACCGGTCATGATCTGAGCGCCGACGAGCAAGCGGCGCTCAAGGCGGGAGACATCACGCGCCTCTACCACCTCGGCGCCAATCCCTATTTGATTCGCCGGGTGTTCAGGCGCCGCTTCCCGATCTGAGGTGGGAAAGGGAATACCGGATCCGGGAAAACAATTCCCCGTCTCCGCTCCATCGACCTTGGCCCGCAACTTGCTCCAGGAGCAGACATGGCGCGCGGCGGGTTCTATTCGGTCGATTCGCTTCGAGGTGTGTACGTTCTTCTCGTGGACGACGACGCCGAGAATCGGGCGGTCGTGAGCGCGATCCTGCGCTACTGCGGCGCGCTTGTCCGGGACGTCGACTCGGCCAACGAGGCGCGGGTCGCCACGCGAGAAACGACTCCGGGCCTGGTCGTCGTGGGCGTCCGGCCTCCCGCCAATCCCACTTTGGCCCTGATCCGAGGACTCCGATCGCTGCAACCCGAACACGGAGGAAAGGCCCCCGCCGTCGGTGTGGGACCGGCTTCGCTGGCAGACACCGCCCGCCTGAACGGCTTCGACGGCTATCTGGAGGAGCCAATCGACCCATGGGCGCTGTGTCGACTCGTGTCTGAGTTGTCGAGCTAGCAGCGGACCTTCAACCGGCAGTCTTCTTGCACTAACCCGCCAGGCTATGGGGGGCGGGGTGCCGTCTGCTCCGAGCGAGCTGCTGGTCGGCGTTCACGTCCTGGTCGTCGACGACAATGCCGACACGCTAGAGCTTTTCAAGACCATCCTCGAGTACGCCGGGGCCCTGGTGGCGGTCGCCGCGACGGCCGAGCAGGCGCTCCGCTTCTTCGACCATGTCGTCCCGGATGTCCTCGTCAGCGACATCTCGATGCCGGGGCGCGATGGCTACTGGCTCATCGGGGAGCTGCGGGCGCGCGACGCCGAGCAAGGCGGCGCCGTCCCCGCCATCGCGGTGACGGCGCTTCAAGAGCACGGGCCGAGGGAAGTCTTGTCCTCCGGCTTTCAGGCCCACCTCCGCAAGCCCGTCGACCCGTGGGAGCTCTGCCGCGTCGTCGAGACACTGGCGCGACCGCGCCAGTGACCTTCACCCCCCGCCTCAGCGCGCCAGGAGCCGCCGCGCGCGCTCGGCCGCCTGCACCAGCCCCCCGGGAAGCAGCAGCACGATGGCGATGAAGAGGGCACCGAAGATCAACAGGTGGAAGTCCACCCAGCGCAGGGCCAGGTACTCCTTGAGGAAGACGTAGAGGACGGCGCCCAGCACGGGGCCGTGCAGCGTGCCGACGCCGCCAATGAAGGTCATCAGGAGCGCGTCGAAGGTCCAGTGCGGGCTGAAGGGATGGGACGGGTAATAGCTGATGTGGTAGTAGGCGAAGAGCCCGCCGGCCAGCCCGGCCAGTCCCGTTGACAGCGCCAGCGCCGTCAGCTTGAGCCCGAGCGCCCCGACGCCGGACGCCGCGGCCGCGTCCTCGTCCTCGCGGATCGCCTGCATCCCGAGCCCGACCCGCGAGGCGGCCAGGGCCGCGACCGCGGCCACCGACACGGCGGCGAGAGCCAGCGCGAGATAGTAACGGTGCGACAGCCGGTAGGCGGAGATGGTGGCGGTGGGAAGCGTGGAGATGTCCGAGAGGACGTTGCCGACCGTGGTTCGCGAGATCTCGCCCAGCGCCAGGGTCCCGATGGCGAAGTAGGCGCCGCGCAGCCGGAAGGCGGCCACGCCGATGAGCAGCGCGAGGGCCGTCGCCACCCCGGCGCCCGCCGCCATGGCGAGCACGATCGGAGTGCCGCCGATCCAGAGCGTGCGCGCCACCAGCGCGCCGAGGCCGAAGAAGGCCGCGTGCCCCAGGTTCACCTGGCCGGCGTAGCCGGCGACGATGTTCCAGCTCTCGGCCAGTGTGATCGAGAGCAGGATCAGGAAGACGAAGTTGAGCACGTCGTCGCGGCCGACGGCCAGCGGCAGCAGCGCCAGCGCGGCCAGGAATATCAGAATGGCCGCCGCCCAGCCCAACTGCCGCTTGCCGAGGCGCGTCACCGCCCGAAGAGCCCGCGCGGGCGGAGGACCAGCACGACCACGAAGATGACGAGCCCCACCACCTCGCGGTAGGGGCCGCCGAAGGCGGCCGCGCTCGCGGCCTCCGCCAGCCCGAGGAAGAGACCGCCGACGAAGGTGCCGATCATCGAGCCGAGCCCGGCGAGGACGACGACGATCAGCGCCTTGAGCGTCCACTCGAGCCCGATCGACGGGCTGATCGAGTAGCCGATGCTGACCAGCGTGCCGGCGGCGCCGGCCAGGCCAGTGCCGATCGCGAAGGCCAGCAGGTAGGCGCGCCGGACGTCGATGCCGGTCAGCAGCGCGGCCTGCCAGTCGTCGGCGGTGGCGCGGATGGCCTGGCCCCAGCGCCAGTGCGTCAAGAGCAGATGCAACCCGCCGATGAGGGCGAAGGCCAGCGCCAGGCTCAGGAGACGGACGACGGGGATCGAGAGGTCGCCCACGCTGATCACCGCGCCGCCGTAGGGGGTGATGATGGAGCGCTCGTCCGCTGTCCACAGCCGGACGGCCAGGGCGTGGAGTGCCAGAGCCAGGCCGAAGCCGATCAGCAGCGAGTTCTTCACCCGTGTCTCCTCGTCGGCGCGCACCACGAAGCCGAAGAGCGCCCAGTAGAGGGCGAGGCCCAGCAGCAGCGAGAGCGGCAGGACCAGCAGGAGCGAGGCGAACGGGTCGATGCCGAGGAGGGCCACGGCCCAGAAGGCTCCGTAGCCGCCGAGCATGATCAGCTCGCCATGGGCGACGTTGAGGACCTTGAGGACGCCGAAGACGAGCGAGAGCCCCGCCGCCGCCAGTCCGTAGATCCCGCCGATCAGGAGCCCGAGCAGGAGCTGCTGGGCGAGGATCATCACGCGAGCGGGCCCAGATAGGCGCGCCGTACGTGCGGGTCCCGCAGGAGGTCGGCGCCGCGGCCCTCGCCGACGATCCGGCCCGCTTCGAGGACGTAGCCGCGGTGGGCGAGGGTGAGCGCGGCCTGCACATTCTGCTCGACGAGGAACACGGCCACGCCGCCGCGGTTGATCTCGACCAGGGCCTCGAGGATCGACCTCACCAGGCGGGGGGCCAGCCCCAGCGAGGGCTCGTCGAGCATCAGGAGCTTCGGGTTGGTCATGAGCGCGCGCCCCACGGCCACCATCTGCTGCTGGCCGCCGGAGAGGGCACGGACGATCTGCCGGCGGCGTTCGCTGAGGACGGGAAAGAGCGCATAGACGCGGTCCAGGTTCGCCCGCTTTCGCGGCCGCGCGCGGGCGGCGAAGGCGCCCAGCTCGAGGTTCTCCTCCACGGTCATGCTGCCGAAGAGGCGGCGCCCCTCGGGGACCATGGCCAGGCCGCGCTCGACGATCAGGTGGGCGCCGACGGATCTCAGATCTTCGCCCTCCCAGCGGATCGCGCCCGCGCGTGGACGGAGGAGCCCCGCGATCGACTTGAGGAGCGTGCTCTTACCGGCGCCGTTCGGGCCGAGCAGGGCGACGATCTCGCCCGACCCGACGGAGAGCGTCACTCCCGACAGGGCCCGGACGTCCCCGTAAGCCGCCACGAGGTCGCGGATCTCAAGCACGCGGTCGGCTCTCCCGGTCAGCGCCGAGGTAGACGTCGACGACGGCGGGGTCGGCGGCGACGGCCGGGGGCGGGCCCTCGGCGATCTTCTCGCCCGCGCTGAGCACGATGATCCGGCGCGAGAGGTCCATGAGGGCCCACACGATGTGCTCGACCATGAGCACGGTCATTCCCTCGGTCGCGAGCCTCCGGATGAGCGTCATGGCGCTCGCCGTCTCGGCGGGGTTGAGCCCGGCCATGAACTCGTCGAGCAGCAGGAGATGCGGCGCCGTCGCCAGCGCCCGCGCCAGCTCCAGGCGCTTGCGGTCGATGAGGGTGAGCTGGGAGGCGGGCAGGCCCGCCCGCTCCTCGAGCCCGACAAGGGCCAGCAGTCGCTCGGCCTCCGCGATCGCTTCGGAGGTCGTCGCCCGGACGCGTCCGTAGAGGCGGCCGACCAGGACGTTGTCCAGCGCCGAGAGCCCGGCGAAGGGCCGGACGAGCTGGAAGGTGCGAGCGATGCCGCGGGCGCAGATCCGGTGGGGCGGGAGTCCGGCGATGTCCTGGCCGCCCAGGCGGATGCGCCCGGCGTCGGGGCTCAAGGCACCCGCGATCAGGTTGAAGAGCGTCGTCTTCCCCGACCCGTTGGGGCCCATGATGCCCAGCAGCTCGCCCTCCTGGAGGGTGAAGCTGACGTCGTGGACGGCGCGGACGCCGCCGAAGGCCTTCGACACCCGCTCCACCTCGAGGAGGGGCACGGCGCGGGATTACGGGCTGGAAAGAGGGCGAGCCAGACCGGCCCGTGCTCGTGAGGCCGACGGGCGAAATCCGTAGACGACCAGGACGGCCCCCGTGAGCATGGCCAGGACGAGAGAGAGCAGAAGAACCTGCACCACCAGTTCCTTCCACGGGGCCGCGCTGTACCCGGCTCCCGACAGCGGTGTCAGGCGACTGGTGCCCCAGGCAGCGGCGAGACACGTGGTGCCCCAATTGACGTAGGTACCGTACAGAAACAGGCCCATCGTGAGCCTGGCCTGGACCGGACCCAACACCACGAGGCCCCAGGCCAGGCCGAGAGCGATCAACACCAGGGCATTCAAGACACCGGTCAAGTGGGCGGCCAGCGCCATCTTCTGATTGAGGAACAGAGGTATGGCCACTCCCGTCAGCAGCGCCAGCAGAAACAGGACGAAACCCGCACGTACCAGGGTCCGCTCCGACTTCCCGGTCTCCATGTGAGCCTCCCGCATCAGCGCTTCGCGAAGGGCGGGGCCGGGTAGGCCAGCGGCGCCGTGGCCGACTCCCGGGGCCAGATCAGCTCCTGCTTGCCGTTGAGCCACTGCACGAACACCGACTGGACGATGCCCGTGCCGTCGGGGCGGAACTTCACGGGGCCGATGACGGTGGTCATGTCGGTGGCGGCGATGGCGTCGCGCACCTTCTCCCGATCGAGGGAGCCGGCACGCGTGACGGCGGCGGCCAGGATCTGCACGCACGCGTAAGCGGGGCCGGCGATGGGATCGGCGGGGCGGCCGAGCTTCTTCAGGTGGGCCTCGTTGAGCTCCTTCACGCCCGGCGCCTTCACGGCGGAGTGCCAGCCGGGCCCGAGCACGACAAAATCGCCGTCCTTGCCGAGATTCTTCGACCAGATCGGCGGGTCGGGCGCGCGGATGAGGATCGCGAGCTTCGGCGTGTAGCCCAGCTCCTTCATCTGCTTGATCATCGTCATGCCGTCGGGAGGGGTGGGCAGCGCGAAGACGGCGTCGGCGTGGGCCGCCTTGGCCTTCAAGATCAGGTCGGAGAAGTCCTTCGCGCCCGGCGCGTACTCGCCCTGCACGACCACCTGGTAGCCGGCCGCCTTGCCGGCCTCGGTCCAGGCCGTGGCCATCTCGCGTCCCCAGTCCGTCTTCTCCTGGAAGATCGCCACGGTCTTCGGGCGCTCGGCGGCGGAGATCGTGGAGAGCAGCCCCTGCGTCTGCTGGCCGATGTCGGGGGACTTCCAGAAGGGCGAGAAGAGGTAGTGGAAACCCTGCTGGTGGACCTTGTAGAGCGCGAACGCGACACCGAGGTAGGGGATCCGGTTCTTCTCGGCCACCGAGGCGGCGGCGGCGTGGAGGTCCGATCCGAACCCGCCGAGGTAGGCGACCACGCCGTGCGCCGCCAGCGTCTCCAGGCGGCTCACCGTCTTGGTGGCGTCGGACTCGTCGTCGAGGAGGACGAGCTCCAGCGGCATCTTCCTGCCCCCCACGGCGACCCCCCCGGCGGCGTTCACGTGGTCGACGGCGATCTCGTATCCGGCCCGCACCTGAGCCCCGCCCGCGCCATAGCGGCCGGTGAGGGGGACGACGGCGCCGAGCTTGATCGATTCCGCGGCCGCGGGGAGCGGCCCGAGCCCGACGAACGCGAGCGCCAGCAGCGCAACCACTCTCATCGATCTCCTCCTGTCGAAGATTCGGTCAGTGACCCCAGACCAGACGGGCCGTCTCCGCCACGCGGTGGAGCTTGCGTCGCTGATCCTCCGGGCCGATGCGGTTGCCTTCCATGGTCGAAGCGAAGCCGCACTGGGGACTGAGCGCCAGCCGCTCCCGAGGAATGAACTTCGCCGCCTCGTCGATGCGCCGCCGGATCTCGTCCACCGACTCCAGGCGCGGCTTCTTCGTCGTCACCAGCCCCAGCACGACCGCCCGGTCCTCGGGCACCGCGGCGAGCGGCTCGAAGCCCCCCGAGCGGTCGTCGTCGTACTCGAGCAGGAACCGCTGGAAGCGGCTCCGATGGAACACGCGGGCGATGGGGTCGTAGCCGCCACTGGCGTAGAACATCGACTGATTGTTGCCGCGGCAGATGTGGAGCGCGAAGGTGATCCCCGGGTGGTCGCCGATGACCGCGTTGTCCATCTCGATGCAGGCATCGATGAGCCGGTCGGGGTCGCTGCCCCGCTGGCGGTACCCCTCGCGCAGCGCGGGGTCCAGCAGCGCCGCGTACTGGGGGGCGTCGATCTGGACGTACGTGCAGCCGAGGCGGACGAGCTCCTCCACCTCACGACGCGTGAACTCGACGACATCGGCGAGGTAGGCGTCGCGGGTCGGATAGGCGCTCTTCGACTTGTCGGGGTCGTAGTAGGCCGCCGCCTGCTGGGTGCTGATGAGGGTCACCTTGGTGGGCCGGGCGGTCCGCGCCCGCAGATAGCTGAACTCCTCGGCGCACATGCTCCGTCGCCAGCGCAGCTTGTCCACCACCACCGGCCGCTTGAAGACGAGCTCCCCGCCCTGCTGGTCCCGGAACGGGATGGCCCAGCCCCCGAACTTGTCGAAGCCGTCGAGGGCCTCGATCAGATGGCCGAAGAAGGCGTAGCGCCTGAGCTCGCCGTCGGTGACGACGTCGAGGCCCGCGGCCTCCTGCAACGCAATGGCCTCGTCCACCGCGCGGTCCTCGACGCGCTTGAACTCGGGAGGACGCAGGCGGCCGGCCTCCAGCGCCTGGCGCGCCTCCACGAGGTACGCCGGCCGCAGGAGGCTTCCCACCACGTCGCTCCGGATGGTCACCGGCGCCCCCTCTAAAAGTAGGCCTGACCGGGGCCCACGGGCGGCGTCCACTCGCAGTCGCCGAAGGGGCCGTCGCCGTGTTGCCCCACGTAGGCGATGCGCCGGTGCGCCTTGGACAATCCCGTGCCCAGCGTCACGCTCAGCCAGTCGAGCACGTACTCGTGGCAGTCCAGCGCGCCCAGGTTGGGGAGCTTCCAGAGCGGGTGGAACTGGTTCTCGATGACCCAGAGCTCCTTGGGCGTGGCCAGCGCCTCGTAGACCTCGATGGCGTCCTCCAGCGGACAGAGCGGATCGAACTCTCCGGCCACCAGCAGGGTCGGGCACTGGATCTTGTCCACGTACCCCCGCACGGTCATCGTTCGCGCCATCTCGTCGAAGGCCTCCTCGTCGTCCGTCCCCGCCATGTACATGAACATCTGTTTGAAGCGGGGGGAGGACTGCGTGAAGATCGTGTTGTTGGGGTTGAAGCAGGCCACCCCGCTGACGACGGCCGCCATGCGGTGATCGTAGCTGGCCAGCCGGAGCGACCAGTAGCTGCCCATGCTGATGCCGTAGATGGCGATCTTCGTGGAATCGATCTCCTTCCGGCCGCGCAGGTAGTCGATCACCGCCGCCCCCGCACGCTCGTAGCTGTCCTTGACCGCGCGGATCTTCTGCATGTTCGAGCTGCCCTGCCCGGGCCCGTCCATGGCCAGGACGTGGAATCCCCGGGGGATGGCGACGTTGTGCGAGGCGCGGGGAAACACCTCCTTCGTCTGATCCATGCCCGGCACGTACAGGATGCAGGGCGCCCGCCTCCGGTCGGGCAGCAGGTGCAGCAGGCAGGAAATGGTCTTGCCGTCGTCGAAGGGCACCTCCACGCGCTCGATCGGGTAGGCGGCGCACTCGGCGCGGCGGTCGACCATCTCGCTGAGCTTGCGGTGGAGGCGGATCTTCACCGGGTGATCGTCGTAGAAGATCGGGTGCTGGGCCATCCGGTAGGCCTCGATCGCGTGGTCGTAGTGCTCGGTGGCGGTGGCCAGGAAGCCCCGGGCCTGGGCCCGCCGGCCGAGGGCCTCGTGGTGCTCGGCGGCCTCCCGCCACATCTTGGGCAGCATCCGGTAGTTGTGGGCGCGCTTGGGGGTCTCGGGCTCGTCCCGCTCGAAGTTCTGCACGCGGCCCCGCATGTTCAGGGCCAGATCGAGGATCCACTGCTGGTCGTCACGCCGGGTGCGCATCTTGTGGATCATGGCGCCACCTCCAGGGACGTCGGCTGCGGGCCAGAGTGTACGGGTTTCGGGCCGGCGGTGCCACCGCCGATCGCCGTTGCATTGGCGGCGACTCTCAATATAAGGTCGGGCCCGGAGGGATCACCCGCCGAGGAGGATGGATGGGGGCACCGTCACGGCGGCAGGCGATCGGCTGCGGGGTGATGCTGTGGGCTGTGTGTGCGGTCGCGACCGGCTGCGCACCCGTGTTCGGCTCCAAGCTGCCGCCGCCGGACCTGGTCCAGGTGCCCGATGCGGCCAGCGCTGGGCTTCCCGCCGGCGCGCCTCCCAGGCCCGTGCCGCTGGTCTTCACCTCGCCGGGAACGCCGCGGGGCACCGCGCGGACTCTCGCGCAGGAGCCGGAGCGGCGCCGGACGACGCCTGACGCGGCGAGCGCGCGGGCGCAGACGGCGCGCGCCGATGTGCGGACGCGCCAGCTCGAGGTGATCCGCCAGCAGGTCACGCAGTTCGGTGAGCTCCGATACCTCAGGAGCCGGCGCGTTCCGGACTCCGTCTGTCGCAACCAGACGCCCGGCGGCGACGCCGTTCTCCATACCTTCTTCAGCTACTCCAAGAACGTCGCGGTCTACGTTCGCATGTGCGGCGAGCGCGTGGTCGACGTCCGCGACCGGGCCGGCGCCACGCCGGCGGCCAGCCCGGATGAGCAGAAAGAGGCCATCGACTTGGCCCAGCAGGATCCCCGCCTCAAGGACCAGGTGGCCGACTTGCGGCCTCAGGCCCTGGTGACCGGCATCTGTCGGGGGCGCCTACTGGCGACCCTGTGCTCGCACCGCACGCTCTTCGTCACCTTCACCAAACTCGGCGAGGAAGCGCCGCGCTATCAAGCCGAGGTCGATCTGGTCGACCGTCGCCTGCTCACGGCGGGGCCCTCGGCCCCCGCGTCAGCTGTTCGTCCCAACGCGCAGCCGCTCCAGCCGGCGCTCCTCGACGAGAGCCGGGAGGTGTGGTCGGGCGACGCCGCGTGGAAGGGCTGGAAGTTTCACTACGAGATGGACGAGGGGGCCCAGGCGGGCCTGGTGATCGAGAACGTCGAGTACCAGGGCCAGCAGTTCATCCGGAAGATGAGCCTGCCGGTCATCCGCGTGAAATACAAAAGGGACAGCGTCCTCTACATGCCGTGGACGTGGCGGATCTTCGACCGCGGTTGCGGACCGTTCAAGGACCAGATCGACCGGGAAGCGGTGCGCACGATCCAGCGTCCCGTGCCGACTCCGGGCGCGGACGATCACCCACAGCCCTGCCCGCACGCGATCTGCTACCGCGAGTGGACGGACGGCGACATCGCCTGGCTGGAGCTGGGCGCGTACGCGCGCATCGGCCAGTACCACATCTATCAGGCGTGGTACTTCAGCGGGCCCGCGCGCGACCGCGGGCCGCGGCCACCGGCCCAGATCGCGCCGGTCGTGTGGAGCGGCGGCGTGGCCTGCGACATGGAGCACACGCACCATCCCTACTGGCGGCTCCACTTCGACATCGATGGGCAAGGCCAGGACCAGTTGCTCGTGCGCCGGGGCGACAAGTGGGCGATCCACAGCACCGAGGCCGAGGATCTCAAGGTGACCGCGGCGGGTTCGGCGAACTGGCTCGTCCGCCGCCCGGACAGCCGGCGCGGCGTCTGGATCGTGCCGGGCGACGGCGACGGCGCGCCCGACCGGTTTGCCAATCACGATCTGAGCGTGCGCCGCTACCACGACTACGAGGACGACGACTGGGAGTTCGACTTCTACGACGATCTGGGCTACGCCGACAAGGAGCCGGTGGACCGCCAGAGCGACGTGGTCTGGTACATCGGCCATGCGCACCACGTGACGACGGGCGAGACCCGCAATCGCTGGCAGTGGCACCGGGCCGGGCCGTATCTCGTGATCCAGCCGGCGCGATGAAGTGGAGGTCAGGTATGCCGTTGTCGAGTGGTCGATCCGCGAGTCGTCGGCAATTCTTGAAATGGTTGTCCGCGAGTCCTTTGCTGGCGTATGGCGGCCGGGCGGCCTCCGCGGCGGAAAGCCCACCGGCAGGGGCGCGACCGCCGGATCCCATGGTGTGGGCACCGCTCTCCGGGCCAGACCTCATTGCCAACCCGGCGGACGCGATCAACGTGTTCGATTTCGAGCCCGTGGCCCGCAAGAATGTTCCCCCTGCCCACTTCGGCTACATGGCGTCGGGCATCGACGATGAAGTCACCTTGCGGGCCAACCGGGAGGGCTTTGCCAAGTTTCAGCTTCGGCCCCGTCGCCTCAACGATGTCAGTCAGGTCGACATGTCCACCGAGATCTTCGGGGTCACGTGGCCCAGCCCCATCGGGATTGCCCCGACGGGCGGCAACAAGGCCTATCACCCCGAGGGGGAAGTCGCGGTCGCCAAGGCCGCGCGAGTCGGAAACCATCTGCAGATCCTCTCGACGCCCGCGACGACCTCGGTAGAAGCGGCCACCCAGGCCCGGGGGGCACCCATCTGGTTTCAACTGTATGCCTCGCCCAGCTGGACGGTGGCCCAGGCCCTGGTGAAGCGGGCCGAAGCGGCGGGGTGTCCGGTCGTCGCATTGACGGTGGATCGGATGGCGGGCCGGAACCAGGAGACCCTGGAACGGCTCAAGCGCACGGACACCAGAGATTGCAAGGCGTGCCACATGCCGGGAATCCAGAATAGCGTCCGGCGGAAGCCCAACTATGACGGCATCGATCTGTCAGGCCTGCGGAGCCTCCAGTCGGCGAACCTGACCTGGGACTTCGTCCGCCGGCTGAAAGACTCGACCCGCATGAACGTGGTCCTCAAGGGCATCGTGACGCACGAAGATGCCAAGCTCTGCGTGGAGAACGGGGTCGATGGGATCATCGTCTCCAATCATGGCGCGCGGGCGGAGGACAGCGGGCGCTCGTCGATCGAATGTCTGCCTGAAGTGGTGGACGCGATAGGGGGCCGCATCCCGGTCCTGATCGACAGCGGATTTCGCCGTGGAACGGACATCGTCAAAGCCCTGGCCCTCGGGGCCCACGGAATCTTCATCGGGCGGCCCTATTTGTGGGGGCTGGGGGCATTCGGCCAGCCCGGGGTGGAACGCGTGCTAGAAATCCTCCGGACCGAATTGCGGGTGGCCATGCAACAGGTTGGGGTGCGCTCCCTCAAAGAGCTCACGCCGACGTTTGTACGGAGGGCGGGCTAAGAAGTCATCGGCGGGGTGGATCGGGAAAGCCGAGGCGGTTGGTGCCGAGGGTGACCATCAGAAGGCGATCGCGCCCCGCCCCAGGAGCGTGCCGGCCCGCAGCTTGGCGTGCAGCTCACCCACCCGCGCCAGCTCCACCGTCTCCGAGACGACGGGAGTGATTTTGCGCTCGGCCACCAGGCGCGCGGCCTCCGACACCTCCCAGCGCGAGGCGTAGCGCGATCCCAGGATGCTGAGCTCCTCGCGGACCATGAGCCGCGGCGCCACCTCGGTGGCGACGCCGGGGAAGGTCGTGAGCAGCACGAGGCGGCCGCGGCGCCCCAGGTGCTCGAGACAGAACGCAAGCGTCTCGCGGGTGCCGACGAAATCCACGGCGACCGAGATGCCCGCGGGTGCGACCGACCGCAGGGCGGCGGCGATGTCCGGCGAGTGGAAGTCCACGGCCGCGCGGGCGCCCAGGTCGCGCACCGCCTTCAGCTTGTCTTCTGCGCGATCGACCGCGACGACGTCCGCGCCGAAGAGGCGGGCCATCTGCACCATGTGGATGCCCACACCCCCGCCGGCGCCGACCACCATGACCACATCGCTGGGACCGATGCCCGCCCGTCGGGAGACGTGCAGGGGCGTGGCGATGGCGTCGGGAATCGCGGTGGCGGCGACCGGCGAGACGCCCTCGGGCACCGGCAGGAGATTCTCGGCCGGCAATTTCAGATATTCGGCGTAGCCTCCGTCGCAGGCGACGCCGACGTTGCCTCGGAGGTTCCGGCACAGCGGCTCGTGAGCGGCGCGGCAGAGGTCGCAGGCGCCGCAGAAGAGATAGAAGTAGGCCAGCACGCGCTCGCCCATGCGCGGGCTCTCCACGGCCGCGCCCACCGCGACGACCCGGCCCACCGCCTCGTGTCCGGGGATGCGCGGGAGATCCTCGGGGCGCTGGCTCATGTTGCCCTTCATGCAGTTGAGGACGGTCAGCCCCACGCCGCACGCCTCGACCTTCACCAGCGCCTCGCCGGGACCGGGCGACGGCGTGCTCACCTCCTCGGACGTGACCTCGCCTCCCCACTGATGGAGCACTTGCGCGCGCATGGGCCCCTCCTCAGCGCGGGCTCATCGCCCGCTGGTAGTGGGTGAGGTCGTAGTAGCGCGAGGGATCGACCAGCTCCTTCTTCGGCTGGCCGTACTCGCTCCGGAGCCGGAGCACCGTGCGGATCCCGTCCTCGTCGACGGCGGCGGCGCGCTGGAAGCCGCCCTCGTCCGCCAGCAACACGTCGTAGGTCTTGGCCGAAAGCTCCGGCGTCATGCCGCGGACGTTGCGCTGGAGGATCGCCAGCGCCTCGGCCCGGTTGGCCCGATCGTAGAGCCAGTCGAGCCCCCCGCGATAGGCGCGGATGAACCCGATCAGCTTCTCGGCATTGGCCTGCGCCCACGACCGGCGGGCGGCGCCGACGAGCCCCTGGTAGCGGCCCAGCACGTCCACGGCGTTGCCGAGCCGCCGGAAGCCCGCCGACTCGGCGATGATCTCGAAGGGGGTGATCAGGAGCGTGCCGGCGTGCTTCTTCTCCTTGAGCGCCTCCCAGCGCTGGAGCACGCCGCCCGCGCGCACGAGCGTGGCCTCGCCCTCCTTGAGCCCGCCGCGCTCCAGCATCTTGCGCAGGACGAAGGCGTAGCCCGTCGTCAGCGCGTCGACTGACAGCTCCTTTCCCTTGAGGTCGGCGTAGGACCCGATCTCCGGCTGGACGACGAGGCGGAGGAAGCCGTTGTCGCCGCCCATGAAGGCGAAGAGGTCGGGCGGGCCCGCCACCGGCGCTTCCCCCTGTCCTTCCTGATAGGCGATGACGTTGTCGATGGCCGTCATGCCGATATCGAACTTGCCCTCGATCAGATTGGTGAGCTGGAAGACGGAGGACGGCGTGGGCGTGAGCTTCACGTCGAGCCCCTCGCGGGCGAACAGGCCCTTGTCCTGGGCGGCCCACATCGGCCAGTTGAAGCCGCCGGGGAACACGATCACCTGGAGCGTGGCCGGCGACTGCTCCGCGGCGGCGGGCGCGGTCAGCGTGAGCGCGATGAGCGTGACCGTCACGATCCGTCTCATGATCCTCCCTCTCGCTCGAGCGCCCGCCGCACCCGCTCGGGCGTGATCGGCTGGTCGGTGATCATCGCGCCGAAGGGCGCCAGGGCGTCGTTGACCGCGTTCAAAATGGCCGCCGGCGCCCCCGTCGTGCCGGCCTCGCCGGCGCCCTTGAAGCCCCCCGCGAGTCCCGGCGCCGGGGTTTCGAGATGATGGACCTCGATGGGGGGGATGTCCACCGCCGTCGGCACGGCGTAGTCCATCAGCGTCGTGGTGAGGAGCTGGCCAGCGGCGTCGTAGGCGCAGTGCTCCCAGAGCGCGCCACCGATGCCCTGCACGATCCCGCCCGCGATCTGGCCCTCCACCAGCGCCGGGTTGACGACGCGACCGCAGTCGTCCACCGCCACGTACTTGAGCACGCGCACTTTGCCCGTTTCGATATCGACGTCCACCACGGCGAGGTGAGCGCCGTTGGTGAACGTCCACGCCTGGGGGTTGGCGTAGTGCACGGTCGCCTCCAGGCTCGGCTCGAGGCCTCTGAGCGCATTGGAGCGAAAGTGCACCGTGCGCGCCAGCTCGCCGAAGCCGAGCCCCCGGTCGGGGCTGCCGCGCACGCTCGCGCGGCCGTCGCCGAGCTCGATGTCCTCGGCGTGAGCCTCCAGCAGCGTGGCGGCCAGGCGGCGGATCTTGTCCGCCAGCGCGCGGGCGGCCAGCAGGGTGGCGCTCCCGCCGATCGGCATTCCGCGGCTCGCCCAGGTGCCGCCACCGTACGGCACCATCGCCGTGTCGCCCGACAGCACGGTGACGGCGTCGAGGGACACGCCCAGCTCGTCGGCGATGATCTGGCCGAGCGCCGTGGGCGTGCCTTGCCCCTGGTTGGTGACGCCGACGAGCGCGGTGACGGCGCCCGAGGGTTCCAGGCGCACCGTCGCGCCCTCCTGGCCCGAGATGGGCGCGCCGCCGACCCCGTAGAACTGCGCCCCCGGCCCCGTCAGCTCGATGAAGCACGAGAGCCCGATCCCCAGATGGCGGCCGGCGGCGCGCGCGGCGGCCTGCTCGCGCCGGAGCTCGGCGTACTTCGCCACATCGAGCAGCCGCTCGAGGGCCGCCTGGTAGCTGCCGCTGTCATAGACGTTGCCGGTGGCCGACGTGTAGGGAAACTCCTGGGGACGCACGAGGTTGCGCCGGCGGATCTCGGCGGGGTCGAGCCCGAGGTCGCGGGCGATCAGCTCCAGCATGCTCTCGGTGACGGCGGCGGCGATCGGGTGGCCGACGGCGCGGTACTGCGAGGTGATCACCTTGTTCTGCGCCACCACCCGCAGCGTGGCGTCATAGTGGCGCAGGCGGTACGGCCCCGGCAGCAGGCGCAGGACCTGGCCGCCCTCGACGACGCTGGAGCGCGGGTAGGCGGAGTAGGGCCCGACGGCGGCCGCGATGCTGGCCCGCATCGCTGTCACCGTTCCATCGGCCGCCGCCGCCACCTCGACGCCGATCCTCTGCTCACGGGCGTGGATGTCGGAGAGGAACGACTCGCGCCGGCTGGCGATCCACTTCACGGGACGGCCGAGCATGAGCGCCAGCGCCACCGCCGCCAGGTCGTCCTGGTAGACGTGGATCTTGATGCCGAAGCTCCCGCCCACGTCGGGCGCGATCACGCGAACGCGGTGCTCGGCCAGCCCGAACAGATCCGCCAGCACGGCCTGCATCATGTGAGGCACCTGGGTCGAGATCCAGACCGTCAGCGCGCGGGTGGAGGCATCGAAGTCGGCGACGAGCCCGCGCGGCTCCAGGGGCACGCCGGTGTGGCGCCCGGTCGTGAAGGCGCGGCGGTACACCCGGTGGGCGCCGGCGAAGGCGGCGTCGACGTCGCCCGCGGTGATCCGGGCCTCGTAGATGAGGTTGTCCCCCAGCTCCTCGTGGATCAGCGGGGCCCCCGGCTCGAGCGCCGCGTCCGGGCTGAGCACGGCCGGTAGCGGCTGGTAGGCGACGTCCACCAGCTCGGCGGCGTCGTCGGCCGCGGCGCGGCTGGCGGCCGCGATGGCCACCACGGGCTCGCCGACGTAGCGCACGCGCCCGCGGGCCAGGGGCAGCATCGCGCCCGTCTTCATCCCCTGGTAGTGGAGCAGGATCCCCCGGCAGGGCTTGCAGAGTCCCGCCGCCTCGTCGCCGGTGAGGACGGCGGCGACGCCGGGCGCGCGCCGGGCGGCCGCCGCCTCCAGGTGCCGGATGCGCGCGTGGGGGTGCGGGCTGCGCACGAAGGCCACGTGGACCATGCGCGGCGCCACCAGGTCCTCCACGTAACGTCCGCGTCCGGTCAGCAGGCGCGGATCTTCGGCGCACTTGACGCTCGCTCCGACGTACGGCATGCGCGGCCGGCACTCTATCACGAATGAGACGCCCGGCCGATCACAGACTCGGTGATCGGCGACTCGATGGTGTGGCGATTCAGGGTCGATTCCCGCCAACTTTTCACGACTCTGCTGTAAAATGGTGCCCGCTAAAGGGGAACCACACTGCTTCCGGGAACCTGGCGGGTCGTTCGGCAGACGTCCACGATCCTCCTGGCCGCATCCCTCGCGACCGCCGCCCTTGCCCAATCGCTCTCGGGCGTCACCGTGAGCGCGTCGCAAGTGTCGCCGGTGAGCGGGGCGGTCACGGTGACGGCGAGCGTCTCCCCCACGATCGGGCTGACCGGGGTGCAGTTCAAGCTGGACGACTACGTGCTGGAAGCCCGGGTGACCGTGGCCCCGTATCAAATCACCTGGAGCGCGGCCAGTGCCGCCAATGGCAGCCACCGCATCACCGCCGAAGCCCAGTACGGCGATGGGAGCGTCGTGGTCTCCGCCCCCCTGGCCCTGACCGTCGCGAACCCGGAGACGTTCAATCGGCTCCTGTACGTGGACGCCACCGGGGGCAATGATGCCAACGACGGGCTCAGCGTCACCAGCGCCTGGCGAACCTTGGCCCAAGCCAACGCCTCGGTTCAGCCGGGAGACACCGTGTATCTCAAAGGGACCTTTTCGAGCCAGTCCATTCAGCCCGCGGTCAGCGGGACGGCGGCCAAGCCCATACGCTTCACGAGTTCCTCGGGGCAGACGGCGGTCATTGATGTCGGCGACTCGAATGGCACCACGGTGTGGTTGCCGGGGGCGTATGTCATCGTTGATGGCCTCACCATTACCAATGGCACGTATTTTTCCGTCTATCTCGACGGCGGAAATCATAACGTCATAAGGAACAGTACGCTGAACGCCACCGCCATCTATGTGACCGGCAGCGACAATCTGATCGAGAGGAACACGATGACCGATTTCGGCAGCGAGGTGGCCAATACCGGCGATTCCCTGGTGCTCGTCAATGGGGCGAGCCGCAACCGGATTCTCTACAACACGGTGCGCAACGCTGGGCACGCGCTGATAGGGATCGGTCATCAAGGAGCGGCGGCGGCGGCCGACAACGTGGTGGCCCACAATGTGCTGTCGAACCCGTGGGCGAACGTGCTCGCGCTGCTAGGGCAAACTCGCCGCACGGTCGTCGAATACAACCAGCTGTCGGATGGGGCGAGCAACGGCGTCAACTATCCTCGGGCTGGCATCAATCTCGCGTCCCCGGGGAACGTGATTCGGTACAACACAATGCTCAACAATGCCGGCCCCGGGATCATGGTGTACTCACAAAATGTCGGCGGCCTGCTCCAGGAAGCGATCGGCAATCAGGTCTATCACAACGTCCTCTATGGAAACGGCCAAGAAGGTCTCTTGATCCAGGAAGAGGACGGTCTGGCCGTCCAAAACAACCTCATTGCCAATAACATCTTCTTCCGGAATGGGGGGTTCCCGTTTGGGGGCAACGTGTACACGATCAGGATCGATCAGTACAACAACCCGACGGCGTGGCCGGTCGGGAGTCTGAATGGCAACGTGATCGAGAACAATATCGTGCTGCGCCAGCCGGGGTCAGCCGGAGAAGGGTCGGTGATCCGCGTCCGCAACACCAGCCAGGGCGGCAACCTGGACTATACCCTGGGCGCATTTCAGGCGACCTACGCCGGAGCCAGGAACAACCTCGAGCAAGACCCTCTCTTCGTGAGCGAGAGCGGTGACAATTTCCACCTCCAGGCCGGCAGTCCGGCTATCGATGCGGGCGTGGTGGTCGCAGTGGATCGCCTCTCCATCGGTGTCGCTCCGGACATCGGTGCCTACGAGTACAGCCTGACGGTGTTGGACAGCGACACGACGCCGCCGACGGTGGGGATCACCGCGCCGACGGCGAGAGCGACGGTGGCGGGCACGATGACGGTGGCGGCCAGCGCCATCGACAATGTGGGGGTCGTC
>MNEF01000079.1 GCA_001917535.1 Candidatus Rokubacteria bacterium 13_1_40CM_69_27
TGGCGTGCGCGTGGACCTCCACTGGTCCCTGGTGAGCGACCCGCGTTTTTCCTGGAATGAGGCGGACGGTCTCGCCGTCTGGGAGCGGGCGATCAAGATGCCCCTGGCCGGCGGCGCGGCGTTGAGTCTGTGTCCCGAAGACCTCCTGCTCTATCTGGCGGTGCACCTGGCGGTGCACCACGGGCTTGCCGGCCTGCTGTGGTACGGGGACCTGGCGCGCCTCATCGACCGCCACGCCGACAGACTCGACTGGGACACGGTCGTCGCGCGCGCCTCACGCTGGCGGGTGCGAACGGCCCTCAGCTTCGCCCTGCTCGGGTGCGAGAGGTTCTTCGGCGTCTCGGCGCCCGCCGCGGTGATGTCACGACTCAGGGTGCGGGGCCTGCGTGCCGCCGCGCTGCGCTGGCTCGTGCTCTATCGCGAGGCCGACCGGCTGAGACGGCTCGAGCATCTGATCGCGCTCCTTCTGGTGGACCGCGCGCGCGATCTCATCAGGCCCCTCAAGGGCGTCCTCTTTCCGTCTCCGGCCTGGCTGCGGGCCCGCTACGAGGGCGCAGGCTCTTCGCTCCTGGCCCATTATCTGGCGCACTACCGGCGGATGGTAACGGTCGCTGGCGCGGCGAAGGAGGGCCTGGCCCGAGGCGGGCCGATTGCGCGGCGCAGCCGCTGACGGCTAGTATCGCGGCCTATGCTGCTGACGACCATCGCCGGCAGTCTCCCCAAGCCCTCCTGGCTGGCCAAGCCCGAGACGCTCTGGGCTCCCTGGCTGCTGCCGCCCCCGATGCTGCGCGAGGGCCAGCGCGACGCGGTGCTGGCGGCGCTGAAAGACCAGGAGGCGGCGGGCATCGACATCGTCACAGACGGCGAGCAGTCGCGCCAGCACTTCGTCCACGGCTTCCTCGAAAAGCTGGAAGGCATCGACTTCGGCAAGCGCGTGACCATCGGCATCCGGGCCGACCGCTACAAGGCGGAGGTGCCGACGGTCACGGGCCCGCTGCGGCGCCGCGAGCCCGTGCACCTGGAGGAGGTGCGCTGGGCGCGCGCCCACACCCAGCGGAAACTCAAGTTCACCATCCCCGGGCCAATGACGATCGTGGACACGCTGGCCGACGAGCACTACCGCGACCGGCCGCGCCTGGCCATGGAGTTCGCGCGGCTCATCAACGAGGAGGCGCGCGACCTGGCGGGAGCGGGGCTCGACGTACTCCAGCTCGACGAGCCGGCGTTCAACGTCTACATGGACGACGTCGCCGCCTGGGGCATCGAGGCCCTCCACCGGGCCATCGAAGGGCTGGCCGGGCTCCAGACGGCGGTCCACATCTGCTACGGCTACGGCATCCAGGCCAACATCGACTGGAAGCGGACGCTGGGTAGCGAGTGGCGCCAGTACGAGAAGACCTTTCCTCTGCTGGCCCAGAGTCGGGTCGGCCAGGTTTCGCTGGAATGCGCGAACTCGCGGGTGCCGCTCTCGCTGCTGGGGCTGCTCAAAGGCAAGGACGTGCTCGTCGGCTGCATCGATGTGGCCAGCCACGAGGTCGAGACGCCCGAGCAGGTCGCCGCCACCATCCGCCAGGCGATGGAATGGGTCCCGCCCGAGAGGCTCTACCCGTGCACGAACTGCGGCATGGTGCCGCTGCCGCGCGAGGTCGCGCGGGGCAAGCTCCGGGCCCTCGGCGCCGGCGCCCGTCTCGTCCGCCGGGAGCTGGGCCTGAGCGTCGAGAGCGGTTAAGGCCGCGGTGTTTCGGGCCGACGCGCTGGTCCCGCGCGGCGAACCGGCCTCAGAAGAAACTAGTTGATTAGACTAGTTGTATAATCCACCGGAGGGGTGTCCTGGCGTGAGCGATTCCGGCGCCGACGTGACCGCGTTCGAAGCGAAGACCCGCCTGTCCGAGCTGCTCCGGGAAACGGAGCGCGGGCGGTCGTTCGTGATCCGGAGGAGAGGCAAACCGGTGGCGCGGCTGGTGCCGTACGTTCGGGACGAGCAGGCAGCTGATCTCAGCCGCGTCCTCAAGGCGTTCCGCGAGATCCGGGGCCGCGTCTCGGGACGGGTGAAAGTGCGTCGGTTGATCGAGGAGGGGCATCGCTAGCTCCCTCGCGCTGGCCTGGGGGCTTCCCGACGAGGCCTCGGGACGGGCGGATCGGCTCCTGCCCCGGGCTTCTGGAAAGAACGCGTTCTGGGTCCCGGCGTTGTGGTGGTACGAAATCGCGAACGCGCTCACGATGGCGCGCCGTCGGCGCCGGCTGGTGGAGGCGGATCGAAGTCGTTTGATCGAGCTCTATCGAGTGCTTCCCATTCAGACCGATGCCGTCCTGAACACGGAGACGATCCGCATGCTCCAGGTCCTTGCCGACGAATACGGGCTCTCCGCCTACGACGCCGCATATCTGGAGCTGGCGCAGCGTCGGGGCCTTGGGCTTGCGACCCTGGACCGTCGGCTCGGGCAGGCGGCGAGAGAGGCGGGCGTGAACCTGATTCCCCTGTAATCCCCGGCTGCCTTTTCGGCGTTCCGTTGAGCTTGCTCGATGGCGATGGGGGGAGGCCTTCCATGTATGAGGTCTATGCGCTGAAGTACGGCGAGCGCGACACCACCGCGTGCCAGTTCTTCTACCGGGAGCCGTCGCACGAGCCGATCACGCTCCACTTCTACGTCTGGCTCATCCTGGGTGGGCCGTACCCGGTCCTGGTCGACACGGGCTTCCGCGAGGAGGACGCCGCCCAGCGGGGGATCCGCGACTACGTGAGCCCGGCGACGCTCGTCGCCCGCGTCGGCATCGAGCCCGACGCGATCCGCCTGGCCCTCATCTCGCACCTGCACTGGGACCACTGGGCGGGCCACGGCCTCTTCCCCGCCGCCGAGTTCTGGATCCAGCGGGACGAGATCGCGTTCTGGACCGGCCCCGCGGGCAGGCGGCGAGAGAGGCGGGCGTGAACCTGATTCCCCTGTAATCCCCGGCTGCCTTTTCGGCGTTCCGTTGAGCTTGCTCGATGGCGATGGGGGGAGGCCTTCCATGTATGAGGTCTATGCGCTGAAGTACGGCGAGCGCGACACCACCGCGTGCCAGTTCTTCTACCGGGAGCCGTCGCACGAGCCGATCACGCTCCACTTCTACGTCTGGCTCATCCTGGGTGGGCCGTACCCGGTCCTGGTCGACACGGGCTTCCGCGAGGAGGACGCCGCCCAGCGGGGGATCCGCGACTACGTGAGCCCGGCGACGCTCGTCGCCCGCGTCGGCATCGAGCCCGACGCGATCCGCCTGGCCCTCATCTCGCACCTGCACTGGGACCACTGGGCGGGCCACGGCCTCTTCCCCGCCGCCGAGTTCTGGATCCAGCGGGACGAGATCGCGTTCTGGACCGGCCCCGCGGCCCGCCACGACGTCTACAAGCAGCTCGCTCATCCCGTCGCGCTCGGCTCGCTGGTCACGCTCAACTACGGCAACCGCATCCGGGTGGTCGAGGGCGAGTCCCAGGTCTTCCCGGGGCTCCGCGTCCACTGGGTCGGCGGCCACACGGCGGGGCTGCAGATCGTCTCGGTCGAGACGGCGAGCGGCCGGATCGTGCTCACTTCCGACGCCTCGCACTTCTATCGCAACGTCGAGCGGCGGCAGCCGGTCCAGATCATCACCGACCTGCCCGAGATGCTGGCGGCGTTCGATACGATCCACACGCTGGCGGGGGATCCGGGACGGATCGTCGCCGGCCACGACCCCGAGGTCGCGGTGCGCTTCAAGCCCGTGGAGCCGGGCGTCATCCGGATCGCCTGAGGCGAAGCCCCCCTCCGAGTGAGATGCGCTGGCTCATCGACGGCTACAACGTCATCCGTCGCGACCCTGATCTCCGCGCCTCGGAAGCACAAGGCCTGGAGGCGGGACGCAAGGCGCTCCTGAGCCTGATCGCCGGCATCGCCCGCCGGTCGGCGGATCGGTTCACCGTCGTCTTCGACGGCGCCCCGGTCCCCGGCCCCGCCACCGCCAGCGGTCAGCTGGAGGTCGTCTTCTCGCGCCCGCCGCAGAAGGCCGACGACATCCTGGTAACGCTCGCCCGCCAGGAAGGGGATGGGGCTGTCGTCGTGACCTCCGACCGCGCGATTCAGGACGCGGCCCACCGCGCCCGCTGCGCCGTCCTCGGCGTCGACGAGTTCCTCGCCGGCCTGATGGCGCCCGGCGAGGAGGCCGGGCGAGGGGAGAAAGACGGCGAGGATGAGGAGGCGCGCGCCCAACCCAAGCGCGGGAATCCTCGCCGCCTGTCCAAGGAGGCGCGCGCCGCCCAGCGCGCCCTGCGCCGGCTCCGCCCGCGCTGAGCGGGTCCCGCCGAAGCCAAGCGCGCCTCCCGGCGTCTACAAACGTTGACACCCGGAGGACGGGCGTGACACCGTGGCGGCATGGTGTCGCTCGTCCGATACGCCACCCCGCTGCTCCTGCTGGCCGTGGTGGCGTCAACATGGGCCGCCGAGCGCCCGGCGCATCCCGCGCTCGACGGCACGGTCGTCCGCGTCGTCGACGGCGACACCATCGTCGTAAGGATCGGCGCGCGGGTGGAGCGCGTCCGCTACATCGGCGTGAACACGCCCGAGGTCCACCATCCGACCCGGGGCGAGGAGCCCGGCGGGCGCGAGGCATCGGAGGTGAACCGGCAGCTCGTCGAGGGCCGGCGCGTGAGGCTCGAGCTCGACCTGCAGGAGCGCGACCGCTACCGCCGCCTCCTGGCCTACGTCTGGGTGGGCGAGCTCATGGTCAACGCCGAGCTGGTAGGGCGGGGATATGCCCAGGTCATGACCGTGCCTCCGAACGTCCGCTACCAGGAGCTCTTCCTCAAGCTCCAGCGTGAGGCCCGGGACGCCGGCCGGGGGCTCTGGAAGCGCGCCTGACGCCCCGCGCAGGGCGTGTATCAACTCCGGGACATTGACGCTCCGCCGACCGCCTGCCACGGTAGCTCTATGGTTGACGTCCGCGTCGGCCTCGTGCTCGTCGCGCTCTCGATCCTCGCCGCTCGGCCGAGCCTCGCCGGCGGCGTGCTCGAAGGACGCGTCGTCCGGGTCGACGACGGCGACACGATCGACGTCCGCGTCGGCGATCGGCTCGAGCGCGTCCGCTACATCGGCCTGGACGCGCCCGAGGTCGGGCATCGCGGAGTCGGCGGCGCGCCGGGCGGGCTCGCCGCCGCCCGGATGAACGCGGCGCTCCTCGGCGACGGGCGCGTGCGCCTCGAGCTGGACGCGGAAGAGCGCGACTCCTACGGGCGATTGCTCGCCTACGTGTGGGTCGGCGACCGCATGATCAACGCCGAGCTGCTCGGCCGCGGCTACGCCCGGGCGCTGAGGATTCCGCCGAATCTGCGGTACGCGGCGCTCTTCGCCGCGCTCGAGCGCGAGGCGCGCCGGGCCCGCCGCGGCCTCTGGGCCGGCTCCGCCTACCGGAGCCCGGGCATCACCTCGCGGGCGATCAGCTCGATGGCGCCGAGGTCCTCGTGGTCGAGCATCTGGAGCATGACGCGTCGGACACCGAGCTCCGACCACCGGGTGAGGTCGCGCCGGACCTGTTCGGGGGAGCCGTGCAGGAAGCCCGCGCTCCGCCAGCCCGCCTCGTCCTCGGGAACGCGGGGGAAGATTGCCTGGGCGCGCTGCCGGCGTGCGTCCACCTCGGCCGGGGATCGGCCGACGATGATCGGCACCATCAGCGAGCGCTTGATCGTCGCCTGATCGCGCCCCGCGGCCCGGCAGTGCTGCTCGAGGGCGTCGAGCTTCCGCCGGTAGTCCTCGATCGTCACGCGCGTCGTGTTCCACTCGTCGGCGTGCTCGGCGATGATGCGCAGCGCGCGGCGCTCGCCCCGGCCGCCGATGATGAGCGGCAGCGTCCCGCGAACCGGGCGGGGGTAGCTCTCGGCGGCGACCAGCGGGTAGTACGGCTGCTCGAGCGTCACCGGCACGCCCTGCCACAGCGCTCGGATCGCGCGGGCGCCGCAGTCCAGGCGGTCGAGGCGCTCCTTCACCGACGGGAAGGGGATGCCGAACATCCGGTGCTCCCCGTCATGCCAGCCGGCGCCCAGGCCCAGCTCGAAGCGACCGCCCGACAGCACATCCACCGCCGCCGCGCGCTTGGCCAGCATCGCCGGATGGTGAAAGGTCAGCGGGCAGACGAGCGGACCGAAGCGGATCCGCGTCGTCCCCGTGGCGAGCCACGTGAGCGAGGCCCAGGTGTCGAGCGAGGCGCGTCGGGAGTCGCCGAAGAGCCCCGTGAGATGGTCCGACCTGAACAGTGACTCGTAGCCCAGCTCGTCGGCAGCCCGCGCCAACCGCTGCCAGTGCTCCCAGGTCAGCCCTTCCTGACCCTCGATCATGATCGCGAGGCTGAGGCTCATCGGTTTGATTGCGCCTGCCGGGGCGCCCCCGTATCATACGGGCAAAGCCCCATGGCGATCGCGCGCGACTTCAGTCTGGATGCCAAATACCGTCGAGAAGAAGGCCTCATCTTCCTCTCCGGCATCCAGGCGCTGGTCCGGCTCCCGCTCGATCAGCACCGCGCCGACAAGCGCCGTGGCCTCGACACCGCCACCCTGATTTCCGGCTACCGCGGCTCGCCACTGGGCGGGCTCGATCTCACCCTCGAGCGCAACGGGGAGCTCCTCCGCGAGCACAACGTCGTCTTCCTCTCGGGTCTCAACGAGGACCTGGGCGCCACCGCCATCTACGGCAGCCAGCTTGCCAATCTCTTCCCCCGGCCCAAGTACGACGGCGTGCTCGGCATGTGGTACGGCAAGGGGCCGGGCGTCGACCGCACCGGCGACATCTTCAAGCACGCCAACTTCGCCGGCGTCGGCAAGCAGGGCGGCGTGCTCGCGCTCGGGGGTGACGATCCGCTCTCCAAGTCCTCGACGTTGCCCACCCACTCAGAAGTTGCCTTCTACGACGCGCTATTTCCAGTTCTTTTCCCTGGGAACATTCAGGAAATTCTCGATCTCGGCCGTCTCGGCTTCGAGCTGTCGCGCTACTCGGGGCTGTGGGTCGGTTTCAAGATCGTGACCAACGTCGCCGACGAGGTGGGGACGGCCGAGGTCGCGCCGCATCGGGTCGTCGTCACGGACCCCGGCTTCCTGTTCGAGGGGCGGCCCTGGCAGGCCCAGCAGCAGCCGATGCTGATGCCGCCCTTCGGGCTCGAGACGGAGCGGCTCATCCACTACGGACGCCTCGAAGCGGCCCGGGCCTTCGCCGCCGCCAACGGGATCAATCGTATCGCCGTCCCCACGCCGGAGGCCTGGCTGGGGATCGTGGCGGCGGGCAAGACCTATTACGACCTCCGCGAAGCGCTCGGCGAGCTGGGGCTCGACGACGCGGCGCTCCGGCGGTACGGGATCCGGATCCTCAAGCTGGGGATGCTCTTCCCGATGGAGCCCGGGATCGTGCGCGAGTTCGCCCGCGGCCTGGAGGAGCTGCTGGTCATCGAGGAGAAGCGGGCCTTCACGGAGCTGTTCATCCGCGACGTCCTCTACAACCAGAGCGAGCGGCCGCGCGTCGTCGGCAAGCACGACGAGGAGGGCCGGATCCTCGTCCCCGCCAACGGCGAGCTGGACGCCGACCGGATCGCCCAGCTGGTGGCCTCCCGCCTCGAGCGGAAGCTGCACCTCGACTCGATCACCGCGCGGGTCGCGCTGCTCGAAGCGCTCCGGGAGCGCCCCGCCCCGCGCACGCTCGTCCGCCAGCCGTACTTCTGCTCGGGCTGCCCGCACAATCGCTCGACGGTGGTGCCCGAGGGCTCCATCGCCGCCGCCGGCATCGGCTGCCACGGCATGGCCCTCTACATGGACCGCAACACATACGGCCTCACCCACATGGGCGGCGAGGGCGCCCAGTGGGTGGGCATGGCGCCCTTCACCGAGACGCCCCACATCTTCCAGAATCTGGGCGACGGCACCTTCTTCCACTCGGGCTCGCTGGCGATCCGCCAGGCGGTGGCCGCGGGCACGAACGTCACCTACAAGATCCTCTACAACTCCGCGGTGGCCATGACCGGCGGCCAGGACGCCGCCGGCGCGATGCCCGTGCCCGAGCTGACGCGGGCGCTGGAAGCGGAGGGTGTCAAGCGCATCGTCGTGATGACCGACGAGCTCGACCAGTACCCCAAGGGGACCCGCTGGGCCAGGGGCGTGGAGGTCTGGCACCGCGACCGCCTCGACGAGGCCCAGCGCGTCCTCCGCGAGGTTCCCGGCGTCACGGTCCTGATCTACGACCAGCGCTGCGCGGCGGAGAAGCGCCGGCTCCGCAAGCGGGGCAAGCTGCCGGACCCGGCGATGCGCGTCTACATCAACGAAGCCGTCTGCGAGGGGTGCGGTGACTGCGGCGTGAAAAGTAACTGCTTGTCGGTGCATCCGGTCGAAACTGAATTCGGAAGAAAGACGCAGATCCATCAATCTTCATGCAACAAGGACTACTCCTGCCTCCGCGGCGACTGCCCGTCCTTCCTCACCGTGATCCCGCGGGGCACGGCCAAGAAGAAGGAGCGGCGCCTCTTCACGGTCGATCGGGCGCTGCCCGAGCCGGCGCTCAAGGTGTCGCGGCAGTGCTCGATCTTCATGACTGGCATCGGGGGGACCGGCGTGGTCACGGTCAACCAGATCCTGGGCACCGCGGCGCTCCTCGACGGCCAGCACGTGCGCGGCCTGGACCAGACGGGGCTCAGCCAGAAGGGCGGGCCCGTCGTCTCCCACCTCAAGATCTCCGAGCGGCCGGAGGAGGTCTCCAGCAAGGTCGCCGCCGGCGAGGCCGATGGCTACCTCGGCTTCGACATCCTGGTGGCCACGTCGCCTCAGAGCCTCGACCACGCGCGGCCCGACAAGACGATCGCGGTCGTCTCGACCAGCCAGGTGCCGACA
>MNEF01000118.1:0-10558 GCA_001917535.1 Candidatus Rokubacteria bacterium 13_1_40CM_69_27
CGTCGACTCGACGCTGGGTTAACGGCGATGTCCCGGCTGCTGACGGCCGCTGCCCTTGTCGTCGCGTCTCTCTTCGCTCTGGCACCCGGTGCCGGCGCTGCGTCTGAAGTCGCTCCATCCGCGCTCGCCGACGCGCTCCTGATCCAGAGCGACGTCACTCACGCGCCATATCTGCGCCTCGAGGGCTTCGTGGCGAACCAGTCCGTCTACGACCTCCAGAACGTCAGGCTCCGCGTCGATGTGCTTGACCCGGAAGGGCGTCGGATCGCCGACTCCTCGTTCGATCTGCTCGCGCGCCGACGCGGCTGAGCGCGGGATTGGGGGCGGACATGATCGGGCGATCGATCGGAGCTCTCCTCGTTTCCATCTTCTGCTTCCACGCGCCAGCCCCGGCCAACGCTGAGCCGCTGGCGCCCCTCGTCAGAGGGTGGGAGCAGTTCTTCACGACTGATTGGCGGGTGTCGGAGCGCCGACATCGCCCGGTGATGACCGGCCACGTCGTCAACGCCTGGGGCGTCCCTGCGACGAGAGTCCAGCTGCTGGTCGAGGGGGTCGCCGTGATATGGCTCGGAAGTCCCATACCACCGGGCTCACGAGTCTCCTTCGAAGTGCCGCTGTCGGGGCCGGCCGCGGACTACCGCGTGAGCGTGTTCGCGTTCGACTGGCTGCAAACCGCGTCGATACAGACCCCTTGAGAATCAAGCGAAGCGGCGGCGACCTGAAGATTCGTCCATAGACTTCCGCGTCGCGCTACTTGTCGGCGAGCTCGAAAGCGTCGTGGGACTCGGAGTCCAGGTGCATGCCCGAGATCCCCGCCGATTGCACGTCACCGCTCACCAGGTGGAGGCGGTTGCCCACCATCGCGCCCGCCAGGCCGTGTCGTGGCACCGGCATCGAGGGGAGCGAGATCCACCGGTTGCCGGCGGGCTCATAGGCCTCCAGGGCCCGGAAGGCCGCCATGAGCTGCGCGTTCTGGAACTCACCCCCGGCCACGTAGATCCGGCCGCCGTGGGTCCCCCAGGCTGACGCGCTTCGCCCCGTGGGCATCCGCGCCCGCACCGCGCCCCAGCTGTCCGTGGCCGGATCGTACTCCTCGACGACGTCGGTGTTGCTGGCGACCCCGATGAAGGCCGCGCCGAGACGGCCTCCGAGGACGTAGATCTTGCCGTCCACGACCCCGATGGCCGCGTGGTTCCGCGCGGTCGGCATCGGCGAGCGCTCGCGCCAGGTGTTCGTGGCGGGGTCGTACTCCTCCACGGTGGAAAGCGCTCGGTGGGGACGGGCGGGATGGACGGCGGGCTCCGGGGAGCCGGGATGGGTGCTGGCGCCGCCGATCACGTAAATCTTGCCGTTGACCGTCGCCGCCACCGGCGAGCCGCGCCTGGTGGGCATCGGCGCGAGCGCTTTCCAACTGTCGGCGGCGGGGTCGTACTCCCATGCGTTGTTGATCGGCACCCACGCGGGCGGCCCCGACTGCGGGAGCACGAAACCGCCGAACGCATAGAGCTTTCCCCCGAGCTCGGTGAAGGCGACGTGGTGCGAGGCCAGCGCCATCGGCTTCTTCTTCGTCCACCGGTCGGTGGCGGGGTCGTACTCGTACGCGAGCCCCTTGGGTTTCCAGCCGGGGGCGAGCCCGCCGAAGACGTAGAGCTTGCCGCCGGCCGATGCGCCGTACAGCTCCTCGGACGGCTCGGGGAAAGCCGCCAGCTTGACCCACTTGCCCGGCGCCTGCGCCTCCGCCGACGCCAGCCCCATCACCAGCACCAGCACGGTGCCCATCGCCAGTCGCTTCATCGCCGTCCCTCCTTGCTCCCTACGACAACCGCGCGGCCGGTCTCCACCGACTCGACGATCGCCTCCAGCACGGCGACGTTGGCCGTCGCCTCCTCGCCGCCGACCTCCGGCATCTTTCCCTCCCTCACGCAGCGCGCGAACTCCGCCAGCTCCTCGACGATCGGGTCAACCGGCGTCAGCGGCACCGCCGTCCGCTCCGGCTGGCCCCGGCGGGCCAGGAAGAGGCGCGTGCCGTCCGCCTCGCTCCAACCCTGGGCCTCGGTGCCGTGCAGCGTGATGACGGCCGTCCGGTTCGCGTGCACCCACGAGGTGCCGAGGTAGCCCAGGCTGCCCGAAGCGAACTCGAAGAGGATGGAGGTCGAGTCGTCGATCGGGACGAACGTCAGTGCCACGCGGCGCGAGAAGGCCGTCGCCCGGGCGATGGGGCCCAGGAGGTACTGGAACGTGTCCACGTGATGGATACCGATGTTGGTCATCGCCCCCGCCGGTGTCTCCGCGCGGTCCGCGCGCCAGATACCCGGCTTGAATGTGAAGCCGATGTCCCCCGAGAAGTTTCCCTCGACCTGGACGACACGGCCCAGGGCCCCCTCGTCGAGGAGCCGCTTGAGGGCCCGGCTGGCCGCCTGCTTGCGCCGCTGGTGGCCGACGGCGAGGACGACCCCCGCCCGGCGGCAGGCCTCCGTCGCCCGTCGCCCGTCCGCGACCGTGAGGGTGAACGGCTTCTCCACGAACACGTGCTTGCGGTTCCCGGCGGCGGCCACGACCTGTTCGGCGTGGAATGAGTGAGGCGTCGTGATGAGCACGCCCTCCACCTCGGGGTCGGCCAGGACCGCCTGGTAGCTCGGAAGGTCCCGGCAGCCATAGGCCTTGGCGAAGGCCGCACGGTTCTCGGCGGAGCGGCTGGTGCAGGCGACGACGGTGAGGCCATCCTCTCCACCTGGGCCTTCCGCCACTCGACGCGGGACACGAACCCCGGACGGCTCCGGCAGATGGCCTCGGTCTGCGCCACGATCGTCTCGACGGGCGCTCCGATGTCGAACGGCTCGGCGAAGGGTTGGGGCGTGTGCCAGGGCGTATCGACGAAGAGCTCGACGCGGTTGCCCTCCGGGTCCGCGAAGTAGACCGACCAGGCGTTGCCGTGGGTGACGATGCGGAACTCCTTGATGCCTTCCTCGCGCACGCGCGCGTGCATGGCCTTCAGATCGGCGAGCGTGGCCAGCTTGAATGAGATCTGGTTCACGACGTTGTAATCGATGCCGGGGGGTCGGCCGGTGACCAGCACCATCTGGTGATGCTGGTCGGGGTCGCGCGAGAGGAAGACCAGTGTGGGCCCGTCCCGAAGCGTCCCGCGGTCCATGACGAGGAGCCCCATCACACGCGTGTAGAAGTCCTGCATGCGCTCGATGTCGGTCACGTGGATCCCGAAATGGCTGAGCACGGCCGGTGACGTCGTCATGATCACTCCTCCCCCATCGGGTTGCGCAGGCTCGCTGACCCCCTGGCCGGAGCCCCGTGCACCGGGCGGATAGTGGCCAAGTCCAGCGGGAGAGATACTGCTCCGGCGACAGCGGCGCGGTCAAGGAGCGCGCGTGTCCAGCGCGGCGAAGGGATTCGAGGGGCTACCGAGCGCTAGGCGGCGAGAGTGTGGCTAGCGTGGGGGCCGAGACTTTCGAGGAGACGCTCCCAGGTGATCGGCTTGAGCAGGACCGCATCGGCTCCTGCCTGGGTGGCGTATCTCACCGCCGACTCGCCGGCGGCGGTGACGACGACCACCCGCGGGCGGGGGCCCGCCCGGTCGAGGACCTGACGGATGAGGAAATCACCCGGGACGTCCGGGAGCTCGAGATCGGTGAGCAACACGTCGAGGCGCCCCTCTTTGGCGATCTCGATCGCCTCACATCCGCTCCCGGTTGCGAGCACCGCCGCCCCCTCAGCCTTGAGCAGGAGCGAGAAGGCGTCGCGCACATGAGGCGCGTCCTCGACGACGAGGATGCGCACACCCTGCAATCGACCCGCGTCCATGTCGTCACTCATCCCAAACGCTCGAGGAGGTTTTCGACGTCAGGAGCCTCCGTGACGGTCGTTCGTTTCAGACAACCTCCGCACCACCAGTGGCTCCGCGCGGCCTGGCCGCGTTCCTTGAGCCGCCGCGCGGCAGCCGTCACCGCGGCCGGTGCCATTCCAATCTCCTCGGCCAGGCAAACGTCGCAGAAGGGTATCCCGGGATACTTCTTGAGGAAGGCCGCGACTCGGCATCCGCCTTCGGCCTCACCCGTCCGCTCCAACGAGAAACTCAAGATAACCCCCCCTTTGGATCCTGTGGTTGGTAGTGCATTTGCATTACCAACTCTACTTTTCAATAATTTCTTTCGCTTGCACGGCAGGCATCCAACGACATTGTAGAAATTACAGGACTTTGTGTCAGCCCGATGACAGAGAGGCAGGGGTGCGGTTATCTCGCCCGCCGGGGGATGCTCAGGTCCGGCCCGGGGCTTTGATCGGTCTGGAGCGCCCCGAACACCGCTCTCGCCAGGCGCGGTAAGGCCGGGTCGCGGGCGCCCATGATCAGCACGGTGTCGCCCGGTCGCGCCTCGCTCCGGATCCACCGGAGCGCGGCGGCGTGATCGACGGCGTAGCCGCAGTCCAGGCTCGGCGGCAGATCCCCGGCGAGCATCCGGCTCGAGATGTCCTTCGTGACGCTCCCACCGGCGTAGAAGATCTCGAGGTAACAGAAGCGATCCTGTGATCGGAGCAGCCGCGGCAGCAGCTCCCCGAGCTCCCGGCGGAGAAACCTGGCGGGCCCGAAGCCGTGAGGCTGGAAGACTGCGATCAGCCGATCGCAGCCCGCCTGCGCGGTGGTGATGGTGGCGCGCATCTTCTGGCCGTTGTGCGCGTAATCGTCCACGACCCGGATGCCGGCGGCGGTCGTGCCGATGACCTCGAAGCGCCGCGCGACGCCCGGAAAGTGGGGCAGCATGGCCTCCACCGTGGCCGGCGCGATGCCGAGCTTGACTGCCACCAGGGCCGCCGCGGTGGCGTTCTCGAGATTGTGCGCTCCCGGTTGGGGGAGCTCGAGCTTGATCTCCGTGCTCCCGAGGCGGAGAACGCCGCTCGCCCGGTGGGGGCCGGCGCTGATGACGCGCAGGGGCGCATCGGCATCCGGCGTGGCCCCGTAGGTGAGCGCGCCGCGGCTACGCCCGAGCGGGGCGGCCTCCGCGCAGGCGGCGTTGACCAGCAGCTTCGTGCAGTTGCCGGCAAAGGTCGCAAACTGGGCGCGGAGCGCGTCCAGCTCGCCGTGGTCGCGGCTGATGTTGTGGATGATGCCGACCGTCGGGCGATAGCCGATCAGGGTGCCATCCGACTCGCACGCCTCGACCACCACCGGACCGTCGCGTGAGCCGGCGACAAAGCAGCCGGCGGTGCCCTCGCCGACCAGGGCGGCGCCGCCGAGCACGGTCGCCGGCACGCCGGCCTGTCGGGCGATCCACGCCACCATGCCGGTCACGGAGCTCTTGCCGCTGGTGCCGGCCACGGCGACCCCGGGCCTGCCCGAGTTGACGACCTCCGCCAGCAGCGCCGGCCGGGCCACCAGCTCGATCCCGAGCTGGCGCGCCGCGCGCATCTCGGGCGTGTCCGCCTCGACGGCCGTCGAGAAGACGAAGCGGTCGATCGCCGACGCCACGGCCGTGCCATCCTGGGGCTTCACGGCAATGCCGAGCTGGCGGAGGCGGGCCGCAATCTCCTGGTTCTTGCCCTGGTCGAAGGAGCGGTCCGAGCCCTGGACCTCGTGACCGCGGGCGCGCATGAGCTGGGCGAGAGGATTCATCCCGGCGCCGGCGATGCCCGAGAAGTGGTAGCGCTGCCGCATCAATGACACGTCCTGCAGCGCGAGTGCCAACGTCCGAGCGCGCCCACCGCCGCGGTTTCTCGCGAAGTTACCGGGGAGCCCGCGTCCGGTCGATGACGTTCTGGTCACGCCGGCGTTTCTGTGTTGACGCGGTGACACGCCAGGCGGTGGCGATCGGGCTGGAGTGGCCTGCTACAATGGCAGCGCCATGAAGAGCATCGGTCAGGGGCTCCCGCTCGGCTCGGACCTGGAGAGCTTCCCATTCAGGTGCGAGCTGAGCCTGGCGCCGCTGGTCGCCTTCTGGGCGCGGACCCTCGCCGACGACCGATCGGCCAAGGGGAGGCTGGCCCGGATCATCAGCGAGGAGGTCGGACGGGCGCCCGAGCTGCTGCAGACGATCGAGGACATCGCCATCATCGAGCGACATCGAGAACTCGTCGACTTGCTCATGACCGCGGTCTTCCCACCGGCCTCCTCGGAGCAGGAGTACGGCGCGGCGCTGTTGCCCTTCCACCTGCGCGGCTTCTACGCCACGCCTTCGATGCGGCGCCTGCTCATGGCCGAGGACGGTACCTTCCAGGGGAAGGTGAACGTCGACGATCACATGCTGGGCGTGATCCGGCTGGCCAATGCCTACGCCCTGGTCTTGCGCCGGGTCTACGGCGTCGAGATCGCCGTCGACTATCCCTTCATCATCACCGTCGCCGACCCGGAGACCGGGCTCGAACGCCACTTCCGACTGCTGATCGACTCGCAGTTCGTCGACGTGGAGCCCGTCGGCCCCCTGCCGCCCCTCACGGAGGCGCTGAAGCAGCGCCTCCACGCCGACATCCTCGACGCCGCTACGCTGCGGGAGGTGCTCCCGCCGGAGAGGTTCGTGCTCCGCGGCGTCACGATCTTCAAGGCGGTCGAGGTCACCGACGAGGCCGTCCTCTCGGCGCTCAAGCGCGACCTCATCGACCGGGAGTCGATCGTCTCGGACGCCAAGTTCCTCGGCCTGCAAGCGAAGCTGCGGACGCTCTTCCGGCGTCCCGAGCTGCGCTTCGGGCTGGCCGCCCTCGACGGCGACCGCGTGCTCCTGCTCAACAGTGGCGTCCGCCACCAGCACGCCTGCATCTTCGCCGACTCCGCCCACCACAAGACCTCCGAGTTCGCCGGCTCGATTTACGAGCAGGCGGTGCTCCGGGGCGAGCCGCTGATCATCGAGGACCTGTCCGCCCTGGCCCAGCGGACGCCGATCGAGGACGAGATGATCCGCAGCGGCGCCCGCAGCATGATCGTCGCGCCCCTGCGCTACCAGGACCGGGTGATCGGCACGATCGGCCTCGGCTCTCCCCACCCTCGGGACCTGGACGCGACGCACCTGCCGAAGCTGCACGAGGTGCTGCCGCTCTTCTCCATGGCGGTGCAGCGGAGCATGGAGGAGCTGAACGCTCGCATCCAGACCCAGATCAAGGAGAAGTTCACGGCGATCCACCCGGTGGTTGAGTGGCGGTTCCGCAAGGCGGTGCTCGACAGCCTCGACCGCCACGGCGACGGTGGCGGCCTCGAGCTGGAGCCGATCGTCTTCGAGAAGGTGTACCCGCTCTACGCGCTCTCGGACATCCGCGGCTCCTCGACCCAGCGGGCGCTGGCCATCCGGCACGACCTTCTCGCCCAGCTCCAGCTGGCCAAGGACGTGGTCCAGGCGGCGCACCGGGCCCGGGGGCTGCCGGTGCTGGACGAGCTCCTCTACCGGATCGACAAGCACGTCGTCCAGATCGAAACCGGCCTCGCCTCGGGCGGCGAGGTGGGCGTCATCTCGTTCCTGAGATCGGATGTCGAGCGCCTGTTCGATCGCCTCCAGGAGTTCGGGCCCGGCGTGCGGGCCCGGATCGAGGCGTACCGGGCGGCTGTCGACCCGCGGCTCCGGTCCGTCTATCGCCAGCGGCGCGTGTTCGAGGAGAGCGTCACGCGCCTCACCGAGACGATCTCGTCATACCTGGATCTCGAGGAACAGGCCGCCCAGGGGATGTTCCCGCACTACTTCGAGAAGCAGAAGACGGACGGGGTCGATCACCAGATCTACATCGGCGCCGCGCTGGTGGAGGACGGCCGGTTCGATCCCTTGTATCTGAAGAATCTCCGGCTCTGGCAGCTCATGGTCGTGTGCGGCATCGCCGCCCGGGCGGACCAGCTCACGAAGAACCTCCCGGTGCCGCTTCAGACGACGCACCTGATCCTCGTCCAGCACGCCCCGCTCTCGATCCGGTTCCGTTTCGACGAGAAGCGCTTCGACGTGGATGGCGCTTACGACATCCGCTACGAGATCGTCAAGAAGCGGATCGACAAGGCGGTGGTCAAGGGCGCGACCGAGCGCGTGACCCAGCCCGGTAAGATCGCGATCGTCTACGCTCAGCCCGGCGAGGCGCTGGAGTACCGCGGCTACATCGAGTACCTCCAGCACCTCGGCTACCTGAGCGGGGAGGTCGAGGACCTGGAGCTCGAGGAGTTCCAGGGCGTCCATGGCCTGCGGGCCCTGCGGGTCACCGTGGCGCTCCGCGGCCCCCAGACCGAGCGGCCGCTCGCGGCCAGCGCGATCCCGGCCGCGTCCGCCGTGGCTCGCTAGGAGATCGCCGCTACTTCTCGGCGGTCCGGATGGCGGCCGCGCCGCCATTCATCTTGACGCGCTGGCCGGTGTCGCGCAGCGTCCTGCCGTCCCACTGGAACACCCAGTAGTCCTTTTCGACCATGTTGCCGACCAGGATCGTCTTGCCGTCGGGCGAAAAGGCGGCGCCCTGCGGCCAGTGGCCGATGCGCGCCTCCGCGATCCTCGAGAGCGAGCTGCCCGTCACGCGAAGGAGCACCAGCTTGCCGCCGTCGTTGTAGAACGGCGACTCCTTCGGCCTGTTGCTTCCGTTCTGCACGACGGCGGCGATGACGGAGCCGTCCGGCGAGATCTTGATACCCTCCGGACTCTGTCCGCCTACGCTGATCGTGTCCACCACCCGTGGTGGCTGGGCCTTCAGATCGATGAGGCTCACGGTGTCGATGTCGCCCGTGGGCTGTCCGATGTTGGCCACGACCGCGAAGGCGCCGCTGGGCGCGATGTCGAGCGCGATCGGCCGCACTCCTGCCGTCATGTCGCGCCTGGTGTACTCCACCTTGGTCCCCTCGATGGAGAGCACCGAGATCTTGTGGTCGGCGTCCCGCGTGACGAGGGCGGTCTTGCCGTCAGGGGTGATGGCCACGTGGCCTCCGCCCGCCTTGGGGCCGCCGACCTCGACGGTCCCGGCCGGCGCCACCGTCTTGCCCTGGATGGTGAAGACGGAGACGGTGCCGTCCGTGCGGTTCGACACCAGGGCCAGCGTCCCCTGACGGTTGATGGAGATCCCCGACGGCGCTTTGCCGGTCTCCAGCGTGGCGATGACCCGGGGCGGTGAGGCCTTGAGGTCGATCACCGACAGCCGGTTGTCCGGCGCCTGCTTCGTGGGATCGGCGGGGTCGACCTTCATCGCCGCCGTCACCAGGGCCAGGCTCTCGTCCGGCGTGAGGGCGACGCTGACGGGCGGGCCGACCACGCTCACCGGCGCCTGGATCTCGCCGACGACCCGCGGCGAGCCGGCCTTGAGGTCGATGATCGCGACCGTGTCGGGCGGCGGGCTCGAGACCACTTTGACGGCGCCGTTGACGAGGACGGCCTTGTTGTCGTTGGCCGAAACCGCGATCTGCGCGTCCGCCACCGAGACGAGCGTGAAGACCGCGAGGAGCAGGGTGAGGGCGACGCATCGCTGGGCGTTCATCGTGACCTCCTGCGGGCGCTTGGTCGGCGGCGGATAGCAGAGCAGGTTCCTCCGCTGAACGCAAGAGCCGTCGCCCGGCGCGCCGGGGCTCAGAGGTACACCCCCTTCATCTGGGGCTCCGGGTAGCGCGAGCCGGCGGCGGCACCGGGGGGAACGGCGGCCGAGATCCGCTCGACGTCGCGCGCGTCGAGCCGCACGTCCAGCGCGCCGAGGTTTTCGTCGACGCGGCTCTTCCGCTTGGTGCCAGGGATGGGCACGACGTCCCGGCCCTGGGCCAGGAGCCACGCCAGCACGAGTTGCGCGGGCGTGCACCCCTTGTCCTTGGCGATCTGCTCGATACGGTGCACCAGCTCCAGGTTGTGGAAGAAGTTCGAGTCCTGAAAGCGGGGGTGCTCGCGGCGCCGGTCACCTTCTGGGAGGTCGCTGGGGCTCTGAATCCTGCCCGTGAGGAAACCGCGCCCGAGCGGCGAGTACGCGACGAAGCCGATGCCGAGCTGGCGGCACGTGGCGAGCGTCTCCTCCGCTTCGGTGCGATAGAGGAGCGAGTACTCGCTCTGGACCGCGGCCAGGGGGTGGACGGCGTGGGCTCGACGGATGGTGGCCGGCTTCGCCTCGCACAGCCCGAGGGAGCGCACTTTGCCCCGCTCGATCAGCCGCGCCATCCCGCCCATCGTGTCCTCGATGGGCACGCTCCGGTCCACGCGGTGCTGGAAATAGACGTCGATCACCTCCACGCCGAGACGCTGGAGGCTCGCGTCGCAGGCCTGCTCGACGTACTCGGGCCGTCCATTGACGAGATTGCCGCCCCCGGCGGGGTTCTTCACCTGACCGAACTTGGTGACGAGCACGACCTGGTCGCGCCGGCCCCGGATCGCCCGCCCCAGCAGCTCCTCGTTCTGGCCCCAGCCATACATGTCGGAGGAGTCGAGGAAGTTGATGCCCCCGTCCAGGGCGTGATGGATGACGGCGATGGATTCCGCGTCGTCGCCCTTGCCGTACACGCCTGACATCGACATCAGGCCGAGCCCGATGGCCGACACCTCCAGCCTGCTCCTTCCCAGCGTCCGGTGCTGCATACGGTTCCCCCTTTCCGACACTGCGGCGAATTCTACTACGACTACAGTCGTGGTATGGC
>MNEF01000118.1:10716-12271 GCA_001917535.1 Candidatus Rokubacteria bacterium 13_1_40CM_69_27
ATCTTCGACGCGCACGGAACCGCGCGCCGCGCCGCCGGCTCTCAGGGTGGTCGGCTCTTCCGCAACCTCGACGACCCCAACGCGCTCGTGATCCTCTTCGAGTGGGAGAGTGCCGACAAGGCCCGCCAGTTCGCCCCGTCAGCTGACCTGCGCCAGACGATGAAGCGGGCCGGCGTCGCCGATCAGCCGGACCTCTCCTTCCTCGAGGAGGTGGACCGGCCCGCCGTCTGATCAGGCAGTCGCGTCAGCTCTTGACCGCGTCCTCCAGCCCCAGCTCCGCCAGCTTGGCGGCCGTCGGCTGGCCCGTCTCCGGGTCCCAGCCGGCCATCTGGTAGTAGGTCCGGCGGGCGGCCAGGAACTCGTCGCGGTCGATCGACTGGCCCTTGAGCGGACCGTTGCCGATGCCCTCGTGCATCCGCGGGGGCAGGGTATCGTCGTCGGGCGTGAAGCCCTCGCGGGAGTTGAACAGGCGCGCCAGCGTGTTGTTGCGCTCGCCGACCTTCATGAGCTCGTAGAGGCTCATGTTCCAGCCGGTCACGGCGTTGATGTAGCTGACCAGCGGCTCCAGCTCGAGGCCGTTGAGGGGCGTGCCGACGAAGTCACACATGCCGATGGAGTTGTAGCTCGACCAGACCTTCTGCGTCTCGAAGAACGCCCGCACCTTCTTGGCGTCGAGCGTGAGCGGATCGAGCGGCTCGATGAGCCCCAGCACCCCCATTGGGTGGCCCTGGGCGTGGAAGCCGGCATAGAGCGGATCGTGCGGCGCCTCCATGTGATCGGCGCCGGTCGGGGAGAGCGCGTAGGCCAGCGAGAGCCCCTTCTTGCCCCGCGGATCATGCATGGGCAGCTCCTGCCCCTTGACGTGGAGCGCGAACCGCTCGGCCCCGGAGCCGAGCTCGGCGGCCGCGCGCTTGACGCCCTCACCCAGCAGGCGGCCGATGCCCTCCCGCTTGCCGATCAGGTGCACGATCTGGACCACGGCGTCGGCGGTGCCCCAGGTGAGCTCGATCCCGCCCGTCATCTCCTTGGTGATGATGCCGTGCTCGTAGCACTCCATGGCAAAGGCGATGACGGCGCCGGTGGAGATCGAGTCGAGCACGTACTGGGCGTAGAGCTGGTTGATGAGGGCCAGCGCGTTGAGGTCGCTCACCCCGCAGAGCGAGCCGGAGGCGGCGAGCGTCTCGTACTCCGGGCCGCCGTACTTCGGCGTCACCCCGAGGTCCTTGACCTCCACCTCGCGCTTGCAGGCGACGGCGCAGGCGTAGCAAGTGCCACGGTGCACCAGGATGGTGTCGCGCATCGTCTGGCCGCTGATGGCGCGGGCATGCTCGAAGGAACCGTCGCGGAAGTTGCGCGTCGGCAGGATACCGGAGGCCTCGAGGGCCATCACGGCGCTGGACGACCCGAGCTGGTGGAAGCGGTCCTTGGCCCGGTCGTAGTGCTCCTTGAACCACACGAGCTGGCCCTTGGCGCGGTCTTTGTCGATCGCCGCCGGCGGCTTCGAGCCGCGCGCGACGATGGCCTTGAGCCGCTTGGCCCCCATCACCGCGCCGAG